>NZ_JCAXEB010000020.1:0-48483 GCF_059758655.1 Flavobacterium sp. GQ95
TGGTGATTTTGAAAATATCGAAAATGGACTTTTAGTTTCTGTAAAAGATAAAACGATAAAAGTTACTTCTGCAAAAGAAAACATTAAAGAAGTTACGATTTTTGATATCAACGGAAAACTACTTTATAACAAAAAGAAAGTTGGATCTACAGAGTTACAAATTTCAAACCTGCAGGCAGCCAATCAGGTTTTATTGGTAAAAGTGACTTTGGAAAACGATTTTACAGCTACCAAAAAAATTATATTTCAATAAATAAAAATGTTTACAATACCGAAAAGAGATGCATAATGCGTCTCTTTTTTTTGTGCTATTTCGAAAAATCGATATCCTTAAACTAAATCTAAATATCACTAAAAGTGGGTATTGTGCTTTTTTTAAAAGCCACTTAAATTACGGTTAATTCTTATGATTTAATAGTAACCTGATATTTTCGATTTTGATTAAACATTTATTTGTTTCATTGGTTTTACTTAATTGCATTAGTAAAACAGAAGTTTACGCACAACAAGGAAAGGTAGACGCAACTTTTAATACTCTTGATGATGGTTTAATAGGTGATGGTTTCGATAATACAGTTCGGAGCTTAAGCTTACAGGCCGATCAAAATTTAATTGTCGGCGGAGATTATTTAAATCTTAATGGAATTCCATCCTCTTATCTAACCCGTTTAAAACCTGACGGATCTATAGATGAAACTTTTAATACAGGAAGCGGTTTCAATGGTAAAGTCTATACTACTTATGTTCAGCCTGACGGTAAAATTATAGTTGGAGGTAGTTTTACCTCTTTTAATGGAATTAGCTGCGGAAGATTGGTTCGTTTAAATTCAAATGGTTCATATGATATGTCGTTTGATACTTCAGTTGCTGCAACTACAGGAATTCTTTATGAAATTTCTGCGCAACCCGACGGGAAAATTATAATTGTGGGAAGTTTTACAAGATATAATAACGTAACAGTCAATCGGGTCGCCCGTATTCTTTCAAATGGTTCTTTAGATACTTCTTTTATAACAGGTTCGGGTACTTCATCAAATATTACAAATGTCATTGCTTTATCAGATGGGAAAATTTTGCTGACTGGGAACTTTACTTCTTTTAATGGGATTCAAAGGAATAAAATTGTCCGTTTATATAGTGATGGACGTGTCGATACGAGTTTTAATAGCGGTGCCGGTTTTGACGATGATGTAAGTGCTATGGCAGTTCAGTCTGATGGTAAAATTGTTTTAGGTGGAAAATTCACCAATTATAATGGAGTGCTTGCCAATAGAATTATTCGGTTAAATAATGACGGAAGCATTGACGACAGTTTTTTATCTGGTTCTGGTCTAAGTGCAGGTACTGTTCAGGAAATTAAAATTGACACTTTTGGGAATATTATGATTGGTGGTTCTTTTACAGGTTCTTATAATGGTAGTGACGTCAACAGAGTTTGTTTTTTGAATTCTAATGGGGTACTAAAAACAGATGTTGATTTTGGTTCCGGACCTGCTTCAGCATCGGTTTTGGCATTGGCAAATGATCTGGAAGGTTCCTGGTATATTGGAGGTTCATTTTCGATTTTTGACGGGTTGAATCAGGGAAGACTAGCCAAGATTAATCCGGAAGGAGAATACGATACCGGATATTTGGCAGCAGGAATTGGTTTTGATAATTCGGTTTTAAAGGTTTTATCACTGGAGAATAAAAAAACAATGGTGTTTGGTAATTTTAAAAAATTTAATGGTGTTTTTGTTTCCAGAATTACCCGTCTTTTAGAAGAAGGAATAATAGATCCTGATTTTAATACAGGACAATTAGGAGCCAATAATTTAATTAAAACAGGAGTATTACAATCAGATGGAAAAATCATTTGCGGAGGGAATTTTACAAAATACAATGAAACACTTACCAATAGGATAATTCGAGTTTTGCCTGATGGGGCAGTTGACGATACTTTTAGCATAGGCACAGGTTTTAATAGTCAGGTGTATGCAATGGCTATTCAATCTGATCAAGGAATCCTTGTTGGAGGAAATTTTACACGTTATAATGATACTCCTGTAAACAGATTAATTCGATTATTACCTAATGGTTCACGGGATACAAGTTTTAATGTTGGTCTTGGAGCCGATGCAATTATCGAAGCTATCTTGATTCAGCCCGACAAGAAAATTTTGGTTGGGGGTCGTTTTTCTAATTTTAATGGTCAGTCAATTTCACGTTTAGTTCGATTAAATGCTGACGGAAGTATCGATTCAGGCTTTAATGTCGGAAACGGGTTTGATAAATACATATATGCAATGGCATTGCAATCTGATGGAAAAATTATCATAGGAGGAAGTTTCATCAATTATAATGGATCTTCACAAAAGCGTATAGTTCGATTAAATAGTAATGGAAGTCTGGATACCTCTTTCGAATCGGGTCCGGGTTTTAGTAAAGGAGATGTAAGGAGTATTTTGGTGCAGCCCGATGATCGAATTTTAGTTGGAGGTACTTTTTCCGGAACATACAAAAATTATACGTCTATGCGGCTTTTGCGTTTATTGAAATCGGGTGATTTTGATACTTCTTTTGATGTTCGTCTTAACAACAAACTTTACACGATGAGTTTTACAGCAAATCAGCGGCTGATGATTGGCGGAGATTTTAATTCGGCTTCAGGCATATCCAAACATCGAATTGCAAGATTGAAACTTTGTCTGGAAGCTACAGTCTGGGATGGCAGCAATTGGTCAAATGGTTTTCCATCTGGTGGAAAAGAAGTGTTTTTTAAGGAAGATTATCCTTCTTTGATCTCGGCAAATGTATGCAGTTGTAGCATTGATTATGGAAAAACAGTTACGCTTTTAAGTGGTAATACTTTAGGTATAGAGTTTTCCTATTTAGGTTTTGGAACATTAGTTTTAGAAGATACAGCAAATTTATATCAGTCAGATGATGAAATGATTAATACGGGAATACTGCATCTTAAAAGGAAGAGCTCGCCAATTCTTAAATCTGATTATACTTATTGGTCATCTCCCATAAATAACCAAAAATTACTTGATGTTTCTCCTAATACAGCATCTGATAATTATTATTCTTTTTTAAATTATGCCTGGCAAAGAGAAAGCCCTTCTGATAATATGATTGTGGGTAAGGGGTATATTATTCAGGGACCTAAAAACTTTTCTCCAACTATTCCTGAAAAATATGAAGCTGTTTTTAAAGGCATTCCTAATAATGGAATAATTAATGTAAATATTGGTACTGCAAACATCTATAATTTAGTTGGTAATCCTTATCCGTCTACGTTAGACGCTGATGCCTTTTTAAATGTAAACAAAAAAAATATTAAGGGAACCCTTTATTTCTGGACACATAATACTCCTTATGCTAATAATAAATACACACAGAATGATTATGCGGTTTATAACAGGCTTGGTGGTGTTGGCACCAGGGCAGCGTTGACATCAGGAATTAACGAGACTGTTCCGGATGGAAAGATTGCTTCAGGACAGGCTTTTTTTGTAGGCAGCTTAAGTGAAGGAACTATTGAATTTAATAATAGCATGAGGACTACCGAAAAAAATTCCATTTTTTTTAAGCCGGAAAAGATAAATGATGTAAGTAGTAAAAATAGGTTCGAAAGACATCGTATATGGTTGAATCTAAAAAGTACAGGAGGTATTTTTAAACAGATTTTAATCGGATATATTGAGGGGGCAACGAATTTATATGATAGTAATTATGATGCAGAATCATTTAATGCTAACCAGTTTGTAGATTTTTATAGTAAAGTTGAAAATAAAAAATTAGTGATTCAGGGTAGGGGTTTGCCATTTGTAGAAACAGATTCCATTCCGTTAGGTTATTCCAGTACAATAGAAGGTGAATTCAGCATTAGTATTGATCATAAAGATGGGATATTTGAAAACACGTCTGTTTTTATAGACGATAAGGATTTGAAAATTAAATATGACCTCTCAATCGGGGCTTATATATTTTCTACAAAAAAAGGAACTTTTAATGATCGTTTTAATTTGAATTTTGTGGATGGAAGTTTAAAAACAGATTCCTGGACAGAAAAAACCAATAAAATTATAGTTTCTGCAAACAAGAAGAACATACTCATAAATGCCAATCAAAATAATATTAAGGATGTTATAATTTTTGACGTTTCAGGGAAACAAATTTATAGAAAACAGAGGGTAGAAAACACCAAATTTGTCATTGAAGATCTATCTTCTAAGAATCAAATTTTATTGATAAAAGTTAGATTAGAAAACGGATTTGATTCAACCACTAAAATTATATTTTAATCTTATTTACAAGTCATTTCTATCTAAAAGAAATAACTTTTTTTGAAATAACTTTTACTCCAATTACTCTTTTCTGACGCTTTTTTTTATGTTAAAATTAATTTTAACATATTTTTTTTTCAAATCATTATATTTTTTAATGAAAAACTAAAAAATGTGTATTTCATTTATCAGGTGAGTTACATTTTTTAAATGTTGAATTGCATAAAAAAAGAATATTTATAAGAAATAACTTAGTGTAATAAAATTATTATTTTGCAGTGAAAATATAAGTCTATGATTTAGATTTAGTTAGTTTAAAATTGTAAATTGTTTAGTGTGTTTTTTGGGAAAAATGAGGTTAAAAAACAGTTTAAAATCCTCTAAGGTAGAATGCTCAAAAAAGCAAGTTTTCTTAGCGCTTTTTTAAAATAATTTATTTCAAAAATGTATTGTCAAATTTAAATTTTACATGAGATGGACAAAAAACTACTTTTGATTTTTAAACGGAGCGACGATAACAAGTACAGGAACGGGGAATTGGACTTCTCCAACCTCATGGATTGGCGGTGTTTTGCCTACAGCAAGTGATGATCTAATTATAGATAAGGCTCATCTATAACGCTTAATACAAATGTTTCTCTAAAATCTTTAACAATAAATGACCCCTTATTCGCTTCTGGAGACCTTATAGTATCATCTCCTTCAGGGAATGTACTAATTGTGATGATTAATAGATTATTGGATTTTTAATACGAATCAAAGTTCTATTAGTTTTCCGGCCGGGACAATTGTAGCTATCAATCCCTAGGGAAAAATTGATGATACAGGAGCAGGATGTTCAACTCAGGTTGCAATCTTTATTGGTAAAATACTAAATGTGAAAAATGTAGAATTATAACTACATTTTTATATTGTTGTAAAAAAAATCGTACCTTGTTAGTGTGATTCGATAAACAAACATAAAAGCACGGTGTATTACATATTTTTCCTTTTCTCGCCAAAAAAACTAAACGCATAGTTTTTATCTGCCTTAAGATTTAAATGCCCATTTCAGGATACTTCTTCTATATTCCTGTTTTTTCAATTATGCGGTATTTAAATTTTAAAAATAATTTTCATTTGAGTTTTTAACTATTAAAAATGTCGGAGTATGAAAAAATATTTACTTAAGTCGTTGTTTTTTTTTCCGTTTTTAATTTCATCTTTTATTTTACCAAAACTATTTAGAAATAGAATTTGGTCTACTAAACTTAAATTGAGCGCATTATTGTCGCTCATATCACTCTCTTTATGGGCACAACCTCCACATACGTTTAATTCAACGGGAACTTTGTTTGTTCCTGCCGGAGTTACCCTTATGGATGTTAAGGCATGGGGTGGTGGAGCAGCAGGTGGAGGAGCCAGCGGTGCTGTCCTTAATGGAAGAGGTGCAGCAGGTGGTGGTGGTGGTGCATATGCAAGAAGTAATATTGCTGTTACCCCCGGAGTAACATTAAATGTTTTGGTTGCAGGAATAACCGCGAATGTTCTTGTAGGTGGCGCGGTAACTAATGGAGCTGGAGCTGGAAATTCGACTATTCAAGGGTATGAAGCTTTCATCTTAGCTGTTGGAGGAGCTGGAGGATCTCGAAATAATTCTGGAGGAAATCCTTTAGGTGGAGCTGGTGGATCAGATGTAGCTTCTATTGGCCTTACTGAAAAGGCCCCTGGAGCAAATGGAGGTAATGGAGACACTGGAGCCGTTGGTCTATTACTTAATTCAGGAGCTGGTGGAAATGCTGGTGGGACTGGCGGCGGTGTTGGTGGTCTACGTGTTGAAAGTTTTCTATTAGGGAATGCTCCGGGAAATCAAGGTGCTGCTCCTGGAGGAGGGGGGAGTGGCGCTATGAATTCTTTATTGGGCGGGCCACAGGTTGGGGGAACTGGAGCGGCTGGTCAGGTTATTATTAGTTATACTTGTCCAATTTATAGTATTTCAGGAGTTTCAACATCAAGTGTTTGTACTACATCTGGAACCTCAACAATAACCTTAGCAGGAAGTGCAGGTTCTTTGCCAGTTGGAGTTTATAGCGTAACTTATAATCTTACTAATCCGGTTCAGAATAACTTAAGTATTGCAATGACTGTTACAACGGCAGGCCAGGGCACTTTTGCATTGACAGGTTTAACCGCTGTTGGTACAAGAAATATAACAATTACCAAATTAACATCAGGAGCTTGTTTTAGTGATATAACATTAAATAATAATGCCAATATAGTTACTTCTGCAGTTACAGTTGGTGGAGTTATTGGTGGCAGCACCGCAGTTTGCTATGGTTCTACAAGTGGAACACTTTCATTGACCGGAAATGTTGGCTCGGTTTTGAATTGGGAATCCACAGTGAGCCCTTTCTCTACATGGACTCCTATAGTAAATACAACAACAAGCTATGTTTCAGGGGCATTAACAGAAACAACCAAGTTTAGAGCCGTAGTTCAAAGTGGAGGATGTGCTGTACTAAATTCTGCGGAAATATCAGTAGCTATTAATCCTTTGCCTCAAGGAAGTTTAAGTGCTAATGGACCATTTTGCGGAACTGGTTCTCCACAATTGACTTTTACAGCCACACAAGGTACGGGGCCATATACCATAATTTACAAAGAAAATGGAGGAGCAGATCGCACGGCAACAGGAGTGGTAAGTGGCACGCCTTTTACGCCTTTTACAAATTCGATAAACAGTTCAACAACCTATACATTAGTTTCTGTGACAGGTGCAAATACATGTTTAAGACCAAATGGATTTACAGGAGGGTCTGCATCTGTAACTGTTATTACTAAACCGTCTACGCCAATTTTAGGAACAATCGTCCAGCCAACTTGCGTTACGTCAACAGGGAGCGCTGTATTAAATGGATTAATCGCAGCAGCGAATTGGACAATTACGCAAAACAACGGTACTGTTAATCAGACTTATTCTGGTTCAGGAACTACTTTTACCGTTCCTAATTTAGCTCCGGGAAATTACACTTTTACAATACATGAAAATGCTAGTTGTCTTTCATTGCCAACTGTAAACGTTCAGATAAATGCACCTATTACAAATGTGTGGGACGGTGCAACATGGTCAAAAGGAAGCCCGCCAATAAGTACAGATGCTATTGAGTTTTCTGGAATTTATCAGACAATAGGAGATTTAGCAGGTTGTTCATGTGTTGTGAAGATAGGTGCAAATGTTACTGTGAATTCGAATCACACCTTGACAATTACAAATTTTGTCAATAATGTAGGAGGTATATTCACTTTTGAAAATAATGCAAGTTTGATACAGATTAATAATTCTGTTAATTCCGGAAATATTAATTACAAGAGAACAAGTAAGCAAATTCTTCAGGCTGATTTTGTGTATTGGTCAACTCCGGTTAATCCACAAAAACTGATTGATGTTTCGCAATTTACTGAAAGTGATAAATATTTTAGATTTAATGGAACAGCCTGGGTACCTACGGACAGAAATACGAATATGACTGTTGGCAAAGGGTATATAATTCGTGGGCCTGAAACTTATTCTAATACCATCAGGGCCGATTATACAGCTTCCTTTATTGGAGTGCCTAACAATGGGAACGTGACCACAGAAGCTCTTGATAGTGGAAAATACTACCTGCTCGGAAACCCTTATCCATCAGCATTGGATGCGGATCAATTTATAACAGATAATCCAATTTTACAAGGAACCTTGTATTTTTGGACACACAATACACCGGTCATTTTAGGAGGTTATTATCGATATAATGTTAATGATTATGCAAGTTATAATTTAACTGGAGGTGTTGTAACCAAAAAAGCGGCAACAGCTCCAGGATATAATAATCAGGCACCAGATGGTAAAATAGCGGCTGGACAAGGTTTTTTTGCCGGGATTAGCTTACCTGGTACGATAACTTTTACCAATTCAATGCGTTTTGGTTCAAACAATCAGTTTTTTAAACCAGCTAAAACCTCAAAACCAGCGATTGTAGAAAAAAATCGTTTATGGCTTAACCTTTCCAATACTGAAGGAGCTTTTAAGCAAACTCTTATCGGATACATAGGAGGAGCAACAAACGATACAGAGAGAGGATATGATGGCGCTACCTTTGATTCTAATAAATATTTGGATTTTTACAGTGTAAACAATGGAAAAAAATTGGTAATTCAGGGTCGTGCTGTCCCTTTTGTAGATACTGATACTGTGCCACTAGGATATAAGAGTGCCATTGAAGGCGATTTTACTATTTCGATAGATCAGGCTGATGGTAATTTGCTTAATCAGGCTATTTATTTGGAAGATAAATTAACCAGTTCGATTCATGATTTAAGAAGTAGCGGTTACACTTTTTCAACTGGAATCGGTACTTTTGATGACCGTTTTGTTTTGCGTTATACAAATAAATCTTTGGGTATAACCGATGCTGAAGATGTGGAACAGACGCTTTTTGTTTCTGTAAAAGAGAAAATAATCAAAATTACATCAACTAAAGAAAATATGAGCGAAGTATCTGTTTTTGATGTTACCGGAAAATTGTTATATAATAAAAAGAAAATTGATGCAACAAAGTTGCAAATCTCCAGTTTGCAATCACAAAACCAGGTTTTGCTGGTGAAAACAACTTTCGAGAATCAATATACAAGTACAACCAAAATTGTTTTTTAGTATTTAAGGTGCTAATAAAAAAGCACTTGAAACTTAGGCTTCAAGTGCTTTTTTATTGCTGTTAAGCAGATTTTGCTAAATTCTCATGCGTATTCTCAATCGCTTTTTGATTTTTATAATCAATCCATTTCTGGCCTTTAAATTTTCGCATCATAATATCAAAATGGCGCATAATAAAAACATTATAAGCCGCTTTTGATAAATTAGTAATATTTTTTGGGAAAGCACGTAAACTCATAGAAAATCCCGGAGTCAAATATTTCATATAATGCCAGTATCCTTCGGGCATATACAACATCTCACCATGTTTGAGATTGGTGATATAACCCTCTGCATTTTTTAGGGCGGGAAATTTTTCATAATCAGGATCATCAAAATCAATGTCTTCTCTGGAAATTAAGGCATGAGGTACTTTGTACATATATTTTGACTGATCAGGAGGAAAGATCATACATTGTTTTTCTCCATGAAAATGAAAGTGCAAAATATTAGAGTAATCAATGTCGAAATGCATAAATACTTTCGAATTTTCTCCGCCAAAAAATAACATTGGCATTTGCTTGACCAGTTTTAATCCCATATCAGGCCACAAAAAGTCATCTTTTAACGTTGGGACTTCCTTCATTAAATTATAAAGGAAAATACGATAGTTGGTAGGCTTTGATTCTAAAAGATTGATATAATCGCTCATTTTCATTTTAGTATGTGCTTCATTAAAGCCATCTTCATGATTAACGGGTCTATTGTCGTATAAAGGAACGACAGTGTCCCCGGCGATTTCATTGATATAGGATAATCTCCATTTGTGATACGCTGGCCAATCTTCGGTCAGTTCTTCAACTACAACTGGAATTTGTTTTTTGACGTATTGGGAAATAAAATCAGCTTTTGAGATCTTTTTTACCCTATCGATTTGTTTTAAATTCATCTCTATTAAATAAAAAAATTGCTTATAACGCACGTTATAAGCAATTTAAAAATATTTTTCGAGATTTATTAACTCATTTAATTAAATTTTTGATTTGATCGAAGCCTCAAGGTTTCTATCAATAGTATGTCCAGGTCTTGACCATTTTGGTTTTTCCCCTAATGGAGCAAACTGAGAATCTGCTGCTTCAACTGTTTGAGGTTGCGAAACCTTAACAAATGGTTTTTGCGGAATCAATCCTAACATTTCAAACATTTTCATGTCTTCATGCACATCCGGGTTTGGAGTTGTAAGTAATTTATCTCCGGCAAAAATAGAATTTGCACCAGCGAAAAAGCACATTGCTTGTCCTTCACGGCTCATATTGGTTCTTCCTGCAGATAAACGAACCTGAGTATCTGGCATAACAATTCTGGTTGTTGCCACCATACGAATCATTTCCCAGATTTCTACCGGTTTTTCTTCTTCCATTGGAGTTCCTTCAACAGCCACCAACGCATTGATTGGTACTGATTCTGGTTGTGGGTTCAAAGTAGAAAGCGCAACAAGCATTCCTGCTCTGTCTTCAATACTTTCTCCCATTCCGATAATTCCTCCACTACAAACCGTAACATTCGTTTTACGAACATTCTCAATAGTTTGTAAACGGTCTTCAAAACCACGTGTAGAAATTACATCTTTATAATATTCTTCAGAAGTATCTAAATTGTGATTATAAGCATATAATCCTGCTTCTGCCAAACGTTGTGCCTGGTTTTCAGTAATCATACCCAGTGTACAACAAACTTCCATATCAAGTTTATTAATGGTGCGAACCATTTCTAAAACCTGATCGAATTCTTCACCATCTTTTACGTTTCTCCAGGCAGCTCCCATACAAACACGAGATGATCCGCTTGATTTTGCACGCAAAGCCTGAGCTTTTACCTGACTAACGCTCATTAAGTCGTTTCCTTCGACACCTGTGTTGTAACGTGCAGCTTGCGGGCAATAGCCACAATCTTCAGGGCAACCCCCGGTTTTGATAGATAGTAAAGTCGATACCTGAACAACGTTCGGATCATGTTTTGTTCTATGAATTGTGGCTGCTTCATAAAGCAGGTCCATCATAGGTTTGTTATATATGGCGATTATTTCGTCTTTTGTCCAATTGTGTTTTGTAATGCTCATCGATGCAATTTTTTGATGCTTCAAAAGTAGTTAAATTGTTCTAATCAACCAATGTGTATTTCTGTAAATGAATATTTGACAGGTATTTTCAAAAAAGAAACACTCTAAAATCATAAAAAAGTATAATTCTATGATTTTAGAGTGTTTAAATTGTAGATTTATTTAAAAAAATTAATCGGCTGCATATTTATTATTCCAATATAACATCATCATTAATGTCACAATAACCGATGATGCAACTCCTTCAAAAAGCAAACAAATGCAATAAGTTGGTACAGAAGGATTTCCTCCAAACATAAAAGTTTCTGATAAACCTTGTACATAAGCGTCTCCACCTCTTGCATAACTATAAACTAATAATCCGAATACACTCATGCATACACCAACTACAGAGGTAGTCATTGCTGATACGGCATTAGATACAAAGTTAGTTTCTCCTTCGCGAAGATTCATTTGCATGGTCCTGTTTACACCATAAAATATGAAAAAGACATTTAGTGTACGCAGATAAAACAAATCTGCAAGTCCTAATAGGTTCATCAATAAAAAATAAATGCCTATTCCGAGGAAAATCAAAAAACCGTTGGTAATTTCTTTAGGTAAATTCATAGTGGTTATTTTAAGGAAGTTAATAGCAAATGACTGACAAACAGTTGCATATCAAATTTACTAAAAAAATAACTACGATGATTTAAAATTGCGGAAAAGTATGTTTGAAAGCTTTCTAAAGATTTTGAATGAAAGCCAAAGCGTCAATCTTATCCTGATTTAGGTGCGCTTTAAGTAAATCAACGGAACCAAATTTTTGTTCTTCGCGAAGATAATGTAATAAGGAGACTTCGATTTTTTCGCCATAAATATCAGCATCAAAATCAAAAAGATTTACCTCGATGGTTTGTTTTTCACCATTTACTGTCGGATTAAAACCAATATTCATCATTCCAAAAACTTCATTTTGACCGATTAAGACTTTTACAGCATAAACACCATTCTTCGGAATTAATTTATAATCTTCTTCAATTTGGATGTTAGCTGTCGGAAAACCAATAGTTCGTCCTAATTGTTTTCCTTTTACAACTTCACCGGTTAAAAAATAATTGTATCCCAAATAATCATTGGCCAAAGACATGTTTCCTTCATTTAAGGCCTTTCTGATTTTGGTTGAACTTACTGAAACATCCTGAATTTCCTGAGCAGAAATTTGTTCGACTTCAAAACCATATTCTTCACCAAAAGCAATTAAATCGTCAATGTTAGCCGTTCTGTTTCTTCCAAAACGATGATCATGTCCAATAATTATTTTCTGAATATGAAATTGATCGACTAAAATAGAATGCACAAATTCCTCAGCAGTTAATCTTGAAAAACTTTCGTTAAAAGGATGAATAACAAGATTCTCAATTCCGGTTGCTTCTAAAAGTTTTGTTTTTTCAGAAATTGTATTTAAGAGTTTAATTTCTGATTTCTCTTGTAAAACCATTCGTGGATGCGGAAAAAATGTAAGAACTAAACTTTCGTATTTGCCGTTTTCCGTGTTTTGAGTAATTCGTTCCAGAATTTTTTTATGACCAATATGAACACCATCAAAGGTGCCAAGAGTTAAAATAGTTTTCTTGGTCGAATGGAAATCGTTTATAGAATGAAAGAGCTTCAAAACAAATAATTTAAGATGGTGCAAATTTATACTATCTATTTGAAATTTTATACTACCCACAATTGATTTTTGATGCCATTTTGGCTCTTTTTAGTTAAAAATGGTTTACTGGTCGACTAAAAAAGATTAAATGTCGTTTATATGTAAGAATTTGATTTAATTCTCTTAATTTTGATTTTTCAAATACCATTGAGTATGAAAAAACTACTACTTTTTTTATTTGTTATTTTTTGTTGTGTTAAAATTCACGCTCAAAATGATGATTTATGGCAAAGAACAACCTCAAATGCTACTTTAAATAAGAGGATAAATTCATCTGATTCAGAAAGAATATACTATAAACTGAATTCAGATTTCTTAAAAAACAAACTTGCCAGTTCAACGGCTAAAGGTTCAAAAACCAGCACCTCAGAAATTACATTTCCAAATTCAAAAGGTGTTCTGGAACGTTTTATTGTTTGGGAATCGTCTAATTTTGAACCTGAATTACAGGCAAAATATCCTGAAATCAGAGCTTATGAAGGAAGTGGTTTAGACGATAAATCAGCAAAAATACACTTTAGTGTTTCTCCAATTGGAGTGCAAACTATGATTCTTCGTGCAGATAAAGCAACTGAATATATAGAAGAAAACCCAGAGGATAAAACGCAGTATGTTTTGTTTACTTCTGATAATACAAACGATTCTAAAAGACTAATTTGTAAAACAACTGATTTAATTTCTGATAAAAGCAATACTGGAAAGACAGCAAAAACAGCATCAAACGCACAAGTTTTTAAGACAATGCGTTTGGCTTTGTCCTGTACGGCAGAATATACCATCTTTTTTGGAGGAACAAAAGCAGGTGCACTGGCAGGAATGAATGCAACTTTAACCCGTGTAAATGGTGTTTTTAATAAAGATTTAGCTGTAAAAGTGGTTTTGATTGCAAATAATGATGCCATTATCTACACAGATGCAAATGCAGATCCGTATTCTGAGGCTGATAAAGGAGCAGATGGCGCGTGGAATCAGGAAGTGCAGACTACATTGACCAACGTAATTGGAAATGCAAATTATGATATAGGGCATTTATTTGGCGCTTCGGGTGGTGGAGGAAACGCTGGTTGCATTGGTTGTATTTGTACAAATCCAACAACAAATAATCCATTGGCAAAAGGAAGTGCCTACACCTCACCTTCAGACGGACAGCCTCAAGGAGACACTTTTGATATTGATTTTGTTGCACACGAAATGGGACATCAATTAGGGGCAAACCATACTTTTTCTTATGATGCTGCCGAAAGAACCAATGTAAATGTTGAACCAGGAAGTGGTTCTACTATTATGGCTTATGCCGGTGTAACGGGAGATTATGATATTCAAAATGTTTCTGATGATTATTTTGCTTATGCTAGTATTTTGCAAATTCAGAATACCCTTGCTGGCAAAAGCTGCCCGGTTAACACTACCATTATCAATAATCCGCCAACGATCGATGCCGGTCCTGATTATACTATTCCGATCAGTACTGCATTTGTTTTAAAAGGTACAGGATCTGATCCTGAAGGAGATGCAATAACCTATAACTGGGAGGAATACGACAATGCTACCACAACTTCAGGCGGAAATAGTATTGCCTATCCAACAAAACCTGACGGACCTTTGTTTCGATCAGTTGTTCCTAATAGTTCGGCTATGCGTTACATGCCAAGTTTTAATTCTGTACTTCAAAATAAATTGACTACAACCTGGGAATCTGTATCCTCTATTGCAAGAACATTGCATTTTACTTTAACAGCAAGAGATAATGCAGCTTTAGGAACAGCTCAGACCAATACAGACTTTATGATTGTAACGGTTGCTTCTTTTGCGGGACCATTTGCAATAACGTCACACGCAAGTGATGGTGTTAGTTGGTGGCAGGGGCTAAGCGAAACAGTAACATGGAGTGTCAATAATACCAATACTTTAGAAGGTTCAACAGCGGTTAATATCAAACTATCTACAGATGGTGGCTTGACTTTTCCAATAACTCTGGCGGCTAATACGCCAAATGACGGTTCTGAGACCATCACGCTTCCAACGAGTGTACCTTCGTCTAAAAATTGCAGAATTTTAATTGAGCCAACAGGTAATATTTATTATGCGATAAATAGCAAACCGTTTTCGGTAGGATTTACATCAACTATAAGTTGTAACTCTTATAGTTTTGGAAGCTCTTTTTCAATTCCAAACACCACAACTTTTGTTACACGAACTGTGACAGTTCCAGCATCTGGAGCAACTGTTTCAGATGTAGATGTTGTGGTTAATGTGACACATACAAGGTTTTCAGATCTTGAAATTCAGATAGTAAATCCACAAGGAACTGTTGTGCGATTGTTTAATAGAGATTGTGGGTCTACAAATTCAACTTTAGCAATGCAATTTAATGATTCCGGTGCTGCTTTAGATTGCGACAGGACAACCGAACAAATTGTTATTCCGGTTGATTTGTTAAGTGTTTTTAATGGACAAAATACTGAAGGACCCTGGACTTTAAGAGTTCGGGATGCTGTTGCCGGGAATTTCGGGACATTAAATTCAGCTTCCATAAATATTTGCGATCAAAGCTATACTTTAGAAGCACCTGATTTTGAAAATATCGATTTTGTATTGTATCCAAATCCAAACAAAGGAAGTTTCACCATTCAATTTGAAAGTAAATCTAATGATGGAGTTAAAATTTTTGTGCACGATATTTTAGGAAAGAAAGTGTATGAAAATATTTTTGAAAGCACATCAAATTTCAATCAGAACATTCAATTGCAAAATGTTTCTGCCGGAATCTATTTGGTAACGGTTATTGACGGAGATAGAAGAACAGTTAAGAAAATTGTAGTGAATTAAAATTCCAATCTTTTAAAATTCCAAATTCCAAGTTATATCTTTTGAGACTAATTTGTTTTCAGACAAAGATTGGAATTTGGAATTTCTTTTTTTGAAATTTTAATTTTAAGAGTTTGCCATTGCCATACAAACAATACTAATTTTCGCTCCCGGAATTTTTAGCAAAGCGCGTGAACAGGCTTCAAGTGTGGCTCCAGTTGTCAGCACATCATCGACAATAAGAAAATGTTTATTTTGATTTTTTTCAGAAAAATGGACATCAAATATATTTTCGATATTTTCAGATCTTCCTAAAAGATTCTTTTTAGACTGTGTTTTAGAATATTTCTTTCGATATAAAACGGTATCATCAAAAGCAATATTCAGACCTTCAGCTAAAGCTTTCCCAAAAGTGGTTACCTGATTATAACCGCGTTCCCTGAATTTTCTTTTATGTAGCGGAACCGGAATCACAATATCAAAAGGAGTTTCCAAATTCAATTCTTTTAAATCTTCTACATACCAGTGTCCCAAAATAAGACCAATTTCTTGATGGCCCTTGTATTTTAGGTTATGTATGAGTTCCTGAACCATTCCTTTTTTATTGAAATATAAAAATGCAGAAGCATGTTGAATCTCAATTTTGCCATAAAATTTCTTTACAGCTTCATTTTTGGTGTCCAAATAATATTGAGTAAGAGGCATTTCGTGACGGCAATGTGTACAAATCACAGCTTCATTTGACATTAAAAGTGTATGACATGCGGCACAAACTTTAGGGAAAAACAGGTTAATAAGATAATTAATCACAAATAGAAGGAATTTGGTTACAAAAATATAAAAATCAGATACTCAATCTTTATATTTTTTCTTTTTTTTAAATGTACTTTTTATATTTTTGCACCACTATGGCAAAACAAGAAGATATATTTAAGAATGTGGTTTCGCACGCAAAAGAGTACGGATTTATTTTTCCGTCAAGCGAAGTATACGATGGATTGAGTGCAGTGTATGATTATGCACAAAATGGTGTCGAGTTAAAAAAGAATATCCGTGAATATTGGTGGAAATCAATGGTTCAGATGAATGATAATATTGTTGGTTTAGATGCTGCAATATTAATGCATCCAACAACCTGGAAAGCTTCAGGCCACGTTGATGCTTTCAATGATCCGTTAATTGATAATAAAGATTCGAAGAAAAGATATAGAGCAGATGTTTTAGTAGAAGATTTCGCTGAAAAGATCAATCAAAAAGCTCAAAAAGAAATTGAAAAAGCAAGAGCCCGTTTTGGTGATGCTTTTAATGAAGAAGAATTTGTTACCACAAATGCCCGCGTTGTAGAGTATCTTTCGAAATACAAAGAAATTTTATCAAGGCTCGCAAAAGGTATGACTGATAATCTTCCCGATGTAAAAGCTTTAATCGAAGAATTAGAAATTGCTGATCCTGAAACAGGTTCAAAAAACTGGACAGACGTAAAGCAATTCAACTTGATGTTCGGAACTAAATTGGGAGCTTCTGCAGATTCTGCAATGGATTTATATTTACGTCCGGAAACGGCTCAGGGTATTTTTGTGAATTTCCTGAACGTACAGAAATCAGGTCGTATGAAAGTTCCTTTTGGAATTGCTCAAACGGGTAAGGCTTTCAGAAACGAAATTGTTGCAAGACAATTCATTTTCCGTATGCGTGAATTCGAACAAATGGAAATGCAGTTTTTTGTGCGTCCGGGTGAAGAAATGCAATGGTACCACCACTGGAAAGAAACACGTTTAAAATGGCACTTATCTTTAGGATTAGGGAAAGAAAATTATCGTTTTCATGATCACGAAAAATTAGCACATTATGCAAACGCTGCTGCAGATATTGAATTCAACTTCCCATTCGGTTTCAAAGAATTAGAAGGAATTCACTCTCGTACCGATTTTGACTTAAAAGCACACGAACAATACTCTGGCAGAAAACTACAATATTTTGATCCGGAATTGAATGAAAACTACGTTCCGTATGTTGTAGAGACCTCTGTAGGATTGGATCGTATGTTTTTAGCTGTTTTTGCAACATCGTTGCAAGAAGAAGTTTTAGAAGACGGTTCAACAAGAACAGTCTTAAAGTTACCATCAGTTTTAGCACCAACAAAAGTGGCTGTTTTACCTTTGGTTAAGAAAGATGGATTGCCGGATATCGCTAAAAAAATCATTGATGATTTAAAATGGGATTTCAATGTGGCTTATGATGAAAAAGATGCTGTTGGACGTCGTTACAGAAGACAAGATGCTCTTGGAACTCCATTTTGTGTTACAGTAGACCACCAAACGATCGAAGACGAAACAGTAACCATTCGTCATAGAGATACAATGAAACAAGATCGTGTAAAAATCTCTGAATTAAAAGCTATTATTGAAGACGAAGTTTCAATGAAAAACTGGTTGATGAAAATGTAATTTTCCTCATTTAACACTATATAAATCCCAAATTCCTTAGGTGGAGTTTGGGATTTTTTTACTTTTGAAAAGTGCATTTCATCGAACTTTTTTGCATTTCATCGTTATATATTAACATTTCATTGTAATGTGTTAACAATGAAATGTTTATATAATTGAAATGCGTAAATTTAATTGACCCTTAAAAACACAAATTTAAACTTGAAAAGGTATTCGTATATTATTATAGATGATGATGCTGAAAGTATTTTGAGAACCAAAACAATTGCAGAAGGTTTTTCGGAATTAACTTTTGTGGCATCGGCAACGAATTATCAAAATGGTTTACACTTAGTTTTAGAATATAAACCTTCTTTCGTTTTTTTAGAAATCGATCCAAAAGATTTGTCCAGCAATTTATCACTTGCCTTCATCAACGAATTGTACAGGTATTTAACTGTGATCCCTAAAATTATAGTCAACACAACAAAAAAGGAGCTAGCTTTTGAGGCCATTCAATATGGTGTTTTTGATTATTTATTAAAACCTCTGATGGCTATTGATTTACTCAAGACGGTTTTGAAAATCGAAAAAGGTATTTTAGAGCCTGTAACCAAAGAAAACAGAAATGAAGTTGTCTCAGTTATTGTTCCTCAAACAAAATCATTACACAAACTGGAAAAGCCTTTAATTATATGTATTAAATCCTATGGCGATTATCGTTATTTGAATGCGGCTGACATCGCATATTTTCAGGCTGATAATAATTCGACAGATATTTATCTTAATTCCGGCGAAATGATCACTGCTTTTAAAACTTTAAAGCATTTTGAGAGTATTTTGGACTTTCCTTTTATTCGAATTCACAACAGCTATATCATTAACCAAAATTACATAGCAAGAATTCATAACGGAAACTCAGTTTGTTACATAAAAAACTCTCCCAAAAAGATTCCTTTTTCTAAAACTTATAAATCAAATGTCGATATAATTATCGCCAATTTTGCTGCAGGAAATTATATAGAAGTCTAAAAACTAGACATTTACACTGAATTAACGCTCATTGACTATCATTTGGGCATGTTTTACCATAAACTACATTTTTCATATACTTTTTTTTGATTCCGTACCTAGTTTTACATCATCGATTCCACCCAAAAGAATCGACTCCAAAAACAAACAATCAATAAAATACCTCAAAGATTATGAAAAAGACAGCTTTAACATTCGGACTATTTTCTTTAGTAATGGTAGCAACTTCATTTGCTAATCCAGTAATAACTAATTCATCGAATACAAATAGTATTAATATAAATTTTGATACAGATGGTACAGGTGGACAATCGGGTAGAGATGGTACTAAAAAACTTGATGTTTATAATTCATCATTAAATTCAGCTGGAAATGAATTTAATAGTCTTTCGGTTGCTAGCCAATCATCGAGATCTACAGTGAAAGTGGACTAAAAATCATAAATAGAGATAAAAAAGGTTGCCAGTTTTTTGGCAACCTTTTTTTGTGTATATATTTTAGTATTTTTGATAAAAATCAAAAAATACATTGAAAAAAAAATCTCAGATATTATTGTTTTTATTTCTTGTGCTATTTGGCTGTAACAGCAAAAAGAAAGAAAATAAAGATGTAAATTTAAAATCTTATGATGATAGTCTTTCTATCTATTTTTCGTTAGCTAATGATGTAAACCTCCCATTTCAATACAAACAAAAATATAATCAAAGAGCATTTGATATTGTTAAAGACCAAAAAAACGACTCCCTTAAAAAAGTAAACCTTTTTAAAATTGCCAATCGCTATTATAATATGAGTGACTGGAAATCATATCAAAAGATAGCAAAGCTGGTTCTGGAAGCCTCTATTGAAAGTAATGATTCTATCAATATGGGTAAGGCATACATCTATCTGGGAGATTATTATCGATCACAAACCATTGCAGATAGTGCGTTTTTGAATTATTTCAAAGCAGAAAAAATTTATCTTGGAATTAATGATGATTTCAATTTGGTTAAAACTTTTCTGGCAAAGGCAGATTTACAATTAAGCGAAGGCGATTTTTTTGAAAGTGAAATAACGATTTTTAAAGCTCTTAAAATTTTAAAAGACAAAAAAAATGTGAGTAGCGATCTTTATGATTGTTATAATTTATTAGGTATTTTGTACAATGAACGTGAAGAATATGAAAAAGCACTGGATTATCATAATAAAGCATTAAGTACACTAGAAGATAGATCAATTCCATCACAACTTCACCTGAAAGCAACTTCATTAAATAATATAGGATTTGTTTATTTAAGCACGCGAAATTATAATAAAGCAAAACTCTATTTTCAAAAAGGTCTTGAAGAAAAAGATTTATTTAATGGTAAGACTAGTTTATATGCTATGCTTTTAGATAATCTTGCATATGCAAACTTTAAATCAGAAAATTTTACCGATTTGCCACAACAATTCTATGATGCGCTTAAAATTAGAGACAGTCTGAAACTTGAATCGGGAATTATTTTAAATAAAATTCATTTATCTGAATATTACGCATTTAAAAAAGATACATTTAAAGCGATTCAATTTTCAAAACAAGCATTAATTTTATCAAGAAGTTCAAATAAATCGAGAAATACATTAGACGCACTCAAACAAATTGCAGTTATAGATCCTAAAAATGCTTCGGTTTATTCAAAAGAATATATTCGATTGAATGAGAAGATGGTAAAAACAGAACGAAACATGGGGGAAAAGTTCTCCCGTATCCAGTATGAAACCAAAGAAATAAAAGACCAAAATTCGAACTTACAGGAAAAGAACAGAGCTTTAGTATACGTTTTTAGTATTTGTACCCTAATAGGCCTGTTTTTCTATGTTTACAAGACCCAACAAGCAAAGAACAGAGAGCTACTTTTTAAGCAGCAACAGCAAATTGCAAATGAAGATATATATAATTTGATGATCTCTCAGCAAAATGATATTGAGCTGACCCGAATTAAAGAAAAGAAGAAGGTTGCCCAGGAACTTCACGATGGTGTTTTAGGGAGAATGTTTGGTGTGCGAATTAGTCTGGACAGTCTGGACAAGATAGATGAGGTGCAGGCAGCAGAAAAAAGAAAAAAATACTTAACTGAGTTAAAACATATAGAAGAAGACATTCGTGAAATTTCGCATGATTTAAATAGGGAAAAATCAGAATTAATTAATAATTTTATCGCGATTTTAAACAAATTGTTTGAAAATCAACAAAACACATATAATTCTAAATTAATAACCTCTTTCGATCCTCATATAAAATGGGAGTTAGTGAGTAATATTGTTAAGATCAATTTATACAGAATTATTCAGGAGGCTCTTCAAAACTGTAATAAATATGCTGATGCTGATATTATTACGGTAGAATTTAAAAGTGAAATTGATTATTTGGTTTTATCGATTTCAGATGACGGAAATGGTTTTAATACCAAAAGAACGAAAAACGGAATAGGATTACATAATATTCAATACCGCGCCAAAGAGTGTAAGGGTACAGTTACTATAAAATCTGCCAAAGGAGAAGGAACCGTTCTCATTATTAAAGTCCCAATCGATCAAAAAATAAACCTGCAAAAGAATGACACTTAACCTAACTCCGATTCCCCCTTTAATCAGTCGAAATATCCTAATTGTAGATGATCATCCTTTTATAATCGAGGGATATAAAAATGCGATTACACGTTATAATCCTAAGGAATATGATTTTACTATTTTGCAGGCCCATGATTGCAGATCGGCTTATGATTTAATTGAAGACGAGGTTACTCCATATTTTGATGTGGCTTTTTTAGATATAAGTATGCCGGCCTATGAAGAGAAGGAAATTTTTTCAGGCGAAGATCTGGCTAAATTGCTCCTGAAAAAAATGCCTCATTGCAAGATCATCTTGCTGACAATGTATACTGAATTGCTAAAAATAAAAACAATTATCAGAACCATAAATCCAAATGGTTTGATCATTAAAAATGACCTTACTTTTGACGAGTTGCTTTTTGCCTTTGATAAAGTCATGAAAAATGATAAATATTACAGCCAGTCTGTTGTAAAAATGGTAAATCAGTCAGCACATAATTCAATTGAAATTGATGAATTCGATAAACAGATTCTCTTTCATCTTTCAAAACAAACTCCAATGGACCAAATGCCGCAATACATTCCAATTTCTTTGAATGCGATTGAAAGACGAAAAGTGAATTTAAAAGAATTGCTGAAAATAAAATCGGGTTCTGATGAAGAACTACTTAAAGAAGCCAAAAGTAAAGGGCTTTTTTAAGACATTTTAGATTTTAGATTAGAAAAGAAATCTTTTGATTATAAAAAAATCCTAACAGGTTTTAAAACTGTTAGGATATTGTAAACTGTGACTGAAAACTGCTAACTATTCTGTTAGCGCATCCCAGCCTCTTGCTTTCAAAGGAATCTGAGTATTCGCACGCGTAACGAGATTTATTCCTTCACTTTCATCGGCCATATGACCTATAATCGAAAAGTTTGGATTTCCTTTTATTTTGTCGAAGTCGTTAATGTCAATTGTAAATAACAGTTCGTAATCTTCTCCGCCGTTAATGGCAACTGTTGTGCTGTCAATATTGAATTCTTCACAAGTTGAAATAAACTGAGGATCCAGTGGCAATTTATCTTCATATAAATTACAACCCACTTTTGATTGCTTACACAAATGAATGATTTCTGAAGATAATCCGTCAGAAATATCGATCATCGAAGTTGGTTTTATTTCAAGAGCGTGCAATAAAGTACGAACATCTTTTCGTGCTTCCGGTTTTAACTGACGCTCGATCAAATAACTGTACATGTCTAAATCAGGCTGACTGTTTGGGTTAACCTGAAAAACCTGTTTCTCACGTTCTAATACCTGCAATCCCATATAGGCAGCACCAATATCGCCGGTTACCACAAGTAAATCGGTTTGTTTGGCACCGTTTCTATAAACGATCTCCTCTTCATTGGCTTCACCAATCGCAGTAATGCTAATAATTAATCCTTTTTGCGATGAGGTTGTATCTCCGCCGATAACATCAACTTTATATTCTTTTGCAGCGTGTGTAATGCCTTCAAATAATTCTTCTAAGGCTTCTAGTGGAAAACGGTTAGAAACGGCTACAGAAACCGTAATTTGAGTTGGTCTGGCATTCATAGCACAAATGTCAGATATATTTACAACTACTGATTTGTATCCTAGATGTTTTAATGGCATATAAGCCAAATCAAAATGTACGCCTTCGATCAATAAATCTGTCGAAACGACCACTTTTTTATCCTTAAAATCAAGAACAGCAGCATCATCGCCAATACTTTTTAAAGTCGACTCCTGTGTAACATCAAAATTTTTGGTTAAATGTTCTATTAAACCAAACTCGCCTAATTGCGCTATACTGGTACGTTGTGGGTTTTTATCTTCAATCATTTTGTCTGTTTATTGCTTTTTTGGTTTTTTACCAAGGTTGCAAAGGTACGAAGTTGATGATTTAATAACTATAGCGGGAGTTGATTATTAATTTGAAGTAGGAAAAAATAGGATGTTACAAGTAGTTATCTACGTTTTCTTCAATTAATTTATCTACTTCAAGTTTTAATTTCGGTAGATGATTTGTAAGAATTGACCAAATGTTTTCATCAGAAATATTATCATAAGCATGAATAACCTGATTTCTCAATCCAATGATTGCTTTTGCATTGGTAATTTTTTCAGTAAATGAATTGTCGCGAGTTATAATTCTGTTTACAGCTTCACCAACAATCTCAAGATTTCTTTCGACTGCTCTTTTAAGCATTAGGTTGCTTCTGTATTTGAAAAAGTCTTTTTCTTCATCTTTGAAAAAAATATCAATTTCGTCAATACATATTTTAATATCGAAAAGCCATTTAAGAATTCTTTCATCCATAAATAAGCTCTTTTGATTTATTGATTGAGTTGATTAGGATTGGGTTTTTCAGCGTTTGTTCTTCAACTAAATCAACTTCGCGTCCAAATAAAAGCTCTAATTTTTCTTTGAAATCAATGTAGTTGTCAAAATACTTAGATAACTCAATGTTTTTAAATTTTACCAGAAGGTCAATATCGCTTTCTTTATTAAAGTTGGAATTTAAAGCTGAACCAAATAGATACATCTTTTCCACATTGTAGATTGTACAAAGATTTTTTAAGTCTTTACTATTTTTATCAACTATTCCCATTATTGCAAATTTAGGCAAAAAAAAACTCTTTTGTGCAGATTTAAAAATAATTGCTTTTATTGTTTTATCCCACAAATAAAGTTGTTTAGCAGCTTTAACAATGATGCTTTTAATCTCTAACTTTGATTAGTAATTTAAAGCAGAAACATTCCACCAGGTTATCCTAAAGTTCTTGTAAGCGCGTGAAGGATAGGAGTAATCCACCGCGGCGGACCGGATAGCCTGACAGCATAAAGGAAAGGGGCCGAATAACCAGCAGAGTAAGTTGGCGCCTTTTCTTTGTGGTGGCACGCCCAAATTATCTTTTCATACTAAAATGTGATTTGAAAACCTGCGCTACTCCATCCTGGGTATAGAAAACCTGAAACCAATAATCAGTCGAAGGAAGCGGATCGCCATTGTAATTGCCATCCCAACCAGCACCTGCAGGACTTATTCGTTTTAGGAGTTTACCATAACGATCAAAGATATTTATAACGGCATTGGGCTGAAAAGCAAGATCAGGAATATTCCAGGTATCATTGTATCCATCAGCGTTTGGAGTGAAAAATTTGGGATATTTGAGTACTTTGGCAATTAGAATCTGGTCGTCGCAGTTTCCTTTGATGTCTTTTACGGTAATAACATGCTCTCCAGAATCAACATTTGAAAAGACATTGTTGGATTGAAAATTTCCGCCGTCCAATTGATATTCATAAGTTCCAAAACCATTAGTAAGTGTTACGATAATGTCGATGGTATCTTCAAAAGAATCAGTTACTGTAACGGTTGCTATTGCCGGGCTTGATTTTTCGATGGTAACTGTAGCCGGATTGTAACCGCAATCGTTACCAATATTGGGCGTTTTTTTGGTACTGACAATAGTATAAGCGCCTTCCTGAGTTGCGTTATAATTAGGCCCTGTGCTTATTTTGTTTCCATTTAAAAACCAGTCAATCGTGTAAATATCCGGATTTAGTCCTGATGTCAATTGTGCTGAACGGAGTAGGGTTCCTGTTTGGAAATCGACACAAATAATTTCATTTCTTAAGGTTAGATCTTTCAGCGGATAAATGGTAATATCAAAATCATCTTGCGAAGTGCAGGCAGAATTTGTTGGAGCTGCAGCATAGACATACATTTTTTGGCTTGCGTTAATTTGTTGCCCGGCTGAATAAGATGTTCCGGTGCCATTTGGCCCGCTGTAATAATTTCCAACTGATAAGGGAGGCAATGTATAGCTTTGACAAATGGCAACATCCGGGGTGCTGACTACTATAGGAGTTGGGGAAATCGTAACCGAAAAACTCTTTTCGCTTGAACAAGTCTGTCTATTTCCAACAATGGCATAGACATAAATGGTTTGTGAGGTTTTCAAAATTGTTCCGACGGAGATAACTGGACCTTTTCCCTGAGGCTGTGAATAATAGTTTCCTAATTTTAATGGCGGTAAAGTGTAGCTATCGCAAACATTTACATTATTAAAGGTGCCCACATCTATTCCATTGTAATTAATCCTGAAAAAAGTTTCATTTCGGCAGTCTGTAAAATCTGCCCATTCATTATAGATATAAATAGTTTGATTGCTGTTTATAATAGTGCCTTCAGGAATTATGTTTCCCGAACCATGAGGGCCTCCGGTGGCGGTGTAATATTTTCCGTTTTTTAATTTAGGCAGTTTGAAATCGGAGCAGGTGACCACATCGGTAAAACTATCGACAGGAGGGAGTGGCCTGATTTCAACAATAAAACTATGTTCATTCGTACACTCTGTCCCAACGGAATAAACATAAATGGTCTGTGTCTTAGTAATGACGTCGCCGGCTTTTAATGAGAGTCCGCCACCATTGGTTTTGGTGAAATAATTACCATTGACCAGAGGTGGCAATACATAACTTTGACATTCGAGTCTATTGGCAGGAGTATCTACCAATGGTAATGGTTTTATGGTGATTTCGTATTTGGTGTTATCAGTACAATTCGGAGCCGTTGTTGTGGTGGCATAATAATACACGGTTTGTGAAGTTGTAAAAACGGTTCCTGCAGGAATATTTGTACCCTGACCTTTCGGACTGTCAAAATAACCACCTATTTCAACTGCAGGCAAAGTATAGCTTCCGCATTTAGAAATAGGGACAAAAACCTGAGAATCTACAATGTCAATTTTGAAGGAATGCTCATTGGTACATCTTCCATCGTTTGCAAAGACAAAAACGGTTTGGCTTGAAGTGATGTTATGTCCGGCATTTAAACGAGTTCCCAAACCACCGGCCAAAGTATAATAATTGCCATTTGCCAAAGGCGGCAGAATATAAGAATCGCAAGTCACTACATTAGCCGGTGTGTCTACTAAAGGCAAAGGATGAACGATAAATGGTACTGCTTCATCGCGACAAACCGTCCCATTGATTACGGCATAGTAATAAACAGTTTGATCTGTTGTAAATGTAGTGCCTGACGGAATTTCATTTCCGCCTCCTCCGGCAGCCGTAAAGAAACCACCAGTTGGTACTCTGGGAATTGTGTATTTACCACAGGCTTCTTTACGAAAACTCAATTCATAAATCAGGATTACGTTAAAGAAACTTTCATTGGTACATTTGTTTGTAGCAGTTGGACCGCTATAAATGTAGTAGGCTCCTCCCTTGGTAATGACATCTCCGGCATTTAGTTTAGTCCCTGTTCCGCCTGGAGCTGTGTAATAATTCCCAAAGGTTATTGGTGGCAATGTATAGCTGTTGCACACGATAACATCCGGAATATCATCAACCGGCGGAAGTGCATTAATAGTTATAATGAAATTGACAGTCGTATAACAAATCGAGCTTGAACTATTTTCTATTCGCACCCAGATCGTTTGTGGTGATTGAGATAAAGCAGTGATGAATTCTGCCGGGTTTTGAATTCGATTAGTAGCACTGCCTGCTTCTGTTTGGCTGGTGTAATAGCTAATTCTATAATCAGAAGGATTTGATCCGTTTAGAATAGCAGTTTCCTGAGCAGTTAAGTCAACTAATACTCTTCCCGAATTAGTATCGCATACATTTAAATCGGGAGGTTTTACAGCAGTTATAGGGTTTGTTACCAATAAATCGAAAGAAAGTAAATTATTGCAAAAGGTATTTCCGTTAGAAGTATGTACGGCTTTTATATAGATCGTCTGGTTTCCTGTACTTGAATAAGTGGTCAATTGATTTTCAGGTATTGCTGGTCCGTTTGAATTGGCTGCAGCCAAAGAATCAAAATATTGAAGTGTATATTCGGCCGGATTAAGGTTCAATACAGCCAAATTATTTTTTGTTAAGTCGTATTGATAATTTGGAGTGCCGTTATAACAAGCGGTTAAATTCTGGGGAGATGTAATGACTAAATCTGAAATGACTACTTCATCTTTAATAACACAACCGGAAAGTGTTGCCGTCAGGCTGTAAGTTCCGGAATTCGTAAGGGTTAAAGAACTGCCTGATTCGCCTGGAATTACAACACCATCACGAGTCCAGACATAAGTATAATTGCCTGTAAGTCCCGATTGAAGCGTAATGCTTTCACCTTCGCAAATAGTTCTGTCCGGTCCTAAATCCATAGTAGTCATAAAACTGCCGCCTTTTATAAAAACCGCTGCATCATAATTGCTGTCGTGATAATCTCCAATGGCCAGTTTAATGCTATAAGTTCTATTGGGAATGACGGTCGACGAAGCGGTTAAAACTTTGGTTTCCCCTCGCATATTTATGGCAGATGCCCCCGGATTACTTACATTGTAACGGCCAAACAAATTGGCATTGGCCGATAAACAAGAAGAATTATATTGTTGATCCCGAATATTTTTAACTGAAACCGGTGTTGTTGTTCCGGGGAGTACAGCAAGATTTGTAATAACTCCAGTGGTTAAATCGGTTAATATAAAGGCAAAAACATCACTAAATCCACATTGAAACTCTCCATATTCATTAGAAGCAAAAAGAAAATCAAAACTAAAATTACTTGAGAGGGGAGTAAAATCAAACTGGATAAAACTAACATCGGTAATGTTAACAATTTGCCCGTTTTCATTGCTTATAGTTTGCAAATCGCTGTCACTAGCCGTGTTCAACTGGCTGCTTTCATTGGCTCCGGTATATATTCCTTCGGTATATTTTGCGATACCGTTTCGAATAATAATTCCGTTTGAAATAGGGAAGTTTGGATTAGTATTGGTGAATTTTCCAATACCCTGATGCGATGAAAATTTGAAATTACTTTCATTAGAACAGGCATTTTGCATTAATTCTTCGCGAATTAGTTCAGGTATAGTCAAGGTTGTGGTGTCGACAATGATTCCCTGTGAAAAAGATATGGTCGAATAAAATAATAAAAGTAGAAGAAGAAGAGGGGCTCTCATTATTCTGGTTTTTATTAGTTGATATGTTTAAATGTACGAATTATTTTATTTTAATACAATGAATTTCAGTATTTTAGCATTTTTAATTCATTGTGGATATATTATTTTGAAAGGATAATTGTAAATTTTATTATAAATTAAAAAATAATTTTTCCTGCTGACAAACTGTTGTCACCGACCCTCAATAATTTTGAAGTATTAAATAATTAAAACTTTAAAATCATGAAAACATTAGCAGCCCAAGTAATTACTCCTGAAGATTTATTGAAACACTGGCAAGGACATCGCGCCCTTACAAGACGTGTAATCGAAGCTTTTCCTGAAAAAGATTTCTTTGAATTTTCAATCGCAGGAATGCGTCCTTTCGCAAAATTAGCAGATGAACTTTTGGCTATTGCAGTTCCTGGTCTTAAAGGAATCGTAACTAAAGAAACCAAACCTTTTGCAGAGGATTCAGAGAAATTAATTTTTAAAGCACAATACCTTGAAAAATGGGATGAAGCAACGGCAGAAATTAATCAGTATTGGGAAAAATTATCGATAGAAGATTTCAATGAATCTTTTAATCTTTTTGGTCAGTACGAATTTCCGGTTATACAGAATATTTTATATTTTATTGATAATGAAGTGCATCATCGCGGACAAGGTTATGTGTATTTAAGAGCTTTAAATATTGAGCCGCCTTTCTTCTGGGAAAGATAAATTCCGGCAAAACTATTTCAAACTTAAATTATTCCATTCGAAGTATCATATAAAATCACAAGTTATGAGTCTAAAAAAAATAATGACCAATTATGCAGCTTACAATTTATGGGTTAATCAACATTTTGTAAACTGGCTTTCGACAAAATCAGATGAATTACTGAATAAAGAAGTGATTTCAAGCTATACAAGCATTATGAAAACGCTTAATCATATTTGGGAAACAGAGCAATATTGGTATTCAATAATTGCGGAAATTGCCCAGCCTGATAGAAAAGAAAGCATTGATTTAGATAAGAATGAAATATTTGAAGGTTTGATAGATACCTCTACAAAATTGGTAACATTTATTGCATCTTTATCAGAGGAACAATTATTCAAAGCTATTAAAATTGAAAATCCCTGGTTTCAATGCGAATTACCAGTTAGTGATTATTTATTACAAGCGGTGAATCATGGCACTTACCACAGAGGACAAATAGTTACTATGGGTCGAAATATTGGTATAACCGATGCTTCCAATACGGATTACAATTTTTACAATGTTGTAAAAGCACAATAACTACCTGAAAAAACTCCAAAAGTTGAAATAACAATTCATCTTTTGGAGTTTTTTTATAAAAGTCTTTTTCTATTAATTTCTAATAATTCTAAGGCTCTAACTTTAAGTCGTTCTGGTTCTAAAATTGTGGCATAATCTCCAAACATTAAAAACCAACGCGGAAAACCACTTTCGATGTCACGACACATAAAGGTCATTTCTATTTGGCCATCAACTTCTTTTTGTGAGATATAACCGTGGTATTTTCGCTCTGTTTCCAAATATCGGGCTATTTTCTTTTCGATTAAAAGCCTAACTTTTGTAGTTGGAATTGTTTCTGTTTTCGTTAAATAGGTTTCTAAAGAATCATGCTCGATTGTAAAATCGCATTCGGTTTTCTGAATTCCATGAATTCTGTCGGTTCTGAATTGTCGGTAATCTTTTCTCAAATGACAATATCCTAAAAAGTACCAGTTATTATGATCATGAAAAACACCAACAGGTTCGATATTTCTTTTTGTCGTTTCGTCTTTTTCAACTGTTTTATAAGAAAGTAAAATTTGCTTTTTCTCTGCAATACTTTCAAAAAGAACAGCCAAAGTATTAGGAGAGTTATCGTTAAACATGGGCTCTGCTGTTTGCATAACCACTTTCGATTCAATATTGGAGAGCCAGTCTTTGTCGGTACTTCGCAAAACCGATTTCAATTTGAACATCGCCGATGCATAATGATTTCCCAATGACGGATCTGTAAATTTCTGCATCAGTTTTTCTGCAGCAATAAAACTGCTTACTTCTTCCCGCGTAAACATTACGGGAGGCAATCTGTAACCATCCATTAAAGCATAACCTACTCCGGCCTCACTGTAAATAGGAACTCCGGATGCTTCCAGAGTTCGAATATCCCTGTAAATAGTTCGTAAACTAACTTCAAAGCGATTGGCCAATTCCTGCGCTTTTACAATTTTTTTAGACTGTAATTGAATGAGGATAGCGACAATTCGGTCAAAACGTTTTGGAGATTCGTCAAGCATGTTTTTGAAGTTACTAAGGTTCTGAGTTGCTGAGGTTCTAAGATTTTAAGATTCAAAGATACAAAGGTTGATAGAAACAATAAACCCGATAACAAAAGTTATCGGGTTATAATTGCTTTGCGAACTTTGCGGTTAAACTCTCAATGTAAAGCAACCTGAAACTTGAAACAATTAAAACTTGTACAACAATCCAAATTTAGGTTGTGCAAAAATGTTATTGAACAAATTAATATTTAATTCAAAACTGTTTGATGAGGCGCCATTTTCCGGATTTGCGTTGTTGTAGGTTAAAATGTCAGCCAGAACAAAGGTTGCCGCAAATTTTTGGCTGAAGAAATAGTTTAGTCCTACAGTAACATTAGCTTTGATTCCGTTGGTAGTATTGTCGTAACGAACCGGATCACCTACAATATTGTATTCCGCTCTTGCGTGAGAATACCCAAGACCTACGTCAGCAAAAGCTTTGAAACGTCTTGCATCAGCTTCAAAAAAGTAATATCTGGCAAACGCTCCAATACCAAAAAAGCTTGTTTTACCATCATTTACATCAGTTTTGCCCCCTCCAAAATCTAAATCTCCTCCAACAGCAAAATTATCTGCAATTAGATATCCAAATTTTGGATTGATTGAATAAGCGTTGGCATCGTCACTTGTGCTAATCGAAATTCCACCTTCAAGAAACATATTTCCTTTTTGAAATCGTACACCTTTTGCTGAGTGCATTTCTTCTTCAGCTTCTTGTTGTTGCGCATTAGCAAATGAAAAAGTTAACAGGGTTGCCATAATTAAAAATCTCGTTTTCATAATATTTAGTTTTAAAGTTGTAAGATTAAAGTTATATTTTTTATGTTAAAATTTATTTTAATCTCGACTAAATGCACTAAAAACCAGATGATTATTTTATTTTTTTATTTTTTATAAGTATTTACTTATAGTTTAAAAAATGAAAATTATAAACAGTAAGCAAATACTGGACTTTTTGAAACAGAGCATTAAATAACCCTTTTTATGAAAAATTATTCATACTATTTAGATTGTTAATTTAATATTTTGTTATTTTTAAATCCATAAAAAATTTGGAAAATGGATAATGAATTGTCATATTCTCAGCAAGAAGAATTGAAAAATAAGATCAGAAAAGGTGGTTTTGATGCAGAAACTGAAATCAATAATTTAATCGAATCAGGATTTGAAGAGCAAAAAGCGAAGGAAGAATTGTTGAAAGTAATAAAAAGCTACAAAGAAGATCTTTTTTATGAAGCTAAAGAAGCAAAAGAAAATGAGGAAAAAGGGAATATGGCCGTTTTTGCTGTTATCTTTTCTTCTTTATTGATTGCCATGTTTGGTGGACAAAGCGGAATCATGATTTTAGTTTCTTTATTGGTGGCTTGTTTAGCAGGATTCTACGGTTTTCCGAAAAATCCAATTCCAGCGGTGGTTGGTTTTGCGGTAGGTGCTCTGCTTATGCCTTTTGCGGTGGGTTTTTATCTTAGAGGACGTGATACTTTTTTGAACCTGGAACTTTTTATTCCGATGATAATGGCTTTTGCCCCCGCTTTTTTAATAAAGTATATTTTGTCCAAATTGATACCGGCAAATGATTAATTTTTAAATTTTAAACCCCAAATAAAATGATTAGAAATTACACCTTTGACGAGGCTTATAAGAGATTTGAGCCTCATGATCACAAATGCACCTACTGTGGAGAAGCTGAAATGGAAAACATGAATGACTGTTATTTTGTACCGCTTTTTGTTGAGAGCGACAGAACCAATATTGTCGTTTACAGATCCGTAAAATATTCCAAAGTTTTAATCGGAATTCCGAGATGTCGGTCCTGCAAAGACATTCATTACGATGCAAAGAATAAGGCCGTTACAATTTCGGTTGTTTCCGTTATCATATTATTAGGTCTTTTGCTTTATAATTTTATGAATTTAAACGCATTTGTATTTATTCTTGGGATTTTTGCTACCATCTTCGGAGGTATCTACGGATCAGCAAAACTGGCAGAAAGATATATTGCTAATAAAGGAATTTATACCTTACAAGACGGAGCTGAAACAAACGAAGTCGTTCAGGATTTGGTTATAGCAGGCTGGTCGTTCACCATGCCAACAGCATAAAAACAAAAAACCCGATAACGAAGTTATCGGGTTAAATCTATATTCTTTGCTCTTGCACCTATTCTCTAAAATCTTTAATCGTTAAGTTTTAAAACAGCCATAAAAGCTTCTTGCGGAATTTCAACGTTTCCTACTTGTCTCATACGTTTTTTACCTTTTTTCTGTTTTTCAAGCAATTTACGCTTACGCGAAATATCTCCACCGTAACATTTTGCGGTAACGTCTTTACGAAGTGCTTTAATCGTTTCACGAGCGATAATTTTCGCTCCAATTGCCGCCTGAATCGGAATGTCAAATTGCTGTCTCGGAATCAATTCGCGTAATTTCTCGGTCATTTTTTTACCGATGTTATAAGCGTTATCTTCGTGAATCAAGGCTGAAAGGGCATCAACAGTTTGTGCGTTCAAAAGTACATCCAGTTTTACCAATTTCGAAGTTCTCATTCCGATTGGAGAGTAGTCAAAAGAAGCATAACCTTTAGAAACTGTTTTTAAACGATCGTAAAAGTCAAATACAATTTCGGCCAAAGGCATATCAAAATTTAGTTCCACTCTTTCTGTAGTCAAATACGTTTGATTGGTAATTTGACCACGTTTTTCGATACACAAACTCATTACGTTTCCAACGAAATCGGATTTTGTAATGATGGTTGCTTTAATATAAGGTTCTTCAACTCGGTCTAAACGAGAAGGTTCAGGTAAATCTGAAGGATTGTTAACTACAAAAGGAGTTTCAGGATCTTTTTTGGTGTAAGCCAAATACGAAACGTTAGGAACTGTGGTAATTACAGTCATATCAAACTCACGCTCTAGACGTTCCTGGATAATTTCCATGTGCAACATTCCTAAGAATCCGCAACGGAAACCAAATCCTAAAGCAGCAGAACTTTCCGGAGTAAATACTAACGATGCATCATTCAATTGCAGTTTTTCCATAGAAGAACGCAAATCTTCATAATCCTCAGTGTCAACTGGATAAATTCCGGCGAAAACCATTGGTTTTACATCCTCAAAACCAGTAATCATATTGGTTGTTGGTGTTTTGGCATCAGTTAGAGTATCTCCAACTTTTACCTCTTTGGCTTCTTTAATTCCTGAAATTAAATAACCAACATCTCCAGTAGAAATCACATTTTTTGGAACCTGATTCAACTTTAAAGTACCTACTTCATCAGCAAAATATTCATTGCCTGTAGCCATGAATTTAATTTTTTGCCCTTTACGAATTTCTCCATTCATAACTCTGAAGATTACCTCAATTCCACGAAACGGATTATAATGTGAATCGAAAATCAATGCCTGTAATGGTTCGTCAACATTTCCTTTTGGAGCAGGGATTTTTTCGATAATGGCCGCTAAGATATTCTCAACACCAAAACCTGTTTTTCCGGAGGCATGAATAATATCTTCTAATTTACAACCTAATAAATCGATAATATCATCACTAACTTCTTCAGGATTAGCACTTGGTAAATCAACTTTATTCAAAACCGGAATAATTTCCAGGTCATTTTCTAAAGCTAAATATAAGTTTGAAATCGTTTGTGCCTGAATACTTTGGGCAGCATCAACAATCAAAAGCGCACCTTCACAAGCCGCAATAGATCGTGAAACTTCGTATGAAAAGTCAACGTGACCAGGAGTGTCAATTAAATTTAAAATATATTCCTCGCCTTTATAAGTATATTCCATTTGTATGGCGTGACTTTTAATGGTGATTCCACGCTCGCGCTCCAGGTCCATGTTGTCAAGCAATTGTGCTTTTTCTTCACGAGCTGTAACGGTTTGTGTAGCGCCCAATAATCGGTCTGCCAATGTACTTTTACCGTGGTCAATGTGTGCAATAATGCAAAAGTTACGTATCTTCTTCATTTTAATATATCAATTCTCTTATGCGAGTTTAAGTATTTTCGGGTATAATTTTGCCCTGTAGCAACTGCTTTTGAGCATGTTATTAAGGCGCAAAGATAGCGGAAAGTTTTGGATTCTGGAATGTAGTTGTCCGATTGTTGGATTCTGAAATTTAAAAAGGGCTTTAGAACTCAAAATTAAATCCTTTTTCGGTCAGTTTCTTGTAAATATCCGGATCAAATTTGTACAATTTTGCTGCTCTGTGCGAGACATCTTGTTGTTTTTCATCTAAGGCAACCAACAATTTCATATGCAGAATTTTTCTTCGGAAATTCGATTTTTCCAATTCAATTCCTAATATCTCTTCATACAAATGCATTAATTGCAATAAAGTGAATTTTTCAGGCAAAAGATTGAATCCAATTGGCGCCTGACGAACTCTGTTACGAAGTTGCATTAAGCTAAATTCGAGGATTTCATTGTGGTCAAAAATCAAATCCGGAATGTCGTTGATCTTATACCATTTGGCCTCTCGCAGCGTAAAACCGGCCTTAATATTATAGTCTTCGCGATTGACCAAAGTATAATAGCCAATAGTTACAACTCTTCTGTCAAGAACACGTTTTGGATCTGTAAAAGCTTTTAGCTGTTCCAGATAAATATTGTCAAGGCTTGTTAATTCGTATAAAACACGTTGTGCGGCATCGTCAGCACTTTCTTCTTTTTTTATCCATCCCCCAAGAAGCCCCCATTTCCCAACGCTTTCTCCTTCGGCATGTTGCACTAAAAGCACTTCAAGGCTTGCCTTGTTAAATCCAAATATAACGCAGTCAACCGTAATACCTTCAATAGCTGGTTTTATGATTTCTGTCGTTGCGTTGCTATTCGCGTCGGTGTTATTTTTATTAGGTAAAATTGTCATGGATGCCTTATAAGCTTGGGTTAAAATTCAAAATTAAATCCTTTTTCGGTCAGTTTATTGTAAATAGCTTCGTCAAATTTATATAATTTCGCCGCTCTGTGCGAGACATCTTGTTGTTTTTCATCTAAAGCAACCAACAATTTCATATGCAGAATTTTTCGTCTGAAGTTCGATTTATCCATTTCGATTCCTAAAACCTCTTCATACAAATGCATTAATTGCAGTAAAGTAAATTTTTCAGGCAGAAGATTGAATCCAATCGGCGCCTGACGCACCCGGTTTTGAAGATGTTTTAAACTGTAAGACAGAATTTCGTTGTGATCATATATTAAATCCGGAATCGTATCTATCTTATACCATTTGGCATCAGCTGCCGTAAAACCCGCTTTAATATTATAATCTTCTCTTTTTACCAAAGCATAATATCCAATAGTGATAACACGTCGAAGCGGAAAACGATCCGGATCTCCAAATGCTTTTAACTGCTCCAGATAAATATTGTCAAGACCGGTAAGCTCATTCAATAACCGATGTGCTGCGTTGTCTGTACTTTCTTTTTTATAAATCCATCCTCCGGGGAGTCCCCATTTTCCTTTACTGATTCCTTCGCCATGTTGCACTAAAAGTACTTCTAAACTTCCTTCATCAAAACCAAATATGACACAGTCAATCGTGATCGCATTCATTGCGTTTTGTTCACTTTTTAGGACTGAATCGGCATCTACTTTTATATCCATGTGCGATAGAAATTTTGACAAATTAAACAAATAAAATGCATAAGTGTCACTGTTAATTACTTAATATTTTTTTAACAAAGTAAAAATGTGATAATCAGTTATTTGAAATTTAAAAAAAAATGGATTCGAAAATCAGAATTCTTTAAATGATTGATTGTCAAAATGCTACTTCGATATTTTTTTGATATTTTTTATTTCGTTTTATCCTTTAAACTTATCAGATCAATAAAATTGAATCTGTATAAATCAGAATTAGAAAAAAATATCCTTAATATTTTGCTAAAATAGAAAAAAAGTTTTACACTTGTAGTCAAATTTACCATAAGATAAGTTCAAAATGACTATAAGTTTTAAAAGAACCATTTTTAAAGTAAAAAAATTAGCTGAAAACAGGCTGTACCAATTAGCCTTTTTTGGCGTCATCTCAATGAAACTTACACTTTATATATAACATAACTAACTTAATTTAACCAACTTTTATTTATTATGAAAAGCAAATATTGTATGAAAACAACACTGTCCTCGTTTTGTACGGCACTGTTGTTTAGCTTATTTATGATACAGTCGGGTTTTGCGCAGGCACAATCCCGATCTGTAAGTGGAAATGTAACATCGACGGTTGACGGAATGGGAATTCCGGGAGCAAGCATCGCTGTGCAGGGAACTAAAATTGGTGCCACAACCGATTTTGATGGAAACTACAAAATAGAAGCAAAAGCAGGAGATGTCCTGGTATTTTCTTTTATTGGATTCAAAAGCCAAAAGGTAACCGTAGGAACACAACAAACTATTAATGTTACGCTTGCGGAAGAAACTTCAGAACTTAAAGAAGTTGTTGTTATTGGGTACGGTTCACAAAGAAAAACACTGGTAACAACTGCTGTTTCGCAGGTAAGCGGTGAAAATCTTACGAAAACCAATACTACAAATGCACTTCAGGCACTTCAGGGACAGGCGGCCGGACTTCAGGTTACTTCAACTTCAGGACAACCGGGAGAGGGTTTGAATGTCGTGATTAGAGGTGCTGGTTCTACAGGCGGTACAAGTCCGCTTTATGTAGTCGACGGGATATTGACAGGGGATATTTCTTATTTGAACAATTCAGATATTGAATCAATTTCTGTTTTAAAAGATGCCGCATCAGCAGCAATCTATGGTTCTCAGGCTTCAAACGGAGTTATTTTGGTGACAACCAAAAAAGGAAAGCGCGGTGCAGCCGGACAAATCACATTTGATCAATATTATGGCGTGCAATCTGTAGCCAGAAAAGTAGATTTGCTTAACGCAACAGAATATGGTGTTATGTTAAACGAAGCCGCTGTAAATTCAGGTAAAGCTCCCTATTTTACTAATGATCAAATTGCAGCATTAGGATCAGGAACAAACTGGATGGACCACATGCTTACAGACAATGCCGCTACTAAAAACTTCTCTTTTGGTGCTTCAGGCGGTTCTGATACTTCTGTTTATTCAACCTCATTGTCTTATTTAGGGCAGGAAGGTGTTGTTGGAGGGAAGGATTTATCTAACTATGAGCGTTATAATTTCAGATTCAACTCAGAACATAAACTGTATAAAGACGTGGTTACTTTAGGTGAAAATTTTAGTTTTGCTTATATTAATAAAAACGGAATTGGTGTTGGAAATCAATACAATAATTCCTTAAGAAGTGCTTTTCAGACAACACCATTATTACCAATGTATGATGCTAATGGTAATTATTATGACACTACAAATAATAGTGAGCCTTGGTTGGCTGGTGCAGCGAATCCTTATGCATTAATGGTTTACAACAATCAAAATGAAGGGAACAACCAGAAATTATTAGGAAATGTTTATTTGCAGATTGAGCCAATAAAAAACCTAACCTTCAGAACTACTATAGGTCTTGATTATTATGCTGGTGAGGGACATTCTTACACGCCTATTTATCGATTATCGATTTATGCAAACACTGCTTTCGATAAAGTGAATCAAAATATGAACAAAGGGAAAACCATCACATGGGATAACCTGTTGACATATAAATTTAATGCTGCCGAGAATCACCATTTTGAAGCCATGTTAGGAACTTCCTCTATTAATTATGATGGAACTTCAGTTGATGCTACAAATGCAGATTCAGTTTTTAATGATCTTGAGCATGCCTGGATAGATAATACAACCAACAAAGACGGTGCAAGAACTACAATAAAGGGAGAAAAAGAACAAACAAAAAGAATGTCTTATTTCGGAAGGTTAAATTATAACTTTAAAGAAACGTATTTATTAAATGCAACTTTTAGAATGGATGGATCTTCTATTTTTTCTGACGAAAATCAATGGGGTTATTTTCCATCAGTTTCTGCGGGATGGATTGCATCAAATGAAGAATTTTTGAAAGATTCAAAAGTGATCAATTTTCTTAAATTAAGAGCGAGCTGGGGACAAGTTGGAAATCAAAACGCAAGAGCTTTCCAATATCTTTCAACAATAAAATCAAATAATACCAATTATATTTTTGGAGATACTGAAGGTGTTCTTACGCCTGGAGCTTATCCTAACAGATTATCAAATCTGGACTTAAAATGGGAAACTTCAGAACAGATTGACTTTGGTTTTGATGCCAGATTTTTAGATAATGCTTTAAGTGTAACTTTTGATTATTACAACAAGAAAAGTAAAGACTGGTTGATTCTGGCTCCAATATTGGCAACTGCCGGTGCTGATGCTCCATTTATTAACGGAGGAGATGTTGTGAACGAAGGAGTTGAGTTAAGCTTAAACTACCAAAATAAAATAGGTGATTTTAATTATAGCGTTAGTGCAAACGGTGCTTATAATAAAAATACAGTAGGACAAATTCCTAACGCTGATGGTATTATTCACGGATTGAGTAATGAACTTTATGATAATGCCGGAGAATTCTACAGAGCGCAAAACGGATACCCTTTAGGTTACTTTTGGGGATATAAAACAGGAGGTGTTTTTCAAAATCAGGCGCAAATCGATAATTACAAATCGGCAAATGGTGTAGTATTACAGCCAACAGCAGCTCCGGGAGATCTTATTTATACGAATGTAAACGGAGATGATAAAATAGATTCTTCTGATAAAACGAATATCGGAAAACCAAATCCGGATTTTACTTATGGCTTCTCTGTGTCAGCAAGCTACAAAGCTTTTGATTTTTCACTTAATGCCAATGGTGTTGCAGGAAATGAAATTGTACAATCTTATAGAAACCAATCAGGTGCTTACGGAAATTATACTTCTGCAATATTAGATCGTTGGCATGGTGAAGGTTCTTCAAACACTGTACCAAGGGTAACTGAAGATAACAGAAATTTTACTCAGTTTTCAGACTTATACATTCAGAAAGGTGATTTCCTGAGAATTAATACGGTTACTTTAGGATTTGATCTTGCTAAAATGAAACAATCAAAACCATTTTTTGCAAGCCAGTTCAGACTTTACTTCTCGATACTAAATCTTTACACTTTTACGAAGTATGATGGAATGGATCCTGAAATCGGATTTGGTTCCTCAAATGATGACCAGAAATTTTCATCAGGTGTTGATGTTGGGTATTACCCAAGACCAAGAACATTCATGTTGGGATTAAATGTTAAACTTTAATAAATAAAAAAATGAAAAATACATATCTATATATTTTCTGTTTTAGTTTATTGTCTCTGGGTTCTTGCAGTTTAGACACAGAGCCATTGACACAACTAACAGATACAAATTTTTACAAAACAACAGACGATGCTTATACAGCGCTTGTAGGTTGTTATGATGGTTTACAAGTTGCTACCGGGGCATCGGGCATGGGTGTTCCGGTAATAAGCGAAGTAATGTCTGATGACTGTTTTGGAGGAACCGGTAATTCTGATGGTTACGGTTATGCAGCTATTGATGAATTTGATATTAGTCGCTCTCCTTCAGATGTAGATTTACTGAATGGCAACTGGATTGGGTATTATAAAGCACTTTACCGTTGTAATGTTTTCTTGTCTAAAATGGATCAGATTGACTGGCAAGGAAACACTGCTTTGAGAAATACTTACGAATCTGAAACTAAATTTATCAGAGCTTATCTTTATTTTGAAATGGTGCGTTTGTGGGGAAATATTCCATTACTAACTGCTCCTTCTTCTGAAAATGTTCCTCAGGCGAATCCGGATGAGGTTTATAAAGTGATAGCTGAAGATTTGGTTTTTGCTTCAGAGAATTTACCTGCAACAGCATACAACGCCACAACTAGCGGACGTATTACGAAATGGGCGGCGAAATCTTTACTTGGCCGTGTTTATTTATATTACACTGGTTACTACGGAAAAGCTGATTTAGTTGGAGTGGTTACTAAAGCTCAGGCTTTGGGACACCTGGAAAATGTTATTGCGAATAGCGGACATGGTTTAGTGGCTGATTTCTCAACTTTATGGCCAGCGGCTTCAGTTGATAAATATGCAGGTGAAAGCAATAAAGAGATCGTGTTTTCTGTAAAATATACTTACACCAGTGATTATAACGGAAATACTGATGGTAACCATTGGTTGGTAATGTTTGGTATGAGAGAATTCTCTTCTTATCCTTATGGCCGTGGCTGGGGAGTTACGGTAAATTCTAAATTGTGGAATGTTTATACAGCTAACGATACAAGACGAGTAGCCACAGTGATTGGAATTGATGAAGAAAAAATTGCATTTGATAAGAAAAACAATCAAAGAGAATATACAGGTTACTACAACAAAAAATACGCGCCAATGGTAGATAAAGACGGAAAAGATCTTCCGTTAACTATGGGTAGTCAGTTTTGGGATATTAGCCAATTTCAGGATTATGTAGTATTGAGATACGCAGATGTTTTATTAATGGCAGCTGAACTTGGAAGTGGAAATGCTCAGGCTTATTTTGATGAGGTAAGAAAAAGAGCTTACAAAGATAATTTTACAACTTTACCAGTAAATGCTGATAATATTTTGAAAGAAAGACATTTAGAGTTTGCTCTTGAAGGTGTTAGATATTGGGATTTATTACGTCAGGGAATTGGAACTGCTTCCTCAACAATTGCTGAAACTACTACTTTGTTAAGTGGTGGAGTTGCCGGAACAAAAACAATTTCGGCTGCTAAAATTCAGGCAACAAAAGGTTTGCAACAAATTCCAAATACCCAAATTACATTGTCAAATGGGGTTTTAAAACAAAATGCCGGTTGGTAATTTTAAACTAAAAAGTAACAAAATGAAAAATATTAAAATAGTAATCTCCTCATTTTTGATGTTAGCAGCGATGCTAGTATCATCTTGTTCGCCAGAGTCTTACTCGTTAGATGCTGTTACGGATAAATCAGATATTAAATTTGAAATTACTCAGGATTTTGTTGTAGATCCGGGTGGAAATACGGTAATCCTGAAAAACACAACTCCGGGCGTTATATTAACCTGGGATTATGTTACAGGAAAATCAAACAAAGCAACAGAAACTGTAAAGTACGCCTTCAAAGGTAATTATACTATAAAAATTTCTGCTGTCACAGATGCAGGTATTGTTCAGTTAGATCCTGTAACGATAACGGTTACCAAAGACAATTTAAATTATGTAAATGACCCTCTTTGGACTGCCTTATCTGGTGGTGTGGGCAAGAAAAAATCATGGGTAATGGATAATGGTAAATATGGTTTAGCTCCAGGTGCCATGTCTTTTGCTGATCCTAGTGGAACAATCGAGTGGGGTAACTTTAGTCCAAACTGGGAACCGGAAGGAAATGCTAATTCAAGTACAGATGCTGATATGCATTGGGGAAGATACATGACCTTTAGCCTTGATGGTGGACCTTTTATGACGGTTCATGAAAAAGACGGAACTGTTAAAGAAAGTGGAACTTATTTCTTAGACATTAACGCTCATACGTTAACGACTACGGGAGCAACAATCCTAAGACCAGACAATTATATTGCAAATGCAAGTAACTGGAATAACAATATTAAAGTATTAAAACTTACTGATAATCAGTTGAGAATTGCTATACTGAGAACCAATAATGAAGGTACATGGTGGTATATCTGGAATTATGTAGCTAAAGATTATGCAGACAGCTATGTTCCTCCGGTTACGGTTCCTGTTGTTGATGAAGGTTTTAATCCAAAATTTGCTCCGGGAGAATTATTAACCATGGTTACTGGAGGTGTAGGTGCAGGAAGAGTTTGGAATCTAGATGGAAAAGGAAATCCTATAGACTGGATTGCAAAAGGAAAAGGTTGGACAACAGGCGCTTCAAGCTCATACAACTGGGGCTGGAATGACGATTGGGCAGCATTAGCCGATAATTCATGGATTCGTTTTGATCAATGGGGCGGTAAATTAAACTATACAAGAAGCCAAAATGGTGTAGTTACAACCGGGCTATTTACTATAAACAGTGAAACCAATGAAATTAATTTAGGCACTAATACACTGATTCAAAATTCAACCAGCTGGATGAGTCCAACAACTAATGTGCTTAAAGTAGTTAAAGCGTACAATACCAGTTATCTGCAAAAAGGTATCTGGCTTGGAACATCATATGATGCAGGTAAGGATGAATGGTTTGCTTTTCATTACATAATTCCTTAATTTACAATAGTTTAATGTTGTAAAATGAAACCATAATTACTTAAAAATATAAAACAACCGGTAGGTGATTAACACAGTCACTTATCGGTATGTTTATATTTGTTTTTCAAAACTATAATAGCATCTAAATGAAGAATAAAAAAAAATATTTAAGTAGTGGCTTGTCAGTATTACTATTGGCCGGAATTGTCTTATTTAGTTCCTGCAATAAAAAAGAAGAGATTTTCAGTAACCGAAAAATTTCTTTTAATTCTGATTGGAGTTTTCATCTAAATGATAGTATCGTCGATAAAGATACTATTGGAACTTCTACCAAATGGAGAACTTTAAATGTTCCTCATGATTGGAGTATTGAAGGGAAATTTGATGAAAAAAGCCCGGCAGGTTATGGCGGAGGAGCATTAAACGGAGGTTTAGGCTGGTATAAAAAAACATTTAAAGTTGTCACAGCTGATACTAGTAAAGTAACTTCAGTCATTTTTGATGGTGTTTACAGAAACAGTGAAGTCTGGGTCAACGGTCATTATTTAGGAAAACGTCCAAACGGATATATTGGTTTTCAATATGAAATTTCTCCTTACTTAAACTATGGGGATAAAAACAACGAAATAATTGTAAAGGTTGACAATTCAAAACAACCCAATTCACGCTGGTATTCCGGATCAGGAATTTTTAGAAATGTCTGGATCGAAACTACTGATAAATTGCATGTTGGTCAATGGGGAACTTATGTTACCACTCCAAAAGTTACTGCTGAAAAAGCTTCAATAAACTTTGAAACAACGATTCAGAATCAAAACTCAGCTTCAAAAAAAGCAACAGTAACAACCACTATTTTTAAAGAAGATACTAAAGTAACAGCTGTTACTCAAAATATAACGATTGGGGCAAACGCCAATCAAACTATCAAACAATCTGCAGAGGTTGAAACGCCAATTTTATGGTCGGTTGAAAAACCGGAATTATACACAGCCGTTACTGAAATCTCAGTTGATGATCAAATTGTAGATCAATACAAAACCAATTTCGGAATTAGAGATTTTAAATTTGATTTAGACAAAGGTTTCCTTTTAAATGGAAAACAGGTTAAAATCAAAGGAGTTTGCATGCATCATGATTTAGGAGCATTGGGTTCAGCAATCAATACTCGTGCAATCGAACGCCAGTTAGAAATCCTGAAAGAAATGGGTGTAAACGGAATAAGAACTTCGCATAATCCGCCCGCTCCGGAACTTTTAGACCTTTGTGATAAAATGGGTTTCATTGTTATGGATGAAGCTTTTGACATGTGGAAACAAAGCAAAACCAAATACGATTACGGAAATGACTGGGACAAATGGCATAAGAAAGATTTAATCGATCAGTTGCTTCGTGACCGTAACCACCCAAGTATTTTTGTTTGGAGTATCGGGAATGAAATTCCGGAACAATGGAATGAAAGCGGTGTAACAATCGCAAAAGAACTAGCAGCCATTACACGTCAATATGATAAAACGCGTCCACTTACGGCAGCAATGAATCCGCCGGTGAATATGAATATCGATGACGTAACGTTACAATTCGAAAAGAATAATGTGCAAATTAATCCACTTGCCGCATCAGGAGTTTTAGATCTTATTGGATATAATTATGCGCATCAGACTTACGAACACCATCAAAAAAACTTTCCAAAAACCCCTTTCATTGCCACCGAAACTACTTCAGGTTTACAAACAAGAGGGTATTACGATGCCGTTTCAGACACTATAAAAAAATGGCCGGTAAGATGGGATCTTAAATTTACAGGAGGAAATCCTGGTAATACCGTTTCTGCTTATGATCAGGTGCAGGCGCCTTGGGGTTCTACACACGAAGCAACGTGGAAAGTCATTAAAAAATACGATTTCCTTTCCGGAATGTATATCTGGACCGGTTTCGATTATATAGGAGAACCAACTCCGTACGAATGGCCATCAATTAGTTCGTACTTCGGAATTGTAGATTTAGCCGGTTTTCCAAAAGATGTTTATTATATGTACCAAAGTGAATGGACGGACAAAACTGTTCTTCATATTTTTCCACACTGGAATTGGAAAGCCGGACAAACTGTTGATGTTTGGGCCTATTACAATAAAGCCGATGAGGTTGAGCTTTTCTTAAACGGAAAATCAGTCGGAATCAGAAGTAAAAAAGGAGATGATCTTCACGTAATGTGGAGAATTCCTTATCAGCCAGGAACTCTAAAAGCAATTTCCCGTAAAAACGGAAAAACAGTTTTAGAAACCGAAATCAAAACTGCAGGAAATCCAGCCAATTTAAAATTAACGGCAGACAAAAGTAATATCAAGGCAGATGGAAATGATTTATCATTTGTAACCGTAGATATTTTAGATGCAAAAGGTGTTTTGGCACCAAATGCCAACAATGAAATTAATTTCTCTTTAAAAGGAAATGGAAAAATAGTGGGTATTTGCAGTGGTGATCCGGTAAGTCATGAACCGTACAAAGGATCTAAGCACACAGCCTTAAATGGAAAATGTCTAGTAATAGTTCAATCTTCTGATAAAACAGGGAGATTAGAATTAACCGCTAAAGCAAACGGATTAAAACCCGCAACAATTGTAATTACAGCAGAATAAAATATAAGTAAAAGATACACGATGAAAAAAATCCAAATAGCTTCTTTATCTCTATTTCTGGGATTGTTAGCGACGCCAAAAGCATCGGCACAAATTCAAAACGCAGATGTTTTGAACGCTCCAATAGATATCAGTAAAGATTTTCAGAATTACCTGAACACTTTTTATTTTGCTGATGAATTAACTGGTTTTGATCCGGCAACCGGAAAAGGAACTATAAAATATTTAAGATACAATTACAAAACGCGTCAGGCTTTCAACAACATGATGATGAAACCTGATACCGAGAAACCAAACGAATTCCCAACAACAGAATACGACGTTTCACCTGAATTGCCTTTCCAGATTCAGTTTGTTTCAGACAGAACAATCCGAATCAAAACGACTTCGGGACCACAATTTCATCCTGAAAAAGAGTCTCTAATGTTGATTAATGGGGTTGCGCCAAATCATCCGGAATTATGGAAATATTCTAAAATCGAAGGCGGTCATAAATACACCAGCAAACATGGTGTTGTCGAGATTTTATCAAAACCGTGGCACGTAAAAATTTATGATGAAACAGGAAAATTATTGACCAGTACACTTCATGATTCTGATTTCAAAAATACCTATACACCAACACTTCCGTTTTCATATGTTCGAAGAAACAGCGATTACTCCAGAAGTATGGGCGCGGCTTTCAGCTTAGAACCGGACGAAAAAATATTTGGTTGTGGAGAATCTTTCACCCAATTCAACAAACGCGGACAAAAAGTAGTTTTATGGACGGATGACGCTAACGGAATCCAGAACGAAACCATGTACAAACCGGTTCCGTTTTACATGAGCAGCCGCGGTTACGGTGTTTTCATGCACCATTCAACACCAATTACGGTTGATTTTGGAAAATACTTTGGAAGTGCCAACGAAATGTACATTGGAGATGACGAAGCTGATTTGTTTTTCTTCATCGGAGAACCAAAAGACATTTTAGACCAATACACAGATTTGACCGGAAAAGCTGCTATGCCACCACTTTGGTCATTTGGTTTCTGGATGAGCCGAATCACTTACTTTACTGAAAAAGAAGGACGCGAAGTTGCTAAAGATTTACGTAAATATAAAATTCCAACTGATGTAATTCACTTTGATACCGGTTGGTTTGATGTAGACTGGAGAAACAACTATGAATTTGCAAAAGCACGTTTCCCGGATGCTCAAAAAATGATGTCGGATTTAAAAGATGATGGTTTCCATGTGTGTTTATGGCAATTGCCGTATTTCACGCCAAAGAATACCTTGTTTCCTGAAATCATGGAAAAAAACTTAGCAGTAAGAGATCGTAAAGGAAACCTTCCTTATGAAGATGCCGTTTTAGATTTCTCAAATCCTGAAACTGTTACCTGGTATCAGGCAAAATTGAAGAAATTATTCGATCAGGGTGTTTCTGTTTTCAAAGTTGATTTTGGAGAAGCGGCTCCGCCTGACGGAATTTACCATTCGGGAAGAACAGGTTTCTACGAACACAATTTATACCCATTACGATACAATAAGGCAGTTGCTGAAATTACACAGAAAGAGAAAGGTTATACTTTAATCTGGGCAAGAAGTACGTGGGCAGGATCTCAGCGTTATCCTTTACATTGGGGTGGAGATGCTGAAACTTCAAACGGTGCAATGTCAGCTGAATTAAGAGGCGGACTTTCATTAGGATTAAGCGGATTCAGTTTCTGGAGTCATGATGTGGGTGGATTTGCAACAAAATCTCCTGAGAATTTATACAGAAGATGGGCACCGTTCGGAATGTTTACTTCACATGTAAGAAGCCACGGTGAACCTCCACGCGAACCTTGGTTGTACAGCAAAGATTTTCTGGAAGGATTTAGAAAAGCAGATAATATGCGTTACGAATTGATGCCTTATATCTACGCTCAGGCCAAAGAGAGCTCTCAAAAAGGATTGCCAATGATGCGTGCGTTATTTGTAGAATATCCAAATGATCCAGGAGCATGGTTAGTGGACAATGAATATTTATTCGGATCAAGCATGTTGGTTGCCCCACTTTTTGAAGAAGTGACAGAAAGAGATGTTTATCTTCCGGAAGGAACCTGGATTGATTACCAAACTAAAAAAGTATACCAATCAGGCTGGCATAAAATCAAAGCGGGTGAAGTGCCAATTGTAGTTTTAGTAAAAGACGGAACGGCATTGCCTCATATCGCTTTGGCACAATCAACCAAAGATATGGACTGGAGCAAATTAACGCTGAAAGTATATGCAAGTGATAAAACAACTTCGGCGACAGCCAAAGTCTTTTTACCGGACGGCGATGCTGTACAAGAAATTAAAGTAAGCAAAAACGGAAACAATTTTGAAGTTGCACCAAATCCATTAAACGGAAAGACCACTTTTAAAACAGAGTGGGTTAAATAAAAAAAGGTTGCCACGAATTGCACGAATTTACACTAATTAAATTCGTGGCAAAAAAAAATTAAACACATAGAAACATAGTTTTTGTGGACTTCAAAAAGTAAACAAAAAAGCAAGCTTTCACACATAGCTATGTGTTTTGATGCAAGTGAAACGCCTATTTAAGTTTACAAAATCTATGTCTCTATGTGTTTAAAATAACATCCCAAAAGGATAAAAAATAAGTTTTGTTTGAGTTTTTAAATCGGGTGAAAGCTTTGCCGACGCCCGATTTATTAAAAATGAATTAAGAAAAAATATCATGAAAAATTACCTGATTCTTCCCGCTTTAATCCTTTCCGTTTCGATTGGATACAGTCAGAAAAATAAAAATGCTTAC
>NZ_JCAXEB010000021.1:0-44764 GCF_059758655.1 Flavobacterium sp. GQ95
AGTAAATGGGGTAACAGGTGCAGAAGTAGATTTAGCTCCAGCTTTGGCTGCTGCAACTACAGTTGCTAATGCTTTTACAGGTACAGATTTAATTACTACAGTAAACGGGGTAGATGCTGCACCGGTAGATATAACAAGTGCTTTAATAGCTGCAACATCGGTTAGTAATACTTTGAATGGTGATAAGTTAACAACTACAGTAAATGGGGTAACAGGTGCAGAAGTAGATTTAGCTCCGGCTTTGGCTGCTGCAACTACAGTTGCCAATGCTTTTACAGGTACAGATTTAATCACTACAGTAAACGGGGTAGATGCTGCACCAGTAGATATTACAACTGCTTTAACGGCTGCGACAACTGTTAGTAATATTGTGAATGGTACAGACTTAGTTACTACTGTAAATGGAGTTGCTGCTACAGGGGTAGATATCTCAAGTGCAGTAACTGCTGCAACTACTAATGCGTTGTCTAGTGTTGATAATACAATTACAAGTGTTGTAAATGGTGTATCTCAAACGGCACCTGCGGTAAATACGGTTGTGAACAATTTGACAGGAAATAGTTTAGTAACAACGGTAAATGGTGTAGCGGCTGGGGCTCTGGATTTGACTCCTATTTTAGGTTCTACACAAGTAATACAGGAGTTTATAGCATCAGGAGGTCAAAGTACTTTTGCATTATCAGCTCCATCCGTAGGTACGTCTATTAAGTTGTATATCAATGGAGTTAGGATTCCAAATGATGCAATATCCGTTACAGGAAGTACTGCAACTTATGACTCAACAAAAAATGACACATATTCTTTAGCTATAGGAGATGTTGTTGCTATTGATTATTTTAGATAATTCAAAGTATTTTCAATTACAATTAAATGTTTTTTACATTTTTTTTTGAAAATTTTAAATTAACATGGTAAAATTTACTACATTCGTAATGTTTTTTGAATGAATAATATTACGAATGTATAATATTTAATTTGATATGAAAAAAATTATATGCTTATCGCTTATACTTAGTGGTGGGGCAATGATAGCGCAGACAAAGACTGTAGCGACTGTTTCAGGAGAGAAGGTAATTTATACTCCTATTGTTGATGGTACAGAATTAGCAAAAGGTATTGTGCAATTTGCTACAGGGGCTGATATTCAATTAGGTTTAATTTCAACAAAAGCAGTTCATCCAGCTGGATTGAAAGCGGAATTGGACAAAAAAGCAAACCTTGCTTCGCCTGTTTTTACGGGTACTCCAACTTTGCCAACAGGTACTATTGGGGTGACGCAGACAGCTGGGGACGATTCAACAAAATTGGCTACAACAGCATTTGTTAAGGCAAATATTACGGCTTCTGCAGTTCCTGATGCTACGGAGTTAGTAAAAGGTAAGGTGGAATTGGCGACAGCTGCTGAGACAACTGCAGGTACAGATGCATTAAGAGCAGTTCATCCTGCCGGATTAAAAGTTGAACTGAATAAAAAGGCAAATCTGGCTTCACCAGCATTTACTGGCACACCAACAGCGCCAACAGCAGTGGCAGGTACAAATACAACGCAGGTGGCTACTACTGCATTTGTGGAAGCTACAAAAGGTTGGGGTCTTGCAGGGAATACTGGGACAGAAGCTAGTTATCTGGGTACTACAGGTAATTTTGATTTACCATTTAAATCAAATAATCTGGAGAGAATGCGCATCATGGCAGGTGGAAACGTTGGTATCGGTACAATAGCTCCTTATTCTCCTCTAGACGTTAACGGGAATTTATATACAAGTTTTCATAAAAGCAATAACCAGCATGATGTTTTAGAACGTGGATCAAGGTTTATCGGAAATAAATCTGGTAATGGAGTTGATGGTTTTACTGGGATGGAATTAGAAGTAGGTACTCGTAATACAGGAAATGGGGGTAATATTCATTTTTTGACATGGGGTAATACTATTAGTGCACAAAGACGTGTTATGACTATAAAGGATAATGCGAATGTTGGTATTGGTATTACTGACCCGACAAGTAGATTACATGTGAATGGTGAGGTTAGAATTGCTGGGGGGTTAAATTTTGGTCAAACGAATCCGGCAGGTGGGAATCAGCATAATTTTTTTAACATTCCGTCTACAAGTGGAGGAAAAACCCACTATTGGAATATTATGAATAAATTTGATGTTGGAGGAGGATCTCTTTTATTTAGACGTGGTGCTGATGCTGCAATATCAAATGACCCAGGAAATTGGGAACCTGTTTTAGCTTTAAATTATAATGATCAGAATGTCGGTATTGGTACACAAAATCCAGTAGCAAAGCTTGATATTGTTGATGGTTCGTCACTATTAGGGCCAACAAATTTTGAACCTAAAGTTATTCAGCGTTTCAGTCGTTTGGGAATAAATGGCACAAAATGGCCTGCAGGAGCAGAGTTTGCTGTAGGGTCTTATGCTGCTACCTTAGGTGCACAGACTCGTTTCGATTTGAAATTGTCAAATGGGAATTCAGTGGTGGGTGATATGACAGCGATGACTTGGTTAGGAAATGGCAATGTAGGTATTGGTACAACAATACCGGCTGCAAAATTAGATGTGGCAGGTACAATTAAAATATCCGGTGGTACACCTGGTATTGGAAAAGTATTAACATCTGATGAAGCGGGCCTGGCTTCCTGGACTACACCGGCAGCATTACCTACGATAGCTGATGCTACAGAAACGGCAAAGGGGGTAGTAGAATTGGCAACAGCTGCGGAAACTACTATAGGTACGGATAATACAAGAGCTGTTCATCCAGCGGGATTGAAAGTGGAGTTGGATAAAAAAGCAACTGTTGAGTCTGTGGCTTTAAAAGCGGATACAACTACTATGAATACAGCTTTAGGGTTGAAAGCAAATCTTGCTTCACCAACATTTACAGGAACACCAACTTTGCCTACAGGTACTATTGGGGTAACACAGGCAGTGGCAGACAATTCGACAAAACTCGCTACGACAGCATATGTAAATGCAAAAATTGCTGCGACTCCTGCTGTAGTTTCAGCATCAGAAACCGTAAGTGGTATAGTAGAATTGGCAACAGCTGCAGAGACTACAACCGGTACTGATGCAACAAGAGCAGTTCACCCAGCGGGATTGAAAGTGGAGTTGGATAAAAAAGCAAATCTTACTTCGCCAACATTTACAGGAACTCCAACTTTGCCTACAGGTACTATTGGGGTAACACAAGCAGTGGCAGACAATTCGACAAAACTCGCTACGACAGCATATGTAAATGCAAAAATTACTGCGATTCCTGCTGTAGTTTCAGCATCAGAAACCGTTAGTGGTATAGTAGAATTGGCAACAGCTGCAGAGACTACAACCGGTACTGATGCAACAAGAGCAGTTCATCCTGCGGGATTGAAAGTGGAATTGAATAAAAAAGCAAATTTAACAGGTGCCACATTTACTGGAAATGTAGAGGTTGCTGGTTTAAAAATTCTTGCAGGAACTAGTGCTCCAGATCAAACATCAGGTTCATGGATAAGAACTAATACTTCTGAAGCTTTGATAATAAGTTCAAAGGGAGATTCGTATTTTAATTATAGTGGTGGAGCAGGAAAGTCTATTCGTTTTTATTCACAACCTACTGGTGGTAGTGGGACAGGTACAGAAACAATGACTATCGTAGAAAGAAATGTAGGTATTGGTACAACTTCACCAGCTGCAAAACTAGATGTTGCTGGTACTATTAAAATATCGGGTGGTACACCTGGTGTTGGAAAAGTATTAACATCAGACGCAGCGGGTCTCGCTTCTTGGGCTATACCGACAACTACGATAGCTGATGCAACAGAAACGGCAAAGGGGATAGTAGAATTGGCAACAGCTGACGAGACGACAACCGGTACAGATGCAACGAGAGCGGTTCATCCTGCAGGTTTGAAAGTGGAATTGAATAAAAAATTAACGGTTGTTGATCCTAGAGCTACAGGTAGTATGCAAGTTAGTGGTGAAAGTGTAGGAACAGCAAGTGTTACTCCGGTAAATATTGAGCGTTGGACTAGACCAGGAGTGAGTGGTCAGAAATATAATGTAATTGCTGATTTTAATTTAGGTTCGTATGGTACATCAACAAGCGCGCAAAGTCGTCTTGATTTAAAGTTAAGTAATGGCGCCGTATCTGCTCCTGAAGTTGATGTGATGACATGGCTAGGTAACGGGAGAGTTGGTATCGCTACAATAGAACCTTACTCACCTCTAGACGTTAACGGGAATTTATATACAAGTTTTCATAAAAGTAATAACCAGCATGATGTTTTAGAACGTGGATCAAGGTTTATCGGAAATAAATCTGGTAATGGAGCTGATGGTTTTACTGGGATGGAATTAGAAGTAGGTACTCGTAATACAGGAAATGGGGGTAATATTCATTTTTTAACATGGGGTAATACTATTAGTGCACAAAGACGTGTTATGACTATAAAGGATGATGGTAATGTGGGTATAGGTACTGTAACTCCAACAGAAAAACTGGATGTTGCCGGTAATATTAAAGCAGCAGCTATTTTAACTACGTCTGATGTACGTTTGAAAAGAAATATAAAAAATTTAGACAACGGAGTAAAAACAATTAATGCTTTACGTCCTGTGACTTATGAAAAGAAAGTGGAATTGAATAGTTCAGAATATACAATAAAGGAAGAAGGTTTTATTGCTCAGGAAGTGCAAAAAGTATTGCCGGATTTGGTAAAAGAAGGTAAAGATACCGATAAAATTTTGAGTATTAATTATATAGAGATTATTCCAATTCTAACAAAAGCAATTCAGGAACAACAATTGCAGATAGAAATACAAAAAGCACAAATCGAGAAACAACAGCAACAGATTGATGTAATTTTGAATGCTATAAAAAAATAGTTTTAAAATACAGGATAACTTATAACTAAGTTATCCTTAGTATTTTAATAAATATTCTTAATTGACTATGTTATATATTAGATAACATGTGTTTGTCATCTGAGTGTACTATTTTATACGTTATCAAATTAGAATTTTAAATTATAAAATAACTTTAATTATGAAAAATAAATTAGCAATATTATTTTTTATATTGGCTTGTGGGGTATCCTATGGCCAATCCGGGGTGGGGACAGTAACCCCACATGCATCTGCAGCGTTAGATGTGACATCGACAAACAAGGGCTTATTACTGCCGAGAATGACCACTGCGCAGCGCAATGCCATCCCATCACCTACACCTGGTTTGATGATTTATAATACAACCACCAATTGTGTTGAATTCAGGAACAATACTGGCTGGTATAACGTGTGTACAGGTACAACAAATTAATTTTTTCAATATGAAAAAAAAAATAATGATTTTATTCTTTACGCTGCTATGCGGAGTACTGAGCTACAGTCAGATTGGGATTGGTACCACAACACCGCATGCATCGGCGATACTAGACATCACTTCTACGAATAAAGGGCTATTGATCCCGCGTCTGACTACGACACAGCGGAATGTAATAACGTCACCAGTCGCGGGGTTACTAGTCTATAATATAACAACCAATTGTAATGACATGTATACAGGTAGTAGGTGGATTGATATGTGTTTCGCTATAACCGTAGAACCCGTATCCCCGACAGGGGTGCTTGTGGGTTGCGGAACGCAAACCATGTATCTGACAGCCACCGGGACGGATTTGACATACCGTTGGTATAGAAATAACGTGGCGTTGTCCGATGACGCCGTAGTGTCAGGTTCATCCACGCACGAGCTAACAGTGTCAAAAGTCCCGTGGCTAGGTCGTAGCGATTATCATTGTGTAGTCACCGCACCCGATGGGAGTTTCCGCAAATCAGCCGTGGTCGCAGCGTATGCGACCGCGATTACGCCGTGGCCCGATCCGGGTCCGGGCTGCATTTGGAGTAGAAATGGACAACACTATTATTGGGTGCCTTATAATTGGACACTCGAAACATGGTCGGGCGCGGGTTGGACTACGTTGGCGAGCGCCTTTCTTGAGCCACCGTGTGGTTTGCCAGCTTGGACACCATCAAACTTACGTAACTACAATAACTCAGCAACACTGACTGTGCGTCTATCTCGTGCAGCCGACGCATGCAACGCTGCCGCATCTTATACTTATACATTAAATTATTAATTTATTGAAGGTTTTGGGTTGGCTAAATAGTACCTGCTCAGACCTATGATCTAAAAACTTTACAAGGTTACCGGCGGTAACCTTGTAAAACACTAAATAACCCCTGCAGCATTTTTTGGCTGATTTTTTATGGGTATGTCTTTGTTGTAAAGAGTTTACGGTGGTATTAGATTAATGCCATTATTTGTAACTAATGAAAATCTTCTTTTTTATGCGTAGTAAATGTTCTAAAGCCGCTTCCTATACGGTTAAAGCGGGACAATAGCCCTAAGGAAAATAGAGTATAATGACTAGGTACTATTTTTGGGACTTATGGCAAAGATGCTTGTATTGGTGTATTATTCTTTGTTATTAATGTCTTTGGGTAAATAGCTGTCGGCTTTATTTTGAACAACTACAAGAATGGAATTCTTTTTGTGAATTTTGAATGAATTTCTCTGCTTGTTAGTAAAGGCTTTATATTGCATTAGCTTTTTGTACAACCTCTGTTTTGAAGTTTTTTTCATTGCTGAATTTGTTGTTATTCCACCTTTAAAATTTATCTTCTTCTGCCTATTTTATTTATGATAGATTTGAAATAGCTCTATGTAGCCATTGGTTGAGTTAATTATTTGCGGCTCAAGTTTATCTGCTTAGCAGTGTGTTTTAGGAATACCGGACTCAATAGTTGCTATTTCGCTTTATCTTTTGGAATTTCCAATATGTTTGATATGTAGACTTATTCTGATAGTTTTATGTCCTATAGGGGTGTGGTAAGCCTGGTCTTTCGGATATCTTTGGATGATTAAAAATTGCAACTTCACACAAAATTTTAAAAGACCAGAATAATATGATAAAATTAGAAAAAGCAGCTGTAGTGTTGTTTGTCTTCTTTTGTGGCATTTGCTATAGCCAGGTAAGTATAGGGACAACAACACCGCATGCCTCTCTACAAGAATGGAATTCTTTTTGTAAATTTTGAATGAACTTCTCTGCTTGTTAGCAAAGACTTTATATTGTATTAGCATTTTGTACAACCTCTGTTTTGAAGTTTTTTCCATTGCTGAATTTGTTGTTATTCCACCTTTAAAATTCATCTTCTTCTGCCTGTTTTATTTATGAGATGCGTTTGGCATCATTGCCGTCTTTAATTCTTATGAATATTTATCGTTTTTATTTCTTTTGAAAATAGTTCTATGTACCATTTGTAGGTTGGACTTATTACCTCTCCCTGCAGGTGTAATTTAGAAAAGACAGACTCAATAGTTGTTATTTTACCTCGACTTTTCGTATTCAAAGTAAGTGTAGTACATGATTTTATTCTGATAGTTTTATGCCCTGCTGGAGTCATGCGAAAATTGGGGTTGTGGTATTTTTGCATTATTATAGCTGTCGTCCGATAGGGGATGTTATAAAATTTAAAAGGAATTATAAATGATAAATTTTAAAAAAAAAAGAACATCTGTAATATTGTTTATGCTCTTATGTAGGACGTGTTACAGTCAAATGGGTATTGGGACAACCACACCTCACGTATCTGCAATATTAGATATAACTTCTACAAATAAAGGGTTGTTGATTCCGCGTATGACCACAGCCCAACGTAATGCAATTGCATCGCCTTCCGTAGGGTTGATTGTGTATAATACCACGACTAATTGTGATGAGTTTTATGCTGGTAGTGGCTGGGTGAGTATGTGCAAGCCTCCGTGTACTCCCCATGTGTCAGCTATGACAACCTACAACTTCCAGGATGGTCCTTGGTGGTATACGGGTTTTAGGAATCCGCCTAATTCTGTTGTTTACTATATCATTGGAGGAAGTGGTATGAGGAATACGAGGAGCAACCGACCGGAATGGAGCAGCGAACAGGGGCCTTATGCAACCCGTAATGCTACATTTAGAGTGGTCTACGACGCAGGTACTCCCTGCCAATCGGAGCGCACTTATGTATTTCCCTAATTAGATAGTTTTGGATTAAGATATGTATGGTATCTATGATGGTTATACTTGCTAAAGTATAGTGGGTTGTCAGTATTAAGTTTGCGGCTTTTTTTGAGCGAAAGCTTTTTTTACAAATGATTTGTATCAATATTGGGTGGTGTTGCTGATTTTGCAATTCACTAAAAAATATCTCTTTAAGTTCTCGTATCTATTATAGGTTAAGTTTTGTTTTATTTTATCATGAAAGTTTTATGTCCTGTTAGAGGCATGTGAAAATTGGGCATGTGGTATTTTTGCAGTTGTATAGCTGCCACTTGATAGAAAAGTATATTAAATTCTAAAAAGAACTATAAAATGATAAAATATAAAAAAATCACTGTATTGCTTTTGCTTGTAAATGCTATATGTTACAGTCAACTGGGTATTGGAATAACAACACCTCACGCATCGGCAATACTGGATATCACTTCTGTCAATAGTGGGTTATTACCACCACGTATGACCGAAACGCAACGTAATGCTATAATAAGTCCGGCAGATGGCTAATGATATACAATACGACAACCAATTGTGTTGATTTTCGTAAGCAGAGAGAATGGAAAACTGCATGTATCTCCAGTGTTTCTCCTTCTGCAAATGGTACGGGAGTCGTACCTGGTTATACGTGCATACAGAGTACAGGTTGCAACTTAAAAGTTGGTGTCGTGGTAAGCGGTGTAATCCAAACAATTAGTGCTGTGGTTGTAACCGCGGGTACTTACAATATAATCGCAACAGCCAATGGTGTAACATTTAGAGGTACAGGTACTTTTGCAGGTACAGGGATCCAAAATATAGTGCTAACCGCAACTGGTACTCCTGTAACAGGAGGTGTCACTACCTCTTTTAACTTGAATACTAATCCAGGGTGTACTTTTGATTTCTATGTATTAGCATCGGATGATGTATGCGGGCCGGATGGTCGTGTTTGGAAAGATAGGAACGTGGGTGCGAATCGTGTTGCAACAAGTATTAACGATACTCAATCATACGGAAACTTTTATGACCGAGAGCCGTCTCAAATGGTGTGCCCGTCAGGCTATCACACTCCTAACAACGCTGAGTGGACAGTTCTTGTTAACTCTGTAAGTCCAAAGAACCGCTACGGGATGATGAACTCGACGTTGAATCTACCGTCAGCCGGAGTGATTTATTTAGGCAGCCCGATGGATGTAGGTACAAAGGGTTATTACGCAACAAGTGAAAACAACGCGTCGTCTCTTCGTTCGCTCGTGATGACCGACACCACACCGTCGTTAAGTACTCGTTATAATAGTGATCATGTTAAAGTACGATGCATTAAAGATTAGAATTATGTAAATAATGATGATAGTTGTATTTTAGTTTGGTTAAAAAGTACCTGCTCAAATTTAATGGTTTAAAAAACTATAGGGCTACCGTCGATGACCTTAATGAATGTAAAACAGTGTTATTAATATATTTCAGATCGCTGAATACAAGTAATGGCTTTTAATGATGTTTTAATGTCTTATTTGGTGGGATAGAATTGAAAGACTTGACCAAATTTGCATTTCATACTGGTTATTTTTAGTTGTAATTTGAAGAAAAGGGCGCTTAATAGTATTGCATTTGTAATCATTTAGGCGTTTTTCTTGTATAAAACAGTGTGGAACGGAAAAATTAGAGGGTAGAATTTAGAGAGTATATAAAGAGTATTGTCGTAAATGCTTTTGTTAAAATTACAGACTTAAATGAGTGTATAGATCGGGATAAATCAATATTTGTAATAGACTATCGTTATTTTTTTTACTTTAATAGGGGTGGGATTAGTGATTTAGAGCAAGTCAACAGCATGACGTACTGTGATGAATATTCTTGTCTGTTACGGTAAAATATTTAAAAAATAGATTAATTCAACAGACCAAACGTTGAGTGAAATATATGACGGGTTGCTATTGCCTTCTTCGGATTGTTGGTTTATTCTGGGTTATACGGAGAAAGGTGTAAAGAAAAGATTCAAATCAAATTTTCATTGAAACGATAAATTGTAAAGAATAATTATAATTGATTTAGTTTTTTTTGAAGTTATATTCTGGTTTTTTTATGGGGTATAAGTAATTCATAATTGAATTTGATATCAATTGTTTTTAAGTTGATATATAAGTTTTAATTTGCTGAGGCGAAATAATTTAGAATATTAGTTAAATTCTAAAAATTATTCTGTAGATAGAAAACTATCCTAATGTTGACTTGCTATAAAAGAGAATTATAGAGTATAAAATAAGTAAAAAAAGACTTTTTGTGATAGTTGTGTATCTTATAGAGGTATTGGATCATGCTTTTTTATAATTATTTTTGCAGTTGGTTTAAAATTATTATTTTGGTGCGAAAATATATACAAAACAAATATTAAGATGAACATAATGACATTAAAAAAAATAACATTGAGTTTGCTTTTTCTGATAAATTTTATGGCTAACGCTCAGAAGGGTTATAGTATTAAGGGGAATTTTCCGCAAGGCAGTAGTAGGGAAATAGAATTATGGGGATTTGAAATTTTAAAAGACAGCCTGTTGGCGAAAACCACTAGTGATGCCAGAGGTAATTATGTTTTGTCTTATCCTGAAAGCTATGTTGGTGCTGCGATGTTGAAAGTGAAGGATGGGATGAGTTTAACTGTTTTGTTGAATAAAGAAAATTTTGAGATAGACTGGAGTAATTTTGAAGATTTAGGATCGCTTCGTTTTGCTGCTTCCGTTGAAAATACTGCTCTTTATAGGGGAATAATGATCTATAAAAAGTCCGAGGAAATATTAAATGGATTGAAATATTTGAAACCTCTATATGTTGATTCTGTCAATAAACAGAAATGGATCAATAAGGAAATTGAGGTGCAGGAACATGTTTTTTTAGATTTTATTGAGACTTTGCCTAGGTCGTCTTTTGCTGTCTATTATTTATCATTGGTGAGGTTAGCGCAAGATATGGCTAATACTGCAAATCATTACCCTGAGCGTATTGCTAAGAATGAAAAAGATTTCAAGACAATTGATTTTTCTGATCCAAGACTTTTGTATTCAGGGATGATTAAAGATTTGATTAACGGTTTTTATCAAATGCTGGAAAGTTACGGTGATCCGGATAAAGTGAGCGAACATGTCAACGAAGCAACTGATGTGCTATTAAAAAACATGAATGCTTATCCGGAATTAAAAAAAGAAATTGCAGCGTATTTATGTAAACGATTGGAAGAACGAAGCTTGTTTAAATCAGCTGAGTTTCTTGCTTTGAAAATGCTAGCTGATAATACGTGTACGTTAGATAATAAAAGTGCTGAATTATACGGACAGTATGTAAAAATGGCGGCTGGTAAAATGGCTCCGGAATTGCAATTGGTGCCTAATAATACTAAAGGTTTTTCTAATATTACTGATATTAGAAACAAATATAAAGTGGTTGTTTTTGGTGCTAGCTGGTGCCCGAAATGCCAAGAGGATATACCGGATTTGAAAAATTATTATTCTGAATGGCAGCATAAGTATGATGTAGAAATTGTTTTTGTATCAGTGGATACTGATCCGATAGCTTATATCAATTTTGTGCAAGATTTTCCGTGGGTGTCAAGTTGTGATTTTAAAGGATGGGATGCCAAAAGTGCGGTGGATTATGGTGTTTTTGTTACCCCTACTATGTACTTGTTGGATACTAATAATGTTATTTTGCTTAAACCTTTTAATGCGTCACAAATAGGTTCTTGGTTATCCATGCATGATGTAAGTCGTTAAGTTATGAGTTGTGAATCGTAGTTTGTTTTGTGTGCCCCAGTCATAAAATGTTTTAATCTTATCGGCTAAATTATGTTGTAAAAGTGGCAAAAATATTTGCTGCTTTTTTTTTGGATATATTTTTCTAATTGATTTGTGTAAATGGAGTAGATAGAATGTAATGGTGTGTGCAAAAGAGAGTTTAAACAACTTGGATGAAATAAGGTTATTATAAGTTTAGTTTTTTGTTGTATTTGATTGATCGTATAATGATATGGTTTGTGTGTTGGGAAAATAGGTATTGTGGGTATTGTTTAATGTTTTTCAGGGATGTTTTATATCGGTACAAACTAGCCACTGGGTAGCTTTTGAAGGTTTGTAAAATCTTATAGTATTCACTTTTTTGGAAATAGTTCTATATGTTGCCTAGTTAAAATAATTGTTTGCGGATTAGGTGTGGTACCTATCAATATAATTTAGAAATACCAAACTTAATATTGGATATTTTACTTCAGCCTTTTGTCTTGATTCCTGATTAGCGTGACGTGTGGATTTATTTTTGATGGTTTTATGTCTTGGCTGGTTGAGTATGAAAACTGGGTTTGTGGTGTTTTTGTACTATTATATATAGCGTTGGGTAATTCCTGTAATTATCATTAAACGCATGGAATATAGCCTTTATTGAAAATAAAATATAAAAGAAATGTACCTCATAGGTAATATGCGTGTTCTAAATGATTGGAAGCGTGTTTTTAAACTTATGGAATCCATGTTTTTATTCATGCGTTTAAAATATTTTCGTCCAACGATTATTAGAGCTGCCACCTGATAGGAAGGGCATGTAAGATTTAAAAAGAACTATAGTAGAGTAATGAAAGAATTTTAAAAAATCACTGTATTGTTGTTTGTGTTTCTAAGTATTATGTGCTAAAGTCAAGAAGGTATTGATTTATTATGTAATTGTTCGCGGTGCAGCTGGAAAGTATGTGATGTCGAGTGTTGTGTTGATTTCCGTGATTAGCAGGACTGCACAAGTTACGGAGTTAATTACTAGTATCGGTGCTGGTAGGTCGTAGCTACCTGGATTCGTGGCAATGGAGATTTTGAAACCGCCAACTGCGGATCTTATTCAAGGTTTCAGTGGTTGTATGTCATGCTTCGGGTGGTCTTCGGGTGGTAAATGCTGTATCCCGCTGAATAAAAACACATCGCCGAAGACAGTGTTGGTATATTGCGATAGTGCCAATGCATGTATTAATAGTAGAGCATATCGGGTGAGTTGGTAAATTGATATGTAGATGGTTATTTAGATCTTTACATTGAGTAAATATGCCTCTTGAGATTTATTGCCTAAAATAGAGCAGTTTTAGCGCCGATATTCCTGTAAAACACCAAGCTGCTTGTAGTATTTACGGAGTGGTTTTTTATAAACAAGCTTATGCTGGAAAGGATTTTCGCTGGTAATGAGCAGTGTTGTTAATTTTGCTACTAACGAAAAATTATCTTTTCAAGTTCTCGTGTTGATGCTAACTAAGTTTGTGTGCGATTTTATTACGATAGTTTTATGTCCTGTTAGATGTTTATGAAAATTTGACTTGTAATACTTTTGCAGTATTATAACAACCAATTGATAGAAATGTATATCAAATTTAAAAAGAACTAATAGAATGATAAAATTTAAAAAAAACATTGTTTTGTTGTTTATGCTTGTAGCTGGTGTATGTTACGGTCAAATGGGAATTGGGGTAACAACACCTCATGTGTCGGCAATACTGGATGTTGCTTCTACCAATAAGGGTTTATTGATTCCGCGTATGAGTACAGCACAGCGTAATTCAATTGTGTCGCCTGCTGTGGGGTTAATTGTATATAACACCACGATCAGTTGTGATGAGTTTTATGATGGCGGCAGCTGGGTAAGCATGTGTAGGACGCTAGCTCCATTGATAACAAGACAGCCTACATCGCCGGCTGATGTGTGTAATGTTGTTGGATACACACAAACAATATCCGTCGTGGCGACTGGGACCTCGCTAACTTATGATTGGTACCGTAATGGTACTCTTTTTATACGAAATAGCACATATTATAGCGGTGCTACCACAAATTCTTTAAGAATAACCAACATGCCTACCGCGGGGACATATACCTATCATGTGGTTGTGAGTGAGCCATCGTCTGGAAGAACGCAGGTTTCGAATGCTGTAGTTGTCAAGGTAGTCGCAGGGACCGTTGCTGCTGCCTCTTTATATGCGGATGCAGGGAATAATAAGCCAGAGTGGCCCAGCGGGTATATAGTGGAGGTCAGGCCACCGCCTGGAGGTGTTATCACCGGTTGTTCGGGGTGTGGGGCAGGTGCGGGGCACCGCGGGACAAATAATAATTATTTCTTCGTTGCGAACTACGCCCAGCGCCCAGCGCCTGTGAGTGTGAGATACGATTCTGGGTCGGTTTGTCAGCGAGATGTACAGTATAATGTTTCTTGGTAAGTTGTTGTGTGGATAGTTGTGGGAAGTTTTGGATTAGGAATTATATAGTGCTTGCTTAAAATTTATCATTTAGCATTTTTGCAGGGTTGTTGTGGTGGTCTTGTGAAAATAGCAAACAACCCTAGTAGTGTTGTCAAGGTAGGTTTTATATACAAGTCTATGTTGCGGAAGTTTGTGTTGGTAGTGGGCTAGTGTTGCTAATTTTGCTGCTAACTAAAAATTATCTTTTCAGGTTCTCGTATTAATAGCGGCTAAGTTTTAAGTGTGATTTTATTATGACAGGTTTATGTCTTGTTATGTGCATGTGAAAATTAGACTTATACTACTTTTGCAGGACTATAGCGGCCAATTGATCAGAGTGGGTATGAAATTTAAAAAGAACTAAAATAATAAGATAGGATTTAATAATGTGACAGTCTTGCTTTTTTCGCTGGTAAGTGGTGTCTGTTGTGCTCAAGTAGGGTTTTGACAGTAACGCCGCAGTATTGGTTATGTTGGAGGTTGTCGCGGCTACTGTTTTTTTTATTTTTATTATATCAAGACTAACGACTATATAATTTGGTCTAATTGTTTCACCTGTTTCGGGATTAATAATTTATCAAATTGTATTGAAACTTATAATGGTTCAGTAATCACAAGTAATTGTGTTGGTTTTGTGATAATGCGATCAATTCTTATAAAATGGGTAGTGTTTTTAGTGTCAGGAGGGGCTTTGATGTCAGGAACTATTCTGTTGCTTTGCGTAGTTCGGGTATAGTTCCCTAATATGCCGGAATTAACATTGACTGGAAGTTTTTAGCTTTATGGTTTCTTTTGTCTGGTCTGTGGTGCATCCGGGTTATGAAGTGGTATTGTGGATCAATACGAAAACCTGTGGATCATTAAAGATTTAAGCATAAATATTAATTAGCCGAAAAGGGAAAAACTCTACATTCCTGACGCCTCTGAATTGAGATCTAAAAGCTTTTGTTTTTGCATTGAAAGTTTGTACTTCTGTTTTCGAAATAATTCAATATGGTTTGATAATGATTCATAATTGTTCGGGAAATTGTATTTAAAGACTTAAAACCGGATTAATTTACTTTTTTTGAATTATTTAGCTAGTTTGATAAAACCAACGATTTTATCTTTTGTGTTCTCGAAGATACCTCGAAGCTCTTGGGTGGGATTATATCTTTTTTGAATATAGGTCATAATTCAAATAATAATGCAGCACGTTCTATTTGGTTTGAAATCCATTTAGATTTTGCTTTTGTATAAGAAATATCAGCTCCTGGTAAGTAATTGTTTAAGTGTATCACTATTAGGGAGTATTTTGGATTCGAAATTTACATTTGATTTTTTAATTCCTCCCGTAGCTTCATCTTCCTGATCTGTGTCTTTCCAGAGGTATTTGATTCTAATCTCCAGCAGGGCTTCAGTGGTCGGCTTATGAATATGAAAACGGTCAGTAACTCGAGTTGTATCAGGGAAACATTTGTGGGTAATTAATTCCATATTGTCAGCCATGTTCAAAGTAAGTTCTCTGACCAGGTTCCTTTCTTTGAGAGTTTTTTTTTTTTTTTTTTTTTAAAAGAACTGAAATTACTGTGTTGGGCTTTATTTCTGGCAACCATGGCTGCTATAGTTTCTTTTGTGTCTTTAGTGGATTTATTAGTCGCAATAGTATAGAGTTCTCCATTACAGAGAGAGGTTTTGTCTATAGAGGAACTTTTTCTAATGTTCTTAGGGGGGGGGAGGTTGTTTTTTAGCTGTGGTTTTTGATTTCAAGCTTTGAAATTACTTAGAAAATCCTTGTGTTGAGATTGTAAATTTCTAGCGGAAACGTCATAAACCGAGGCAATGGCATTACAATTATTTGGCTTGGAATCTATTGATTTCTTTTAAAAAAGATACAAACTCCTGGGCTGGACGGGTTCTGTCTGCTACTAAATTCCAATCCCTGGACAACTTTTCCAGTATCTTGATTGTAAGCTATGTTCTAAGGGCAATATAAAGATGTGTCTGGTGTCTACAAATTGGAAAATCCTGAACAGTTATCTGCTTAAAGAGTCCTTTCGGGCTCAATTTAGAGTCTCTGTATTCTTTTGGAATCGAATTGATTTCTCCTAAGTACAAATGAAATATCTCCTTAATATCATTATGAAAAGATTCTTTCAATGTGGCAGAGGCTAATGATTAGCTTGCTACAGGTGGCGACAAGTGATAAGTAAATTATGAATTGTGTTGGAAGAGCTGATACAATTGTCAGGATCAGGTGTTTTTAAGGAAATTTAAAAATGTCTGTTGAAAGAACAATGATTGTATTTTTAAAATTGTAAGAGCTTATGTGTGACAGGTAATTTCTCAATTTCACTACGTCCTAATGCAATATCGCCAGGATAGTATTGTGTGTAGAAAAAACAGTGGCAAAAAAAGCTACTGTTTTGTTTTTGTATATAAAATAGTCTCTTAATCTGAGTTTGGCTATTAAACCGTTGGTTTGTGCTAGAGTTAGATATTCTTAAGGTTTTGTGAAATAGTTTACGAATTATTCTTTGTATTTAAATTTTTATGAGATCTAAAATGTAGTATTAGAGAATCTGTGAATAAAAATACTTCTAGTGATTAAAACAATAATCTAACTCTGATTGTTAATGTATGTATTGATAATGTCTTAAGTTGAAATCTGTGTATAATTTAGTTAACTAGCAGATATATGATGTGCTTTAAAATGTCCTATTATGATAGTGTCCTGTCTTGCAGGGGGAGAGGGAATGCTGTTTTGGAGGTATGTTTGTACTGTTGAATATGTCAAGATGACTGCCTTTTGTAAAATATGTCTTATTGTGATGATTTTGCGTCTTTTTGAGGTGGTTTGTAAGTGGGGTCAAAAATATCTTTGCACATTATTTTAAAGTAAGTAAATGATTTGTTGATGTTGTGCTAAAATAGTACGAGTAAATGGAAAAACAATTATAGAATTTTATGAAAAAATTAATAACAAAAAACGGGTTGCTTTTGAGTAGTTTTTTACTGTTGTCAGTTATGGGTATGGCACAAACTGTAAATACAGGGGAGTTGTATATAGTGCCTGGTACAGTAGTTAGCACCGTGGAGGAACTGAGTAATGCTCAAACAGCAGTGTTGGTTAATGATGGTGAGTTATATGTTTACGGGAACTATAATAACGATGGTTTGGTTGCTTTTACTCCAGGTGGTCTAACAGGTACAACACATCTGAATGGAGCCGCAGGTTCTCAAAAGATAGCTGGTGATGTGCCGATGGAATGGAATCATGTCGTCTTTAATAATAACAGTGGTTCAGGATCTGCTTTTCATTTAGATAATTATGTGCAAATTTACGGTGTTGCTACTTTTAATAAAGGCATAATAGATGGTGATACTTACGGTGGTTTGATGGTGTTTGAAAACGGTTCGAGTCATCAGAATGCAAGCAGCGACAGTTATATACAGGGTGATGTGCGTAAAATTGGGAATGAGGCTTTTGTGTATCCTACAGGTTCTGGCGGAATGTATGGGCCTATGGGAATTTCGGCTCCCTCAAATGAAAAAGATGGTTTTACGGGGAAATATTTTTTAGAAAACTCGAATACACAGTACCCACACAGTAATAAAGATAGTGAAATTCTCGATATAGATGACGCAGAGTATTGGAAGATTGACAAAACTTCCGGTAATAGTGAGGTCTTTTTGACATTGACTTGGAATGAAGATGTTACGCCAAGTGCTATTTATAGAGCGCCTTTTGATGATATTCATATTGTGCGTTGGGATGATGTTCAAAACCGATGGGTTGACGAAGGCGGCGCAGCTAATCCTGATACAAAACAGGTTAGTATGGTTGTGGATCCATTGAAAGCTTATGGTGTCTTTACATTGGCTAGGGTGAAAACACCGGACTTGCTTACTTGTGGGGGAAAAAGCATAATGATCCATAATGCTGTTTCGCCTAATGAGGATGGAATAAATGATTACTTTAATATAGCAGGCATTCAGGAATGTGCCAATAGTAACGTGGAGATTTATAATCGTTGGGGAGTTAAAGTATATGAAACTTCGGGGTACAATACTTCGGGTAATGTTTTTAGGGGGATTTCTGAGGGCCGTGCTACAGTGAATCGTGGAGAAAAACTTCCGGACGGTACTTATTTCTACATCGTCAATTTAGTAAATGATAATAATACAAGGGTTAAAAAAGCAGGCTATTTATATATCAGTCAATAGTTCAGGTATAAAATAATTATTTTAAAGCATGTATTGTTTTTGATTCTTTAGCTTCGATTTTAGTGTGGTTAAAAAAAGGGGTTATTGTGATATTTTGCTAACTTCTAGAGGTTAGCAAAAATTCAGTAAGTGTGTACTCTTGTATATTAGAGTGTGGATGCTTTAATTTTTTTAGGGAATCAATACGAATCTAAAAAGTAAAACAATAGAAAAGATGTGAGTGCTCATCGTATAAAGCAATTAAGGTTAATACAACTTTGGATATTACATCATCAAAAAAAAGCATTATGAAAAAGATTGAATTAAAAATAAAAGTATTAGTTCTGTTTGTAACGGGGGGTATTTTTACGGCAGAAGCGCAACAAGATTCACAATTTACACAATATATGTATAGTACCAATACTATAAATCCGGCATATGCAGGTTCGAGGGATGTGTTAAGTATTGCGGGGTTCTATAGGACGCAATGGGTAGGTCTGGATGGAGCTCCGCAAACAGCTACTTTATCAATCAATGCACCTGTTGCGGACAGAACAGGTTTAGGTATTTCATTGGTAAATGACCGTATTGGGCCTGTGAATGAAACTAACTTTTCAGCTGATTATTCATATAATATTTTTGTAAGTCCATATGCAAGATTGTATTTTGGAGTAAAAGCTTCTGCTAATCTTATGAATGTGAATTATAGTAAGCTGGATAATGAATATGAGAATGATCCTAAATATATGAATAATGTGGATCAATTTTCGCCTAATGTTGGTGCGGGAGTTTATTTACAAGAAGAGAAATGGTATGTAGGTTTGTCAGTGCCTTATATGCTGAAAACTAGCCATTCTAAAGAGTACAGTGCATCTGATTTTGAGGAAAAATTCCATGGTTATTTTATGGGTGGGTATGTGTTTGATTTGTCTAGCGAGGTGCAGTTTAAACCAGCATTCCTTGCTAAAGTAGTAATGGGGGCACCGTTGCAGATAGATTTGTCTGCTAACTTCTTGTTTATGGAGAAGTTCAATCTTGGGTTTGCATACCGTTGGGATGCTGCGGTGAGCGGAATGGCTGGTTTTCAAGTTACACCCGGTATGATGGTGGGTTATGCTTATGATTTTGATACCACTAAACTGGGAAATTTTAATTCAGGTTCTCATGAATTATTCCTTCGTTTCGACGTATTTGATGGTGTAAAGCCAATTGTTAACGCACGATTTTTTTAAAAAAAACTTAATATATGAAATTAGCTTTATCAACAATAGTAACATTATTGTGTCTTACTACTTCTTTTTCGCAAGATAAAAAAGATCTAAAATTTTCTAAAGGAGACAAGTTGTACAACGAGTATGCTTATTCTGAATTTATTAAGGTTTATGAAGGAGTAGCTCAAAAAGGTTATAGATCTATAGATCTTTTTGGTAAATTAGGAGATGCTTATTTTTTTAATTCAGATTATATTAAGGCAAATAAGTGGTATGGTGAATTGTTTAAGCTTGATGGAGCTAAAGATGCTGTTTATTGTTATCGTTATTCTCAAACATTGAAATCGGTTGGGGAGATTGAAAAATCTGTTCTTTTTCTCGAGCAATTTTTTCAGCTTAATGGTAATGATCTGCTCGCAAAGAAGTATCAAACTAATTGTAATTATCTTTCTGAAATAGAGGACTGTTCAGATCGTTATCTTATAGAAGATGCAGGGATAAACAGTCCGTTTTCTGATTATGGTGTTGCTACCTATAATGATAAGATTGTTTTTGCTTCTTCGCGTAAGCCGGAAAAAGGTAGTGTGAAGAAAGATTATTGGACTTCGGACTATTATACGTCACTTTATTCAGCTACTCTGTCTAAAGATGGTTCTTTAAGTGGGGTTCAGGCATTTGCTAAAGAAGTTCAGGGTGATTATCATGAATCAAGTCCTGTTTTTACCAGAGATGGGAAAACTATGTATTTTGCCAGAAGTGATGTTCAGAAACGAAAGGCCAGTGCTGTTTCGGCTATTGTATTGAAAATTTATAAAGCGACTCTTATTGATGGTCAATGGAAAGACGTAACGGCTTTACCATTTAACAATAATTTGTATAGTTGTACTCATCCCGCTTTAAGTCTTGACGAAAAAACATTATATTTTGTTTCTGATATGCCAGGAGGGTTTGGGGACAGTGATATTTATGAAGTAATTATTGATGATAGTAAGGCTGGTTATGGAACTCCTGTAAATTTAGGTGCTATTGTTAATACTTCGGGAAAAGAAACTTTTCCGTATATGAGTAATGAGGGAAGATTGTATTTTGCATCTAATGGGCATTTTGGTTTAGGAGGTTTGGATCTGTTTGTAACTGATGTCAGAACGGGTTTAGTTTTTTCTCAAGTCCAGAATCTCGGGAAGCCAATAAATAGTTCTTTTGATGATTTTAATTTTGTTAAAATTGATGATTCTCAATTTGGTTTTTTTACATCTAATCGTGAGGAGGGAAAGGGGAAAGATGATATTTATCGATTTACAGAGATTAAATCAGTCAAAACCGAAAAGGTTAATATGATTGTTTCTAAAGATGATTTAATTGTTGCTGAAAATGGTTTGAAAAATTTTGTTGTTGAAGTGGGCTATGATTTGGGTAAACATTTAAATTTAAAAAATTTTTTAGTTGGCCTGGAACAATACAAAATTACGAATGATATGGAGATTGAATTTCAAAAAATAATAGAGTTATTGAAAATTTACCCTCAAATGAAAATTCAAATTTCAGGACACACAGACAGTACTGGTCCTGCTGCTTACAATTTGAAATTATCGGATAAAAGGGCTAAAGCCGCAATGGATTATTTAATAGAGAATGGTGTGGATAGAAATAGGATTAGCGCAAAAGGTTATGGAGAAACCTTATTGATTAACCACTGCTCAGATGCGGTAAAATGTTCTAAGGCTGAACATCAAATAAACAGGCGTGTCGAGTTTATTGTTACAGAAAAATAAATCATATAGAATCAATGAAAGATGTGCGTGTTGAAAGATATTTTGTCTTTTTCAACACGCACACCTGTTTAGTTTTTCTATTAGGAGAGTGTTGTAGGGATAATTGATGACTAAAAAAAGTAAGATCGAGAAAAAGTATAAAGTAAAAGAGTGCTAAAACATGGCTTGACTATTAGAGCTAAACGATAGAAAGTATTTTTGATTTGTTTTTTTTAAACTTTAAAAAAAGGATGAAAATCTGAATTAGCAGTTTTGCTTTTAGTTAAGCTTAATTTTCTTTAACCTACTTTGTTAGCAGATCAAAGATTAGTATTATTTTAAAAATGCGCAATAGATGGTTGTTGATCATTCCGTTTTATTTTTATGAGATAATATTTAGTTATTATTTTTTTTTGTTAAGAATATTATTATAATAATTTGTTTATTTGTGAAATATTTGTGTATCTTTAAATATCTAAAAGTTACATTTATGAAGACAATCACACTTTCCTATAGCATAGATTCTGATTGGATTGAGCCTTTTGTAAATCAATGTGAAGGAACTGTTGAGGGTAATTTTATAAAACTACCAGAGAGTATTAGCACAGGAACTTATTATTTCATTGATTGTGGAGAAGATGCTTCCGCTTTGTATATTGATGTAAGCTACCATGCAGATTTGCATTTTATTCAAAAAAACACTAAGACTGATTTTATATGCCTTACTTATGATTTAACTGATGGCGAGGCTATTAAGAAGGACTATGATTCCATGTATAATATTGGTCGTTTTGGTTATAATATGTTTGTTATTGATAGTAGTTTGTCAATGGATTATTATGTGAAGGAAGGTAGTAGATCTTTTATTCTTTGCATTTTTATAAGAAAGAGTACTGTGAGTTTATTTGCCACGAAAAATGATGGTTTTTTTGAGCATATGGATAAAATAATGGATTCTACAAAAAACACTTTTATTAAGTTTGACAGAATGTCTAATGAAAGTTATCATTTTCTTAAAGATTTACGAAAATTAACAATAGGTGATGATATATTTGATTTGCAACTTAAAGGGACATCATATTTGCTTGTTTCTGATTTTATTAATCAAATGCTTAACGATACTATAGTTATAGAAAAGGTAGATGACCTGGATTTAGCATGTATTATTGAAACTCAACATTTTTTAGCGGACTATTCAGATGCAGGGTTTCCTGCTATAAGTTCTTTAGCAAGTATGGCTAATATGTCTGATACGAAATTTAAAAACTTATTTAAAAAAATTACAGGTACAACTCCAAATGCATTTTTTATGACCAATAAGCTTATAAGAGCTAAAGAGCTTATTGAAGAAAAGCAGTTATCAATAGCTGAAGTTTCCGATCGACTCCATTTCTCTAATTATTCCTATTTTACGTCGAAGTTTAAAGATTATTTTGGGCTAACGCCTAGGGATTTTATAAAAAAAATGTAATATGAATAATCAATTTTATTGTGTAACCCCAGAATGGCAAGAAAGTATAGCTAAATCTATAGGCGGCGAATTTGTAAAAAACAAAATAATTATTTTACCTGAATCATTTGGTTCAGGTCATACTTTTTTTATTCAAGTTATTCCGGGGATAGCTGTGTTCCTGATGGATTTTGTTTTAAAAGCATCATTTGAAATAAAGCGGATTGAAGATACTACTGAACGATATATTTTTCATTTTGACTTAAGTGATCAAGTGAATACCATAAGAATGGCTGGTATCGATTATGATGTTGGTTATACTATTAATTTAGGTTTAGCGGTATTAAACAATCAGGATGAGAGTTTCTTTAAGCCTGCTACGGGAGAGCGAACTTTTGCTTTGCGTATATTTGTCGATAAAAAAATAATGAATGATTTTATCGAACACCATCCTAAATCAGAATATGCTAAGCGAAAAATTACAGTTGCAAAAAATGAATTATTTTACTATAACTACATTGACAGTAATAGTATCGTAGAAATTTTATCCTTAAAAGACAAATCTGTACTTGATGATTTTTATGACCCTTTTATAAAAGGTATTTCATTAAAATTATTGAGTAATTTTTTAAATCGTGATGCAGATCCGGTTGATTGTAGTGTTGGAGAAGAAAACAACCCGGAAAGAGAAGCGATTGTTGTTACTCAAAAATACCTTCTTGATAATTTGCGGGATGAGTTCCCTTCAATTCCCTTTTTGTCCAAAATGGCGGGAATGTCTGGTTCGAAATTTAAAATGTTATTTAAAAAATATTTTTCAGATACTCCTAAAAACGTATTTATACAAGAAAAAATGAAGCTTGCCCATGAGCTTTTGCAAAGCGGTGATTTTTACACTTTGACAGAAGTAGTCTACGAATTGAATTATACTAAATTGGATTATTTTAGCTTAAAATATTTAGATTTATTTAAAAGGAAGCCTAAAGAGGATTTAGTAAAAAAGAAGAAATGCATAAAATAGCATATTGAGTTTAATTAAAGAGTGAATTATATTTGAGTAAAAGAGTTGTGCTTTATTTGCTTTGCCCGATAATGTTGAAAATCATGCTAATCAGTAATCACACCTTGTATAATTATATAGTAATGTTTTTAGTCTATGATAGATGTTCTTATGGGGCGTTTGAGAAGTAATATATTTTGTTTGTTTTTTTTACTTCAATCATTGCTTCTTTTTTTTCTTGGTCAGGAGAAATACAGTTTGGATATAATCCATTGTGGAAGATGTCTTTTTATTTTGAAAAAAGAGCACTATTGTTTTTGTTGTCTGCGACAATTTGATATTTGTATCTCCTAGTTTTGAATTTAATTGTTGTAAATACCCTGATATGGCATTGAAGAACAGAATTAGGTTTTTTAGATCATTATTCAGGTTTTTATGAAAGTTTATTTTCGTTCAATTGAATTTTAATATAAATTAATTAAATGTTCTTACATAAAAAAAATCTTTTTGTTTTATGCTTTCGATATTATTTGCTTCTTTTTTTGTTGCTCGGACGATGATAGCCATGACGATGTGTCTGTTACTGAGTATCTAATTAAGGTATAATGATTTCTGTTGAATGGAGATTTACTTATTTTTTGTACAGAATAGATAGAACAGATCAGTTTGTTGATTATGCTTTTGCTTTTGAGTCAGGTAATATTTTGAAAGCTACTAAGGGCACGGATATTCGTACTGTAATGTGGTCAATAACAAGAGATGGTATAGATGATAAAGATATTGATTTTAGTATTGGTTTCAATGCCTTCTGGTCTTTCAGAATTAAATGAGGACGGGGATATTGTTTCCTATACCGCTTCAAAAATAGAGCTTATTGATTTAAGTGATGATCATGGAGAAACGGATCACTTGGTTTTTAAAAAATTATAAAAGTAAAACACAACAATCTTTCTTGAGGATTGTTATGTTTTTATGAATATTCCAATGTGTAAGTAATAGCGAGTTGACTTGGTTATGCCAGTTATTGACAGAAGACAGGTTATTTCCTGAAAATCTAATTATTATATTTCCTGGACTGACATAGGTTTGTTTCAATCATTCAAAATTTTTTTAAGACAAGGAGAAGTAATTTTTTAAGCATAAATTTCATTATTAATTGCTTTAATTGTATAGCAATCATGGTGCGTTGGTCCTGATGTTGAACCATTGGTTTGAGTTTCTTTCAAATTGATAATTAATCATTGTGCTGTTGGTTTGATTTGAAGGTAAGTGAATAGGTTTGAATAACCCGGTATAAGAACTTCATCTTTTGGAAGGTCTGTAGCAGGCGGCCAGACACTGGACAATCATATATTTCAGTAAGAGTTCCTTTGTTGATTAGGTGTAACTAATTATTTTACCATCTGTATAGTGGAATAAGTACTACTAGAAACGTTCCTCTGTTATGGGGGCTATTAGTCACATTGTTATTCTTGCCAGCAATACGCTGAAATAAAACTGTTTGCAAGGTTCCATTTATTTTGATCTGTAAAACTTGTTTCTACTTCTTCAAATTTGGCTATATTTAATTTGGGATTTGTATTGGTTATCAATTTGCCCAATGATTGTAGATCGATTTTTAAACCAATTTCATTACTTCCTGAATTGTTTTTAATTAACTGCTTATTGTTTGCTCTCTTGAAAAATCGCTTGATTTTTCCAAAGGCATTGTTGTTAATTCATTTGCTTGGGAACTAATATTTGTTTATTGTAATATTTTGACTTCTTGATCTTCTTCATTGTTATTATTACAGCTTGATCGTAAGAACCGGACATAATTGGTAATATCTTAATAGTGCATTTTGTAAATTATTCTTCATCTTTATAACGTTTTTTATTATTTACAAATAGAAACAATAGAATAATTGAATGTAGAAAAACAGTACACATATATACCAACATATTGAATAATATTTTAGTATTTATATCAGGAATATTGAAATAGAATAATCCGTTAGCTTTTCTTTGGGAGTGAGCAGGCTTTGCTAAAAATTCTGAGCGCAATGTGGTGTATATTTCATTTAATTTTGACCCTTCGGAAAATTATTCAAAAGAGAAGTGTAATGAGATTGTAAAAATTAATAGGGGCAATATAAAAGATTTTAAAGGGAGTAATGTTTTATTTATCAGTGCTATAGTGCTCATTTTAATATATATAATCACAATGATATTTATTCCAAAGAGACAGAAAAAAATGACCTCCATTTACGGGCAATTAGAAAATCAGAACCTACCAGAAAGAAATTGAAAAAATATTTGGTCCTCTAAATAAGGGATGGCAGAAAAGCAAAAGAACAGTTTTTTTGCGACCAAGCGCAAGCTGTAGTGTAAAATAGGGAAAAGCAGAATGTAAAAAGGCTATTAATGGAGTTTTAAACAAGGTATTATATAATTCAACTCTTCCAAAATTCAATACAGTTTAAACCGATACGGTGTAATCTTTATAGAGATGGAGGAACTGAGGAATTCAGGAATTTTTAAAACACGGGCTTCTTTATAAAACTTTTGTACTCATATGATACCAAGAAGATGATCTTAAAGTTTTGAAAACAAACATAATAAATAGAATTCCACCTACACGTGTATATTCACGTGTAGATTTTCTTACATGTAATTTGCTGACCTCTTATCTTTGGAACCAAATCTAAATTTAAGTTTTGATAGAGAATTTAATCTTTCTAACTCAATTTTTTATATAAATTTTTGGATTCCAAATTTATGATATGAAGGAAATAACTAAGCGAATTGATAATTCAAATCGCAGGTTGTTTACGAAGTGTTAGGCTGTATTAAACTGAATTAAATTTTTAAATATGAAAAAAAATATACTTTTGCTTTTGTTGTATAGCAGCTGTTATTTGTCTGCCAGCAATAGGGTAAGTTTTACTGCGGTTGATTTTACGTCCACTTCTGCTAAAGCGCCTGATAGTATCTCCCTTACCGATACTTTAAAAAATACTCCTGATTGCTGGTGGTGGAAGATCAGCAGGGGAGCTGTAAAATTAACTTTAGCCGATCAATATCCGGGTTTTATATTGAGAGAACCGGAGCTGTATAGTAGTCTTACAGGTTTGAGCGCTTTTGGAAGCCACACAAAAACAGAAAAGAACGGCACTGGGGCAGCTACAGCTCCTGTGCCCCGTTTTTTTGTTTCTAAAAATGTTCCCATGACAGGTTGGACTTTAAAATATGCGGATAATCAGGCTAATGATGATTCTTCAGGAACTAAAGCTTTTGATGGCGATAGGCAGACCAGTTGGAACTCCGGTGGGGGATCTGATAATCCGTATCCGCATGAAATTCAGATTGATATGGGAAAAGAATACAGGTTGCAGGGTTTTAATTACATTCCCAAACAGAATATCGATGATCAAGGAAATGGCCTAATTAAGGATTATGAATTTTCCATAAGTTCTAATGGTTCAGATTGGAGAAGGCTAATAGTAGGTTCCTGGGACAAGACTCTAACGGATAAAAACAAAGGTGTGACACTCACGATTGGTGCCCGTTATATCCGCCTTAAGGCTTTAGCCGGGTTTGATGGCAATGATAATACTGCTGCTATAGCTGAATTAGAGGTGACAGGTGCGCAAGAAGATGTTAATGGTTTACGTCAGGTTTCTAAGGGAGAGATGGTTGTATTTCATGATACTTCAGAGAATACTCCTAGCTCGTGGTTGTGGGAAATCAGTAAGAATGGAGTTGTAAAATTCACCTCTGAGCAGCAAAATCCAAGGTTCACTTTTACCGAAGCCGGTTTGTACAATGTTGCCCTTACGGCGACCAATGCAGCGGGTAGTAATAAAATAGCTCGAGATTATATAATGGTGACGGCAACTGATTTTATAGCTTCTTCAACAGCAGTGAAAGCAGGAGATAATATAACTTTTACCGATACTTCGAGCAATACACCAATTTCCTGGTTGTGGAAAATCAGTAAGGACGGGGATGTAAAATTCACCTCTGAACAGCAAAACCCTAGTTTTGCATTCACAGAACCTGGAGTGTATAGTGTTGAATTAATGGTAACAAACGATACCGGAAATCATATCAAAAGAGTTAGCAATATGATTTCTGTAGATTTACCGGTCTCAAGCTTTACAGCTTCTTCAACAGCAGTGAAAACGGGAGAGAGTATAACTTTTACCGATACTTCTAGTAATGCACCAACTTCATGGTTCTGGATAGTCACACAGGGAAGCGTTACGAAATTTACTTCGGAACAGCAAAATCCAAGTTTTACCTTCACAGAACCAGGAGTATATAGTGTTGGTTTAAGAGTAAGTAACGGCGTCGGCTACCAGGTAAAAGACGTTGACGATATGATTACTGTAGGTTTTCCGGTCTCAAATTTTACAGTTTCTTCAACAGTTGTGAAAATGGGAGAGAGTGTAGCTTTTACTGATACTTCGAGTAATGTACCAACTTCATGGATGTGGAAAATCAAGCAGGGAGGAGTTGAGAAATTTACTTCTGAAGAGCAAAACCCTAGTTTTACTTTCACAGAACCGGGACTGTATAGTGTTGAACTAATGGTGAGAAACGATGTCGGAAATCATACCAAAAGAGTAAAAGATATGATTGGGGTAACAGCAGTACCGCTAGCCGATTTTACAGCTTCGGTGACCTCGATCAACACAACAGAGAGTGTAACTTTTACCGATACCTCAATTAACACGCCCGCCTCGTGGTCGTGGAAAATCAGTAAGGGAGGAGTTGAGAAATTTACCTCTGAGCAGCAAAACCCAAGTTTTACATTCACCGAAGCGGGACTCTACAGTGTTGCCCTTACGGTAGCAAACAGGGCAGGGAACCATACCAAGACAGTTTCCAATATGATTACTGTAGGTTTTCCGGTCTCGAATTTTACGGCTTCTTCGGCAGTGATTGGCACAGGGGATAGTGTAACTTTTACCGATACTTCGAGCAATACACCAACTTCATGGTTGTGGAGAATCAACAAGGGAGGAGTTGAGAAATTCACATCAGACAAGCAAAACCCTAGTTTTACCTTCACCGAAGCGGGACTCTACAGTGTTGCCCTTACGGTAACAAACGATGCCGGAAATCATAACAAAACAGTTAGCGATATGATTACTGTAGGTCTTCCGGTCTCAAATTTTACAGCTTCTTCTACAGTGATCAAAACGGGTGATAATGTAACTTTTACTGATACTTCGAGTAATACACCAACTTCGTGGTTGTGGAAAATTAACAAGGAAGGAGTTGAGAAATTCACTTCAACAGAGCAAAACCCTAGTTTTACCTTCACAGAACCGGGACTGTATAGTGTTGCCCTAATGGTGGCAAACGATGCCGGAAATCATACCAAATCAGTTAGCGATATGATTACTGTAGGTCTTCCGGTCTCAAATTTTACGGCTTCTTCAACAGCGGTGAAAACAGGAGGTACTGTAACTTTTAGCGATACTTCGGGTAATGCGCCAACTTCCTGGTTGTGGACAATCAGCAGGGAGGGGGTTGAGAAATTTAGTTCAATAGAGCAAAATCCAGGTTTTACCTTCACAGAACCGGGCATATACAGTGTTGCCCTTAGGGTGACAAACGATGCTGGGAACCATACCAAAACAGTTGTCGATATGATTACTGTAGGTTTTCCGGTCTCAAATTTCACGGCTTCTTCAACAGCGGTGAGAACAGCAGAGAGTGTAACTTTTACCGATACTTCGAGTAATGCGCCAACTTCCTGGTTGTGGAAAATAAGCCGTTCAGGTGTTGAGAAATTTACTTCAACAGAGCAAAACCCAAGTTTTACCTTCACAGAACCGGGCCTGTATAGTGTTGCCCTTACGGTGACAAACGATGCTGGGAACCATACCAAAACAGTTGCCGGTATGATTACGGTAACGCTTCCCTGTGCCATAGTATCGGGTGTAAGGGTACTAGATCCTATAGCGTCGTCTGTAAGGGTTATGTGGGATGCGGTTTTAGGTTCTTTGGGTTATGAGTATGTTTTAAATACTTCTTCGGAGAATCCGGTCTCTTCGGGTATGGCCACTGAGGATACTTCTTATAATGCTGTTTCTTTGAGAGCCGCTACAACCTATTATTTTCATATCAGAAACAAATGCAGCGCCGGGGTGAGCGAGTGGTCTACAATTTCATTTACAACCCCGGATGTGTTAAAGCTGGGTGGAGACAATTTTATCATTACCACCAAAGGGGAATCGTGTGATAATGAAAATAATGGTGAAATAGAAATAAAGGCGAAAGCCTCCTATCCCTATACAGCGGTTATCAATGGTGTTGCTTATGATTTCACGGCCAACAGCCTGAAAGTGGAGCGACTGGCTCCCGGAGCCTACAGCGTTTTAGTAAAAATCGGTGGAGCGTTTTTTGAGCAGAATTTCACTTTTGTAATTGACAAGGCGGTCACTATTTCGGCAAAATCACAGCTGGCCAAAGATAAGATAGAAGTGGAAATGGAACAGGGAAGTGCGCCTTTCTCTGTTTTGGTAAATGAGATAGAACAATTTGAGACCCGAGATTCGAATTTTTCGGTAGCGGTAAAAAAAGGGGATGTACTGAAGGTGAAATCTGCCAAATCCTGTGAAGGGATCTACACCAGGGATATTGAAGCATTACAAGATATGGTCTGGGCTTATCCCAACCCTACATCGGGAAGTTTTGAAATTGAACTTCCAACATCGGCAAAAGAAGTTTCAATAGCCCTGTACAATATAATAGGTCGTTTGATTTCAAACAGGGTTTATACTGTGGAGAATTCAAAGGTTAAATTAACACTGGAAGACCAGCCTTCGGGGACTTATTTTGCTAAAATAGGGCTGGATAAAGCTGTTGTTGTAAAAATTATAAAAAAATAGTTATGAAGAATCTTAGATATTTGATCCTTATTGTTGTCCTTGTGGCGGCTTGTTCTGACAAGGACAAAGAATCTCCTGAAGCGGAAAATAGGGCACCTGGGACTCCTGTATTGACAGTGCCTTCGGATTTAAAATTATGTCTTGACAATGGTGTAGTATTTAAGTGGGATGCAGCTGTTGATCCGGATAAGGATGTTGTGGTTTATCAAATTCAGGTAGCCCTGGATAATGCCTTTTCAAATATTGTCCAGACAAAAGAAGCAGGGCTTACCGATCAGATGCTTGTACTGGAAAAAAATGCTCATTATTACTGGAGGGTAAAAGCCACTGATAGTAAAGGACTCTCTGGTGGGTACTCCGCTATCAGAAGCTTTTATACGGCTGGTGATCCAAAGATAAATCATTTGCCTTTTGTCCCCGAACTATTACAGCCTATGGCAGGTCCTGTTCAAAATACAGCTGCTGTAACCCTTGAGTGGAGTGCTACGGATCCGGATCCCGGCGACACGCTTGTTTATGATGTGTATTTTGGCACTACAAATCCCCCAACAGAAAAAATAGCTACAGATAATACCATGCCAAGGATACCAGATGTTAGCGTGAAACCCAATACAGCGTATTTTTGGCAGGTTGTAGTGAAAGATAACCACGAAAGCCAGACTAAGGGACAGATATGGAGTTTTAAGACCAATTAAGCTACATCACTGTTTTTTGCTAACCGGGTTGTTTCTAAAGCAGCAATCAGGAATTTATGACAGGGCGTTTATCTCAAAAACACTTCCTATAGATTTTGCAACAGAACTCAAATTCTAAGCACGGTGCTGAATGTTCTTAATGAATTAAATATTTCTGTTGCAAAAAAAATATTTGATAGGTTGCGGCAATTTAAAAATTAAAAAGATATTATTTATTAGTGAGAGATGAATATATGAAACTATTTGTTTAAAACTTTAAAAAAATCAAAACTGCTGGTTAGTGTTAGATTGCTGCTCGTGAGTCAATATGCTTTTAAGCATAGGAAGGGCTTATCTGTTTTTATGATATTGCAATTTCTGACCCTCTTATATAATAATGAATAGAAAGCCTGCAGATCGACGCTTGCTAATAACTAGAACTAAAGAATTATGAAACACATAAATGGATTTCTTTTAATTGTTTTCTACATTTTAAATTAGAAACAGGTGTTCAGAATCATTAGATTTTACAAAGATGACTAAATCTATTATTTTAATGTCTTTATGTCTTTGAATAATTTAACTAACTTAGAGATATTTGCCAGCTACTTTATGAAGAAAGCTGATTACTTTCGTTTTTTGGATATTTTTTTATAACGCCTAACGTGTAGTGTCGTTAGGCGTTTTTTTATCCAGATCAAAAATAGTTAAATCAGTTTTAATAATTTAAATTAAAACGAAATGGAGAAAATTTTATTAGGATCAACATTAGCAATGTTTTTTATTCGCATGTGTATCAACTTTAAAATGTATAATATTATTTTTTTTAAAGTATTAACTCAAAAGAGCTATTGTTTGATGCAGACAATACAATATGGGGTTTCAATTTTTTTTAATAGCAATTTAGTATAAAAAAATATCAGATTCACGATCAAAAAAAGGAATAATTGTTCTATTGTAAATGAAGGAGAAGTGTAGAGAATACTCAACAAGAATGCTGAATTATTGATAAAAAATCTCAGTCATCTATAACAATACCTCCAAAATTTTCATAATAAAGAAGCTATGCTGTCAATTGATGATATTAATTATTCGAAACATTTTCATACGGACCAAGAAGTAGAAAACAACAAGTGACTGAGTTGATTTCTGGAGCTTTTCTCTCTTTGCTACGCAATTACCGGCTAAAAAAATGAAGAATTACTATCTCTTTAGGTGGTGAGAAATTAAATATGTCCCTTCGGGTTGAAGATGAAGGGAAAATAAATAATAGTATTTCGAATTGTAATTGGTGGAAATTCTACTAGTTAAAGACAAAAGAAACAAAAGTGTTTTTGAAAGCAACAATCATTATCATCTACAAAGCGCTTAGTACTTTTCAAGATAAAAATAACACTATGAAAAAAATAAAATTAACTATAGCATTCGCAATATTGGTAACACCAATAATAGCATTAATCGTATTATTGACAATGATCGGTTTTGATAATGAAAACTTATCAAAACAAACAACCACAGAAAGAGCATCTATTCGAATAAGTATAAAAAAAAGATAATGACTACTCCAGAAATAGAAGGGGCAATAATAATTGCACTAATTATAGCTATTCCGGTATTAACAATCATTTCGTATTGGGTATATCAGATTAATAAGGAAACATATCAAGAAATTAATATAAATGAGGAAAACCAATCAGATTTAGAAATTATAAAATTAAAAGATACCATTCTTTCCTTAGAAGAGTCCTTAAACGAAAAAACTATTCTTTTGGAATATTATCAAAATAAGTGCAAAAGCTCCGATAGTTCGGAGTATTTCCGTGTTTAATTAGTGGGACACTATCTTCTTTTGAGAATTGTCTTGTTAAGCATCTTTTTATGTTCTTGCCTTTATTCTTTTTTAACGTCTGAGAACTATTTTTCCGGGATTAAATTTCCGGGTGCTTTTTTCATAGGATAATCCCAAGTACTTCCGTGTTTTTATTTTTCATTTTTTTTTACTTGCTTTAAGTTTGGAAAACACTATGTTGCATGTCTTTGGTATTCGGTATTTTTGAAAAATTTTGTAAAATCAATAACTCCGGCTCTTTTAGCGAGAGAGATTAAGATTTGTTTTTCCTATTTTAAGTTTGTTTATTCAATATTCTTTTTTCTTTATTTGTCGTGTAAATAAGCCTGATTAAAACTGATAGATTTGCTATCTGGTTTATCCAATGGCCGTTCTTTAAATTATTCGGGTTTTGTTTTTTAGCATCCCAATTTTTCAGGTCAATATGTAATTGCTCTTGCATATTATATCTGCTTTTCTGCCGTCAATATGACAAGCGCAAATGTTGGCTGGATTTGAATTAGATCGCATAATATATTGGTATGTGGATGCTTACAAAATATTCTTTTTACCTGACATCTGCCTACAATTATTAATGTTTAATAAGGTCATACAAGTCGTAATACACTGCCAATGCAATGGCAGTAATGCCTTCAATAAATACCTTCGGATTTATTTTTAGCAATCTTAAAGCATGGCACATACTATGGTGTATTGAATGTGATAGAGCTGTATTGCATTTGAGCCAATAATATTTATAAAGATGTGCGTATAAATCCCTTTGATCTGCAAAGTTGTAAATAGGAATTTAGTGTTATAATTAATGAATCCGATAGTATGATATCCGGAAGCCTTCCAGCTTCCTTCACTTTTTTTGTCATTTGTTTATCTGCTTCAGAGATTGAGAGATTTCAAGAAGCAGGGGAGCTTTCGTTTTGCAGGTCAGTTCAATTTCCGATACGATCTGTCGGTTTTGATTTAAAGTTTCTATGATTTCTATATTTTATTAATCATGGAGCGGCTGACGGGGATCGGCTAGCAAGCGCAAAAAAAGCAGGATTTTTTTCTGCATTTATAGGGGGGTGCACATGCATGCAAGCAATATTCGAATTTTGTGATAAAATTGAATAAGATATTAAGAAAAAAAACAATTGTATCTTTTCAAAAAGAATTAGATAGTGTGTTTATCTCTTAATGGGTTAAATTTTCCATAGTCACATTTGAAACTAAAACCTGTGTGTATTGATCTGGTAGCTTTTAATTTCTAGTGTCTCTCACGTTGCGAAATTCGAACCTTTTATCAGGCGATTTTAAAGATTTTAAGACAGATATAATATTCTTGATGGGTATAAGTCATGGCCTTGAAATTATTCAATATTTTTTTGAGGTTAAATTAAAGAAATGTAGGTGTGGAGTTGTAGTAAAGATGCTGTATGCTTAATGTTCAACAGTATTTTTTGCATAAAACAAAAAAGTGGTATGGGTTATAATTGTTTATCGTGAATTGCTTTTTTTTTGGATTTGTATTTTTCGTTAATTTATTCATAATTTTTAATTCTTATATAATAATCAAAAGTAATGTCAATTCAGTTTTTTTTATTGTTTTAATTGAGAATTAATTCTTGCGAAGGGCCAAAGCCTGCAATGTTATGTTTTTCCTTTTGTTTGAATTTCTTTGTTTATTTTCAAAAAAAATAAACAAAGAAACACATGTTTTTGGTCTGTGTTTGCTATTGCACCTGCTTCTGATTTTGAAGTGCTTAAAAGAGATAAACAGTTTAAAGTGTAAAAAATGCTTTAAAGTTGATTTTTAGCAGATGGTTTTTGGAGAGAATAAATCTCTGTTATGGGTGAAGTTTGAAAAACAAAGCAAAAATTAAGAATCATTTTAATATGTTGTCTTACTTCGTTGTTTTTATATTTTTATATTATGTGGAGTGAATATCATACTTGTCCTAATTGTAATACAGGCATAAAAATTAAGCTTAGAAAATGGGCTGGTAAAACTATCTGTCCAAACTGTATGGGTAAGTTATATGTGTGGTATGACTTGATTGAATATAAAAATATTAAAATTGATTTGCATGAACTTCTAGAAAACGACAATAATGTTTTTGATAGCAGTTTTCTGGACTATTTTGAAAGCCAGTTGTAAATAATTCAGTGAATCAAAAAATATTTTGAAAAATAGTAAGTGATTAATAAAGATCGTTTTTTCTTCTTTAATGTCAGATGTGAATTGTCTCCTTATGTCAATTCTTTTAAATTTTATCAAAGATAATACTAATGTCACGACGATAAAAGCATCCGATTTTTACTTAAATTAATTTACTGTCTTAGAAGGTGCGGTATTTTATCGCGCTCGATTATGATTATATTTTAAAATGGATAATTAAATGATTTACAGTGTGTTTTTGGCTAAAAAGGAGAGAGGTGTTAAAAAAATTACTCTCTATTGTTTGAAAAATTGTCTTACAACTTCATGATTTCGAATCAGAATTGTTATTAAGCAATTGTATTTTTTTTATTTGAAATGAAATTTGACAAAATTTCAGAAAAAAAGACGGAGAATCTGAAGTTGAACCTATTTTGGAGAAAGTGACTTATTGTATTGTTTTAATGTCTTTTTTGAGTGACTTTAGTTTGTTTATTAGTATAGATTTGCGTCATTAGGATTCAAATAATGTTTGAAAAATATATTGATTTAAATATAGGGAGAGACTAATCAATTATGATGTTGTTGTGCTGGCGTCTTATTTGTTTCTGTTAGCAGTTTTGAAAGTTCAGGGTTACCACAATACTTTTTAAGCACATATACACGTTCTTAGAGTTAAATTTGTTTTTGGGAATTTAATTTGTTTTTGCCTTTAATATCTTTGTGGTATTTGATATTAAGGTGAATTTGAGACTTGTCTCAAGTGAAATATTATATGTTAATATGTCATTAAATGTTGAAAAAACTTTAGTGATTTATATCTAAAACTGTTGTCAGAAAGAGTCAATCTTAGCTCAATCATTTTTAAAAGAAGCCGTCTGATTTGAGATGGCTTCTTTATTTTTTTTAGTTTTGAGTTTAATTATTAATTTATGGACTGCATAAAGATATAAGTATTCTAAATTATTAACAAGCGACCAACTGCTTTGTTTTTGATGGTTTAATTCAATGTTAAAAACTGTGAAGCTAATTATATGAAATAAGAATCTAAGTACGTTACAAGATGTTAATTTAGATGACTGAGTCATAGATTGTTTTGAAACTTATTGCAAATAAAAAAATAAAATCAGGTATTATTAAAAAAAGGCAATCCTTGATTCTGCTTTTATGTCAGAAACAAGGATTTGATTATAATGGCGAAAAAGAATTTAATTTTCCTGAATAATTCCTGGTGGATTCCAGCTTCCAGAACCAACTGGTAAAATAGATGGTTTTCCAGTTTTTGGACAATAAAGGCGCATGACTAAATAAATAGCTCCATTTGGAGCAGGCAGCCAATTGTTTTGTTTATCTGTTCCCGGGTTATCTTTTTGAATGTATAATGTCAATGACCCGTCAGCATTTTTTTTCATATTTGTCAACATCGGTGAATTAATCAAATAGCGGTTGATTGAGTTCTTAATCAAAAACTGCGTTTTACCATCATACATAGTAACCGACCAGAAAGCATTTACAGGAGGAAGCTGGCCGGCCTTAAAAGTAAGGGTATAATTGTGCTTGCTTCCATCTAAAGTCTGTCCCTTGACATCCTCTCTTGTTATTGGATACATTGCTTCAAGAGCATCATTGCCGTAAATACCTCCTTTTGCAGCAGCAGCACGCTTAAGCCAGTCTCCCTTATAAAATTCTTCGCCTCCAAAAAAAGCACTGACATTCCAGCCATTAATCTTTTTGGTTCCATGAACCAAATATTTTGCAACTGCAGCATCACCATCCTTCATGGCTAATAAAATGGCTGCTTTGTGTTCTAAAGACAGATCCGAGAATTCGAATTTTTTATCAGGGCCAATACCTATAGTTGCAAGTTTGGCACGAATGTCCTTGTTTTCTGGAGTTATCGGAATTAAAGCCAAAGCTGCATCCAGATACTGATAAAAATTCGCTTTAATTCCAGCACTAGTGGCAGGAAGAAAATCAATTTTTGGTGCAGCTGCAGGTGCAGGTTGATTTAAAAAGTTAGACAATGGCTGTGACTTATAACCAGATTGTATCTTAACCACATTAGGCATATCCGCAGGATTGAAAAGTTGCGTACGGAAAATAGTTAGCGCAAAAGGAGTCGTGGATGTAAATTTTTTCTTGATACCCTTTGGGATTTTTCCTTTCCAATCTGGCCCGGTAACAAGATAATTCCCTGCCTCGATACCCGTGCTACGACTTCCAATATAACCATAGTTATAAGTATTCCCATCTATCAATTGTACCACATAATAGCGCTTTCTATCGACAGCAGGTACAGAAATTACTATGGGTTCAGTTCGTAAATCCAACCAGAGTATGGAATAAGGAGTATCACTGTTTGGAGATACTATGGCGGTATCCTCATATGTAGCAACATGGGCTGAGTTGCTGATTTCATTAAACGGTGCTTTAAACTGGCCTGAGTTTGTATTGACTGCATATTCGTGCATCACAGCATAATTCATGACTATGGGTAATCCATAAACAAAACCTTCCTGGGCAATCGCTTTGGTTTCAGCAATGCCTGGTACGGCAATGCCAACCAATTTATCGGCTTGTTTAGCCTTGTTAATGGCATCAGATTTTTTGCAGGATTGAAATACGGTAATCAATAATAATGCTATGATTGTAATGTGAAAAAATCGAAAATTTATTGTTCTCATTGTAAAATTGTTTTTGATAATTAAAGATTTTTGAAAACTAATCTAGTTCAAATTTTACTTATTTTATTCAAATTTAATTAGTTGTTCTTGGTTTAATTGTTTATTGGTTAATTATTTATGTTTTTTTGGTAAATACCTAAATGGCTCAACTAATGCTTTACGAATTTCATTGTATACTTTAATTTTGATTATTTGATGATGATTCGTCATTTTCTCAACTAATTATAAAAAAAACGATACGAGGTTATAATCCTTATTGAAATTCTACTTAATTTTTGTTTCATACTTATATAATTTAATTTATTACAAGAAATAAGGCTGGCTAAATATTTTTAAATAGAAAAACTTAACTATATAAAAAGATGCCCATTGCTGGGCACCTCTTAACCAAATCGAATCTATACCCAATAGAATTCAAAAATGACCTACTTTTCAAAAGTAATCGTAAAAGAACACGATTTAAGGAAAAATACTACACATGTATACGCGTGTAGATGAATTTAGTATAACTTGTTTATTTATAAGGGCTTGAGAATTGCATATGTATATTTGTGAAAAAAAAATCTTGTAAATCTACCTTTAGAAAGTTTTAATTAATTTTATACTTTACTTTTTTGTAAAAAATGGGTCTAATTTAAGTAGATGAAAAGTTTTTTTATCGCAAATTATAATTGTGTAGTGAATTGAAGCTTTTTTAAAATTGGAATTTATAAGAACTTTTCCACTATGATTATCAAGAAGCATTAAGTTTATAATAAAGTTTTTTATCAATAAAGTAAATTTTTAGTATTGAGAATGTTATTCAAATTCCCATATTATAGGGTAAAATGGGTTTTCCGCTCTACACAAACGGCTTGGATCTCTCAGATATTAAAATTTAAAATTGCGATTTAGAAAATGAATTAAATTGATATGAGAGCCAAAAAAAATAAAATCTGTAATTGAATATTGCTCGCAAATCAATTACAGAAATAAATAACCTAATATATAATGATAATGTCTTTGATTGATATTGTAACTCAAAAGTTTAGCGTTCAATTAAATGTTTTTGTATAAAACGTAAGCCTCCTAGTTTGGTTTTTTATATGTTTTTTGGATTCATGAGATCTGAAGATGCATATGATATGATGAAGAATTGGATTTTTGGAAATATTTATAGGCGAAGTGGCAGAATTACTGTATTTTCATCCTTCGTATGTTAACGCGTAATGAGAAAAATAAACATGTTTATTTACATTTAATTTTTTATTTAAATTGGCTGGGAGGTGTTTTCATTTGTCAAAGATGCAAAGTAATGAAACTGTTTTTTAATATACGCCAACTGTTTTCCTGAATGATATTTCTTGCCAAATGCGAATTAATTTTAATTAGTTAAAGAGAAAATAAAATACTTTTTAAAGCATGACAATTACTAAAATAAAAAAGTGCCCATCGCTGGACACTTTTCCCAAAAATAACAAAAAACCCAAACCTATGAAATCAAATTACAAAACTTTTTCGTGTAATTAAAAAAGCAATATATTTATTTCAAAAGTAATTCTAAAGTAATATAATGTAAGAAAAAACGCTACACAGTTATACCTGTGTATTTAAATTATTATTTAACTTATTGTTTGTGAGTTGTTTGGATGATTGTTTTGTGAGCTAATGCGTATTGAAAAATAAAAATTAATTGACAAATAATGCCTTATTGATTTAGGATCCTTTTTTATCTAAAGTATTGCCCTTTATTTAGCTTCGAAATGCACTTGGCTTTCATAGTCTAAAATGAAGTTCGGGAGACCGAAGTTTTCAAGTTTGAAAAATATAGATCATAAAAAGGCTTTTGATCCAAAAATAAATTTGTTATGGAATTAAGAACGTACTACAGTTATCAAATTATAATGCTTTCTGATGGAAATCCTTCAACACTTTAAACGTAAATGGTAATTCCAACCACTCTTAATTACTATTTCAACCTTTAAAGTTGAATTTTATTTAATAAAAATTGATTAGCAATATTTAAGAATAAAAAACATCAAAATACCATTATTAATAAGTTTAGATTTTATAATATATCCATCTAATTTCAAAATTAAATTGTGTTATTTTAATTTTGTTTTAATATTGGAAAATATTGTTGTCTGTTTTCAAACATCATCCAAATTAGAATAGTACTTAAAATTAATGCAATTGGTAAATCGCTTGATTCTTGAAAGATATTAGTGAGCAGTATACCACAACCATTACTTATAAGAGAATCAACGCGCCTAAAGTCCTTGTTTTTGGTATAATAATCAATAGCCCCATTAAGTTCTGCAATGTCTACAAGTGGTATTAACCAGCCAATTTCCATAAAAGAGCCAAAAGCTTTGAGTATTTTTTCAGGCATTTCTTTTGACAATGGCATATAGTGAAAGAATTTATCAAGTCCGGCATTAATAAACAATATGTCGAATAATACTGGCTTACAAAGCAGTAATCTAGTTTTTAATTGATTTTTTCATTTTGTAATTGTTTAGTTTAATTAAGTACTTAATAGTTAAACGTATCAATAGGGTTTAGAAAAAAATCCTATAAAGTTATTTCTAGTTGATAACTAATATTTTGAATTTCAAAAGTTGTATTCAATTAATATTCACTCTATTGTTATTGGGCAATGCAAACCCTCATTTTCTCTTAAGTAAATTTTTTTAGCATATCACATTTTATTTTGTAATAATACAAAAATGTAATAATGAAAAATCAAAATATATTCTTACCAAATTATTGAAAATTCAGGCGGATGCCGCAAAAAAAAGAAGAAATGATTTCTTATCTGATGATTTGATATTGGAAATTGTTACTGGCTTAAAAAAAGAAGAAATAGAATTTTCATAGCAAATTAATCTTCATTTCACTTTATTAGAAAATCTATATTCACCCTCTGTATCAAACAATTTTAAATTTTGGGAGTTTGTCTCTTTTAAAGATACTAATAGGTAATATCAATTTAGGTTTTTTACTAATGGTTTAGATCTTCTTATAACACATTTTTGTTTTAAGGGTTTCCTTTTCTACTCACAGGTCTTAGTTGGATAAACTAATATGTGTATGTTTAAAGAAATGTAGCTTTAAAGAAATAGCTGTTATTTTGTTAATATGTCCAAAATTCTGGTCTAAAGTTTATAATTTATATTGCCAAAAAAGATGCCCTTTCGGGCATCTTAAGTTCAAAAAAAACGTAAAGAATTTGAATGTTCCCACTTCAAAATTTCACTTACTCTAAATATTGACATAAATAAAATTAAACAATAAATGATATGGTTTACGGAAAAGCGCTACTCAGGTATACACATATATATATTAAAATATGAATGGAGGTGAAAAATAGATCTTATTTTCTTTATCGGTTTTCATTGTTCCGGAATTTTTTCAATCCTTTAAAGCTAGAATAATCTAATTTATTAGCGAATCATTCAATTAAGCGGCTTGTCTTTAGTAATTATTTTTCTGCATAAAAATTCAATACTACAATTGTAAGCCACTGGCAATCTGTAAGTGCATATCAAAATTGACTATTTTGATTATTTGAAAGTATATAATTCAAAAATTAAAAGTTTCAAAAGCGCAAATTTAAAGTATCTTTTTTAAATAATATATCTACGATTTCAAGCATTTTAAATAAAAAGCTTTTAATGCGGGGCGAATACTGTAATGAAAAAGGTGCCCATTGCCGGACACCTTTTCCCCCAAATTATTAAAAACCCATTTGATTTACCTATAAAATCAAATTACTATACTACTTTTAGATCAAGAAAAGTAATATACTTATTCCAAAAGTAACACCTAAATATGAAAATGTAAGAAAAAACACTACGCAGTTATACTTGTGTAAGTGGAATATTATTTAACGTATTGTTTGTTAGGTGTTTATTTGTATGTGTTTGTAATGTAATGAGTAGTGGAAACAACGATTAATCTGTGAATAATGCATAATTGATTTGTCAGTTCGTTTTTTATCTGAGGTAATTCTGCCATATTTTGCTCATTGACACATTTGGTCTGATTAATACGTAAAATTAAGTTAGGTGAAATTGAGTTTTCCAGCCTGCAAAGCATATACAAAAAGGCTTTCATTACATGTATTTTTCTATGATATTTTTTTGGACTGCAATAATTTGAATATTTAAAAGATAATCTTGAATTTCCATAAAAAAATTAACTTGATGGATTGCCATGATGTATTTTATATTAGGTAACCAATTCGTATTAGTAAATTTGCTGCCGGATCCCATTTGTCATAATCAAAACAGTATCGCTGTAGTTGTTGCATTACTTATTTTTTCTCTTATAATGTGTAGTGAAAGATAATAATTAATTGACCAAGACTTCTTAATTATTCACTATTCCGTTTTTATTAGTGTTAATTCTCTTCTCATTTAGATCCGCGATACCTCTGGTTGGGCATGATCCAAATTAAAGTTATTGAAAAACCCGGTACTCAAAACTAAAAAGAGGAGCCCTTAAATGTTGTTTCATTTCGGGATTATTTTCCTGTCGATATAGAATATTTCCTGGAAAGATAGTCCACACATGGGCAAATTTTCTAAATTAACTTTCTCTGGAGTATGTCAACTGGGGAAAATTTATTATAAATATTTGCTAAAATTAAGTAACCTATTGGAAATTATTTCTTTAAAAAACCAATTGTGAGGATTTATCGCAGTGCTTTTTTTGATGAGTATGTGATTAAAAAAATGCGTGTGTATAACGACGTAGTGTTTTACTTTAGATCTTATATTTCTTTAATTAATTTTGAAATGATTAAATGCCGAATTTAATTAATGTGATTTTTTTTAAAGGTTCTCCTTCGAGTATCTTTTTTCAGACTATTATCGTAATTTAGAACTTATGAAAACATTAGATTTTATTTATCAGGATATAGATTCATTTTTCTTATAGAAAACAATATGAATATTAAAGTTAATGCTACAGAAATAGGAAAGATTTTTAATAAGTTTGTCCGTGATTTTGTTATTTTAAAATGTACAAAAAAAATTATTAATGCGTATCTTGAAAATGAAACGCAGATTTAAATGGCTATTCTCCAGTATTTAAAAAGAGGATATTTTGTTTTTCAAAGCCTAAACAAGATATCTATATGAATGGCTTGGCTTACTTGCTTTAAAATTTGCTACATGGCTTGATACCAAGTTTAAAGTATGGATACATAATACCATTGAAAACTTAAAACTTTCACATTACGAATGTTCTCCCGATATCGTTAAACTCACAACAGGAAGAACAGATTTATTTAGTCAAATTAATGATCCAGTTAAAAAAGATAAGAAGTAAATTTGATTTTTTAATATAAAATGGGATCCCTGCTTTTTATCTCAGACTAAAAATTTTGTACTTTGTATTTACTGTAAAGAATTATCTTTTACCCTATAGTTTTTTTATAACTTGATATTGTTAAATTTTCATAGTCTTATGTACTATAAAAACACTGAAATGGTTTTTAGAAAAATTTAATGAGGATGGTAAGTGTTTATATATCATTAACGCACACCAAAAGAAACTTGCATATCTGTATGGGGGAGTAAGAGGGTAATGATAGCCTGTGTCTAATGAACCCAATATTTATTTTGAAAGATCACTCGCCTGCTCACAGCTTATGGCTGGATCGTATAGCTGATGACCAAGAGCCTTCAACACAGACAAATACTTACTTAATGTCATATCAAGGAGTATTAATTCCATCTATGTGTAAGATCCTAATCAACGAGCACAAAGATGTGATCTTAATGATAGCCCTTGAGCGAACCAGCGCCAAATAAGCAGAGGCTGATAATTTTTTTCCAGCAACATGCGGCAGATCTAACTGATATCTTCAGTATGTCTATCTTAACCATTTCCAATGGGTTGCTCTCTTGTGTGAGATCTGGATTCAAAATATATAATTATAAATATCTTTTTCCTATTTAAAAATGCTGAATTTTGATAAAAGGAATTTAAATTATAACTATCTTTCGAATCCCAAAAACCTAATCTTTTTCACCTATTTAATTTTTTAAATATTAAATAAGATGAAATTATTGTTGTGCTTTTTAAAAGCAATTACTTCCTATTGGTTGATATACTTTAATGTATCTTTTAAAGATATATTACAAATGGTATTCTTTGTAATTTGTTTTATAATTGGAGTATATATCATTTTTTCAGGAGATAACAGAGAAGAATAACTTTGTTTATTCTAGTAATCCTCAATGATGTTTTAAAAGTTCCAGGTCGATTTCACCCCAAAGTCAAATCCTTCTTTTTTAACTTTTGCACTTTCATATGTTTTTATTTTCCAGAAATAGAAGCGTGAAATTTTATAGGAATGCGCGTAATTTGAGTATTAATAATTAAACGTTTTCAATACTGGAAGAGGATGTAAAAACGACAATTATTTCAAAATAAGGCAAGATTAGATTGGAATATTGTGGTTAATTTGATCGTTTTTTTCATCTTTTATAACCTTTCTTATTGTAAAAAAAACTCCAATTAAAATAGGAATGTTTTTCATGCCTTTCTTAAATGGAGAGTTTTTGGGTTATAATTTAAACTATAGAAGATGGGATTTAATTGGTCTTAAAACTCCATATCTGT
>NZ_JCAXEB010000022.1:0-42859 GCF_059758655.1 Flavobacterium sp. GQ95
CAAATGTCTCTGAATTGCCCCCAAAAAGTTAGACACTATTTAGGGGCATTTTTATGGAAAGAAAAGTAAAATATAATTATGAAAAATTTTATACAAATTACTTCTTTCATTATTCTGTTCTCAGCTTGTCAAGATAAAAATGTTAGTTCTAAGATACAGAGAACAGGAAATACTAATGATGTATCAAAGATATCGAGTGACACTCTTTTTTTTAAAAATGACACAATTTTGAAATTTGATGCCAATGCAGATGGATATGGAATTTTTAGATGGGGAATTATTAACCAATTCGAAAATGTTAGCAAGGACACTTTACATTTCGATCTAATTGATAAAGATTTAATTAAGTGTAAAAATAGCTTTATATTCTCAGACGATTGTGGATCTGCGTGTAACTTTTCCTTAATTATGCCAATTGAGAAAAACAAACATGAAATTATGTTAATGTATCCTTTAATTAATGACCAAAAAAATGGATATCTGCTTGCCAAGGGAGATGAAGATGATGTATTATTATTAATTATCGATTTGTATAACTCAAAAATCAGAAAGGTATACGATAAATTTGACAAAACTAAAATTCCTCCAAGTTTATCTATAGATACAATTTATATAGATAACTCTAAACTTATGGTTAAATGGTATAAAAATGATTTTGGATTAGGCTTTAAAGAGATAGACCTAAGGAGAAAATAGTTTTAATTATTTTCCGTTCCTCTTAAATTAAAAATAAAATAAATTAACAAAGAAAATTTCTATTCAAAATTTAACATCCAAAAAAGAGCAACCCAAATGAGTTGCTCTTTTTAGTTTACAGTAATAAAGACCGTTATTTTCTCTTCTCAATATTCTCAACCTTTCCACCTAATGCTCTATTCTCTTCCTTAAGTTTCATATTATCATCCTGAACAACATTCACTTTTTTATTAACCTCAATTACATACAACGTAAGCTCTTCAATCTTCTCAAGCAATTTTGCATTCATTTCTCCCAATGAAATTCCGTTTTTAAGAGCTTCTTCTTCACTTGGAATATTTTTTAAATACCCTTTTTCGTTGATGTGTTTTTCAACTTCTTCCAATGTTGGTAAATCATATTCCTTTTTAAAAACATAATCAGGCCAGCCGGTTACGTCTACTTTTACTTCTTTTGAATGAATTGTACCATTTACTGCAAGAGCAGTATCTGGTGTATTGGTACCAATACCTACTCTGTCTTGCATTATACTCATATATTGTCGGGGTCCGGGCGATATGACTGTCTCTAATGCACTTAATGTAGTGCCAGTTCTTACCGTATTGGCATATGTAGGATCAGTAAGTACACCTTCTATTTTAATTACTAAAAAATTGGCTGTGCTTACTAAATGATAAATTGGAATACTATTAGTATCATGATTAAAGTCACCAATATACCACTGAGTCGCAATAGCACCAAATGCATTAGCTATTTCAGTTTTTTGATTAAAATAACTATTAGGATTATGACCAATTTGGTACCTTTTGGTAAGTTTTCCAGCACTAAATTGCGAGTTATAAAAAGAAGTAATTGTAACTTCTATCCATCCCCAAACAGGCACGCTAGGAAATTGAATATTTATTGCCTGATTTGGTGAACCATTAGGGAACATAGGAGTTGTAAGCGTAAACTCAAAGTTATTATTTGTTTGTGAATAGGATGCTAGATTAAAAATAAACATTATAAAAATTGAACCCAGTAATTTCGTTTTTTTTCTTGTAAGCATTTTATTTATTTTTTAATTTATTTATTTCAGTTTTTAACTCTTGAAGCGAACAAGAATTGACCATATTAATATCTTTTTCTTTTTTAAGAATATCAATATCTTTTTTCTGCTCAATAATATATAATGTCAATTCTTCGATTTTCTGAAGCAATTTTGCATTCATTTCTCCTAAAGAAATTCCATTTTTAAGAGCTTCTTCCTCGCTTGGTATATTTTTTAAATAACCTTTTTCATTAATATGTTTTTCAACTTCTTCAAGTGTTGGCAAATCATATTCTTTTTTAAAAACATAATCAGGCCAGCCTGTTACATCTACTTTTACTTCTTTTGAATGAATTGTACCATTTACTGCAAGAGCAGAATCTGGTGTATTGGTTCCAATACCAACTCTGTCTTGCATTATACTCATGTACTGTCGGGATCCGGGGGCAACGGCTGTTATTAGTGGACTAATTGTTGTACTGGTCTTTAATAAATTCATATCCACAGCATAGGCCATTACTCCTTCAAATTTGATAGTCAACACATTACTACTATTTACTAAATGATAAATAGGAATAGTATTAGTATCATGATTAAAATCTCCAATATACCATTGAGATGCAACAGCTCCAAATGCTTCCGGAATTTCAGTCGTCTGATTAAAATAACCGGCAGAACCAACATTGTGACCAATCTGATATCTTTTAGTAAGCTTCCCTGTTGCTAATTGATTACTATAACCTGATGTAATTGTAACTTCAAACCAACCCCATAATGGGATATTTGGGAATTGAATATTTACAGCTAAATTAGAAACGCCTTGTGTAAATACCGGCGACGATAAAGTAAACTCAAAATGATTGGCGTCCTGCGAATACGAAGAAAGACAAACTATAAAAAAGGTAAAAAATGAAATTAGTGTTCTCTTATTCATATAATTATTTTAATTTTTGGTTGATACTTTTGCTTTTAAGTAATTAATTTCTTGTTGTAATAATTCAAATTTGTCTGACATGACTTTACAATTAGAATTGTCATTCTTAATTATTTGAATTTCTTTATTTTGCTCGATGATATACAGCGTAAGCTCTTCAATCTTCTGCAGTAATTTAGCATTCATTTCCCCTAATGAAATCCCGTTTTTAAGAGCTTCTTCCTCGCTTGGAATATTTTTTAAATAGCCTTTTTCATTGATATGTTTCTCAACTTCTTCAAGTGTCGGCAAATCATATTCTTTTTTAAAAACATAATCTGGCCAGCCAGTTATATCTACTTTTACTTCCTTAGAATGTACGGTTCCGTTTACGTCTAATTTATTATCAGGTGCATTAGTTCCAATTCCAACATTACCTGAATTATAAGTCAAATTACCACTGCCAATTTGCCAATTATTAAGAGATGAACTTAACAAACCGGCATAAGGAGAAGTAGCTTCAGGGTGAATGAAAAACAATTCTGAAAGACCTAAATTACCGTTGTTCTCAGCATTATAAAATGTAAATCTAAGTTTTCTATAAGTTCCGGGAGTAGCTATTTTCACTGAAAAATTATATCCCACATAGTCAGTTGAGGAATAATCTGCAAAGGTTACCCATCCATTTGTGTCATATCCCTCAATCTTAAATCTATTTGTTGGCCAATAGCGCGTTGTCCATCCAACCCACGCACCTGTTTGTGTATGATATTCTGGTAGACCCTCGATAAGAATTACTACTGGATTTGCCACTGAAATTGGAGTTGTAGTATAATAAGGCATCATTCCGCCATCAAATAAAGTTGGTATATCGACCATTGGCCCTGTTCGTGTAACCGTATAACGAGTTCCTGCATTAAACAGAATATTATGCTCCCAACCCACAGGAGTTACATTAGTCGAAAATGTCTGACTTTTAATATTTTGACATATTAGTATTATCAGTAATAGTAGTATTTTCTTCATTTTTAAAATTTTAATATTATAATAAATCAAGAAACTAATATAGGATATTACTTGATAATATTCGATTTAAAATTTAACAAAAAAGTATTTTAACCACAAAAAAATATATTCCATCTCATGTAATTCAATAGAATAAGGCTTCGTCATAAAAAGTAAGAAAAAGAGAAAAATTAAAAAGAAACAAAAGGCAGTAAAATCTTAAAATAAAGATAAAAATTTAACAATCAATTACATCTATTTTATTAGATTTGTTAAAAAAATAGTATTAAAATTTAACAATACAAAAATATTTTTTCATCAAAATAAAATTACACTATACAATTAAAAATCAGGCCTTATGTTAAAGAAAATTGTTGTTTTGGCGGTGCTTATCTGTTCTGCTTGTCAGACAACCAAAATTAAAAATGAAGACTACAAATTCTCCTCTTCAGTTGTAGAATTAGGAAGTATAGGAGAATCAAAATTATCATACAATCAAAATGTATTTGAAACTAAAGCCTTGGCTAAACTTGAAAACAATATTCGGGTTGAAATTGGCATAGTTCCTTATAACAAAAAGTTAAACAAAATCTATAAGTCAAAAGCGAAATACAACCAAAACCATAAAAAGGTAGCTTATATTGATAGTTTACCTGTTAAACCTGAACTTGTAACCATTCAGATTCTCGATGTTGCCGGACTTACAAAAGAAATAAATGCTGATTATAATGCAGATATTTTAAAATTACTGATCAACACACAAAATTCGAAAATAATTTCAAGTCTTGCTGTTAGCTTGTCAACTGATGACATAGCAAAAATCAGACAATCTGATGCATTTTATCTGACCAATACGCAATATAAAAAATATACTATTGCCTTATTTAAATTGGGCAAAAAAGTAGATACTATCGATATTAACCCTGAAACTATTGTGGCATATCAGGTCAGTAAATTTTGTTGGGCAGTATCAGACAGAGGGAATTATTATGTGGCCGATATTATAAAAGACAAAAATCGATGTTCAGGAGTAACTACAAAAAAAATACAAGAAAAGAAAAAATCGAAAGCTTTGTTTGACATGTAATTATATATTATTAAAACAATTACATCCTATTTTAAAACAATTATTGCCTATTCATTATGACTAAATTCCATCTTAACAAATACTTCTTTATTTTATTATTACTGTGTTTTATTTCTTGTGAAGAAATACTCATAGTTGATGATATTTCCACAAAAGAAGTTGTTCTTATAGCACCTTCCAACAACGCTACCTTATCATCTTCCGGGGTGACTTTTTCATGGGAAGCCATTGAGTATGCAGACAAATATCGCTTACAGATTGCAACACCCAATTTTGATGCACCACAACAATTGGTTGTGGACACCCTGGTTTCAAAAAACTCTTTTACACAGCAATTGAATATCGGAAAATACCAGTGGCGTGTAAAGGCCGTCAACAGCGGATACGAAACAGCTTATTCTAAATGGAGTTTTGAAATATTAAATAACGATGATTTTCAAAATAATACTGTAGTATTACTTACCCCCGCTAACAATCTTACTACCAAAACAGCCCTGCAAAAATTATCATGGGATGCGATCATAGGAGCAACAGCTTATCAGCTTCAGGTTTTGGATGAAAATAGTACAGTAGTAAAAGAGCAAAGTACAGCTGCCACCTTACTAAATTTCACTTTTGATGAAGGAAAATACACTTGGAAGGTAAGAGCCAGCAACGGAACTGCACAAACCTTATATACTTCACGATCTATTTTGATAGATACAAAAGCTCCTAACACTCCTACTCCATCTAGTCCGGCAAATGCGAGTACGACAACCAGTACTGACATAAATTTTCAATGGAGCAGAACTGCTATTGCGGGAAGTGCTGAAAAAGACAGTATCTATGTTTATACAGAAAGTGCTTTGACTAATTTAAACTTTAAGGATAAAGGCAATAGTCCATACAATAAAACCATGGCAAAAGGAACTTATTACTGGTTTGTAAAATCATTTGACGAAGCCGGAAATGAAAGTCCAAGAAGTACTGTTTTTAATTTTACAATCAATTAAAACTAAAAAAACTAATCCAAACCATTTTATACAAACCTCATCCTTAAATTTTCATGAAAAAAATCATTTCATTAACTATTGTTTTTTTTTGTATTAGCATTTCAACCCAAGCACAAAATACGACTTTTAATAATGTTTCAATTGGTACTGATTATCCTGCATATGGAGCACAAATAAAAGCAAACTTTCCTGGATACACTGGTGGCTGGAGTAGAGCCTACTTTATTACAAATGACTCTGGCAATCAATCATTTTTTGCATTAGGTACTGCTGGTTATTCGACTAATGGAGTTTCTAGCGTTACCAGTAACTTCATAGGAAAAGACCTGGACACAAGATATATGACGTTTTTACCAAATGGAAATGTTGGTTTTGGCACCACTATCCCTAAAAATATAATTCAAATAGGTGACTTTGTAAACAATTCTAATTATAAAATAAGTATTCCAGGATCTTACAATTTTGAAGAAATAAAATTAGGTCAATATGGAAATGGAAGAAATGGCTTAGAAATGATAACTCATACAAATCAAACCAATTCATTTGGAGTACGATTATATACTGGTACTGATACAGGTATGGATGGTTTACTAATTCAAACTGCAAATCCTTCATCTTCATTAGAAACATTAAACTATACTACAAAATTAGCAATTAATTTAGAGGGCAATGTTGGTATTGGAACAACAAATCCAACCTCAAAACTTACCGTTGCCGGTAACATAAATTCGCGTGAAGTAAAAGTAACCGTAGATGCCGGAGCTGATTTTGTTTTTGAAAATGAGTATAATTTACCTTCTCTTAAATCTGTTGACAAATTCATTAAAGAAAACAAGCATTTACCTGAAATTGCTTCAGCAGCAGAAATGAAGAATGATGGAATTAATTTATCAGAAATGAATATAAAACTTTTGCAAAAGATTGAGGAACTCACCCTCTACTCTATTGAACAAAATAAGAAAATTGAAATACTTGAGAAAAAAGTTGAAAAGCTTCTAAACAAATAAACCTTTAAACTATTTTAAAATGAAAAAAATATACTTTTTTGCTCTTTTAATTTGTTTTACTACTACAAACCTTGTAGCAAAATCTTTTAATAATGTCTCTAATACTGTAAATATTACTGAATATGAATCTACTGTTACTTTTCCTGCTGGATACATTATAGGAGATTATATCGAATTTTTAAAAGTTGCACCAATATCTGCTGCTGCAAGTGGTTATTATCAAATTTCAATAAGCTACACAAGAGATGGTGTAGCGGCGGGTTCAACTCACGTAGCTTCAATTTCTCATTCAAATCCAGCAATGTGGAGAGAGACAGGACGCATAAATAATAATCCATATGTAGGAATTATAAATAATTTTACTGTTGATTGTAATACTGACTATACTGGACCTAAATTTAGAATTAGAGCAATAAATACACAAGGCGTTATACAAAATAATCTTACAGTATATATAAAAGTAACTTCAATAAATATAAACAGCTCTTACACCCCAATTAATAGTACCGGAAATGATTTAACTGTCTCAAAATTTCTTCCCATGACATCAGATTGGGATTTATATGTAGGAGATGTTTTTTCATCAAATGGAGCTTCTCTTGCTATAAAAGCAATTCAAAATGGCAATGTCGGTATTGGCACAGCAATTCCAGACGAAAAACTAACCGTAAAAGGAAAAATCCATACTCAGGAAGTTCGAGTTGATATGTTGGGACCACTTGTTCCCGATTATGTTTTTGCTGAAGACTACAAACTAAGATCATTAGATGAACTCGAAGATTATATTAAAGAAAACAAACATTTACCTGAAATTCCATCAGCACAGGAAATTGAAAAAAATGGTTTGATGCTGGCTGAAATGAATATGAATTTGTTGAAGAAAATGGAGGAAATGACGCTGTATATGATTGAACAAAATAAAAAAATGGAAATACTTAAGAAAAAAGTCGAATCACTTTTAAATAAATAAACTTTAAAACTATTTAACATGAAAAAAATAATATTTCTTGCCCTGTTGATTACTTTATCGATAACAAAACTTTTGGCCAAAAACGATAACAAAACTTCAGCTATATACACCACAGAATATGAAAGCAGCGTTACTTTTCCAGCTGGATATGTTATTGGAGATTATATAGAGTTTTTAAGAGTAAATCCAGCATCAGTCGGAGCAAGTGGGTATTATCAAATTTCAATTAGCTACACAAGAGGTAATGTGGCATCAGCTGCCACGCATATCGCTTCTATAACACATTCAAATCCGGCATTATGGAGAGAAGCCGGTCGTATTAACAACAATCCTTATGTTGGAAGCGGGACCAATTTTACCATTGACTGTAATACTGAATATGCTAATCCTCGTTTTAGAATTAGAGCTATCAATACCTTGGGTGTAAACACTCCAATTATAGTTTACATAAAAGTTACTTCTATAAATATAAATGGCGCATTTACAGCTTTAAATACTACCGGAAATGATTTAACAGTTTCTAAATTCCTTCCCATGACATCCGATTGGGATTTGTATGTAGGAGATGTGTTTACAGCAAATGGTGCTTCTCTTGCTATAAAAGCAATTCAAAATGGAAATGTTGGTATTGGTACAGCAATACCGGACGAAAAACTTACGGTTAAAGGAAAAATCCACACGCAAGAAGTAAGAGTTGATATGTCCGGACCGTTAGTTCCTGATTATGTTTTTGCAGAAGATTATAAACTTAAATCTTTACAGGAAGTCGAAAATTACATTAAAGAAAACAAACACTTACCTGAAATTCCATCAGCAAAGGAAATTGAAAAAAATGGTTTAATGCTGGCGGAAATGAATATGAATTTATTGAAGAAAATTGAAGAAATGACGCTTTATATGATCGAGATGAAAAAGGAGAATGAGAATCTTAAAAACAATCAGATAGTATTAGAAAAAAGAATACAAAATATTGAAAACAAATAAAATTATGAAAAAACTATTATTATTTATCGTATTAGTTTCTTTTTCAAAATACAGTTATGGACAAGTAACTGGTAGTTTCTATGTTGGTGGAGATATTGATAAATTCTATCCTGTAACCTTTTATGATGGTGCTTGGGGAAATAATGTCCCGACAAATTTAACATTAGGGAGAAGCAGCGTTCATAACGATTCTAATTGGCGAGGTTCATTAATGGCTAGTTTTACTTACCACGTTACTAATTATGGAAATGGTGCAAACTTTATAAATGCTGAGGTAAAGCCGTCATATGCCGGTTTAAACACTACTCTAATTGCTGGCTGGAGAGACGCAACTTCAAATGGCACATGTATTTGTATTATTATTTGGCTACGCGGCGGTGGCACTACTTATTTCTATCAATCTAACTATGCCGTTAATCCTACAGTATATGATGGGGTTCAAAATGCATTACCATACAATGAAGTTAATGGTCCTGTACATACATTTAAAACGATTATTGATGAATATGCAACTACAACTGGAACATACCAAAACAGAAATGCCTATTTCGCTGCAAATGTTGGTATTGGAACCACAATTCCAGACGAAAAACTAACAGTAAAAGGAAAAATTCACACCCAAGAAGTTCGTGTTGATATGTCTGGACCGTTAGTTCCGGATTATGTTTTTGCAGAAGACTACAAACTTAAATCGTTGCAGGAAGTTGAAGATTATATCAAAGAAAACAAACATTTACCTGAAATACCATCTGCAAAAGAAATTGAAAAAAATGGCTTAATGCTGGCAGAAATGAACATGCAGCTCTTAAAAAAAATTGAAGAACTCACACTTTACATAATCGAAATGAAAAAGGAGAATGTAGATCAAAATGAAATACAGAATGAAAAAATAAAAACGCTGGAAGACAAACTTAAAAACAAAACTAATGAGTAAAAAAATAAAAATTATATATGTACTGATGCTATGCATTCCCTTATTTATAAATGCTCAAACAACAACAGTAGCTGGAGATTATAAAGTAATTGATATTGGAAATAATGGCGTTGGAGATTACACGCGAAATCTAATTTTACTTCATGAAATGTATAATGGCACCTTAATAGGTATGAACAATGCTGTAGGCACAATAACTGCTTTTCGAGGTTCTGCAGGAGCTTTTAGTAGAATAAATGTTGTAGAAATAAATTCTACATCAGCTTATAGTGGTACATCAGCTTCAATTCAATCTTTTGATAACAATAGCAACTGGGTATTAAAAACATGTCTATATAATGGCAAAAAATATTTGGCTCTTGATGTACCTTACATGGCTGCTTACCACGATTGGGGGTTTAAATTTGCAGGATGGACAAGATCAACTGGTGAAAACATGAAATCTATAGCCTATCAAACAAATGGACAATCAGTCAATACAAACGTTCTTTCAAACATTCAAGATTATACTCCAAATATGAACGAAACTCATATAGTAAATGATTTTTTAGTTATGGGTAATAATGTTGGTATCGGAACTTTAGTACCTGACGAAAAACTTACTGTAAAAGGAAAAATTCATACACAAGAGGTTCGCGTTGATATGTCTGGACCGTTAGTTCCCGATTATGTTTTTGCAGAAGACTATAAACTTAAATCATTGCAAGAAGTTGAAGAGTACATCAAACAAAATAAACATCTGCCCGAAATTCCTTCGGCTAGCGAAATTGAGAAAAATGGTTTGATGCTGGCTGAAATGAATATGAATTTATTGAAGAAAATGGAGGAAATGACGCTTTATATGATTGAAATGAAAAAGGAAAATGAAAAAATGAAAAAAAAGAATGAGATCCTTGAAAACAGTCAGACACAATTAGAAAAAAGAATTCAAAAAATTGAAAAAAAATAAAGTATGAAAAAAATATTACTTACTGTATTATTTCTTCTTTCTATTTCAAAATATAGTTATGGACAAGTTAACGGCAGCTTGAATGTTGGGGGAGATTTTGATAAATTTTATCCTGTTACGTTTTATGATGGAGCCTGGTCTCAAAGTGTACCAAGCAAGTTGATTTTAGGAAGAAGTGATGTACATGCAGATAGTTTATGGAGAGGATCATTGATGGCAATTATCGATTTTCATGTTTCAAATTACGGACATGGTTCAACTTTTGTAAATGCAACTATTATCCCTTCAAATACAAATTTTGTTGCAGGCTGGAGCGATGGATCATCAAATAATACCTGCAGGTGTCTAATAATTTGGTTACGTGGTGGAGGAACTACTTATCACTATCAATCTAATTTTGCTGTAAATCCAACGGTCTATGATGGAGTACAAAATTCATTACCATATAATGAAGTCAATGGTCCTGTACATACTTTTAAAACGACAGTTGAAGAGTATGCAACTACAACAGGAACATACCAAAACAGAAATGCCTACTTCGTAGCCAACGTTGGTATAGGCACTACAATTCCAGATGAAAAACTAACCGTAAAAGGAAAAATCCACACGCAAGAAGTAAGAGTTGATATGTCTGGACCGTTAGTTCCGGATTATGTTTTTGCAGAAAACTACAAGCTTAAATCATTGCAGGAAGTAGAAGATTATATTAAAGAAAATAAACATCTACCTGAGATTCCTTCGGCACAGGAAATTGAAAAGAATGGTTTGATGTTGGCTGAAATGAATATGAATTTATTGAAGAAAATGGAGGAAATGACGCTTTATATGATTGAGATGAAAAAGGAGAATGAAAAGCAAAATGAAGAAATACAGATTCTTAAAACAAAACTATCATCTAAGTAAAATATGAAAATGAAAATGAAAATGAAAATTATTAAAGTAAAAAATTTACTTGTTTGCATTACTATAGCTTTATTTCAACAAATGAACGCGCAAACCTACGAATTACACAATTCTATAAATTTTAATAGTACTAATGATGGTCGTGATCTCCCAGATGGAATTACATGGTTCCAGCCAACACCATTATCGTATGGTATATATAGAACAAGTGGATCATGGTTGGGGCCAAACTATCAGCAATTAAAAATTGCCTTCGAAACAGGAATTATCATTGATGGTGGTTTTTTATACGGAAAAAGTGGAACATTCATACAGCCAAATGGAGGAAATGTTGGAATTGGAACTACAAATCCATCAAAGAATTTAGACATATATGGTAGTTATGCAACAACATTAAAAATCTCTACGGGCGATCCATCATCATACCCAACTGAAATTCATTTAGGAGCCAATCCTGATTTTAATAAATCGGCTATAATATCGGCTCCAAACGCTGCAGGATGGTACCGCCAAGATTTATATTTCTGTTTAGCAAATGGAAATAATACTTTATCAACCGGATTAGCAGAGGCAGCAATGGTTATTAAAAGTTATACTACAACGGGATTTGGATATGTTGGTATTGGCACCGCAATTCCAGACGAAAAACTAACAGTAAAAGGAAAAATTCACACCCAGGAAGTAAGAGTTGATATGTTAGGAGCACTAGTTCCAGATTATGTTTTTGCTGAAGACTACAAACTTAAATCGTTACAAGAAGTTGAGGATTATATTAAAGAAAACAAACATTTGCCAGAAATTCCATCTGCAAAAGAAATCGAAAAAAATGGTTTGATGCTGGCAGAAATGAATATGAATTTGTTGAAGAAAATGGAGGAAATGACACTTTATATGATTGAGATGAAAAAGGAGAATAACGAAATGAAAAAAGACATTCAGAAATTAAAACAAAATAAATAAACCATCCCTATGAAAAGATTTCTATTTACAATACTTCTGCTTTTTACCACTATAATTTCTAATGCACAAGTTTCCGGCAGTTTTACTATAAATGGAGATCTTGATAAATTTTATCCTGTAAGATTTTTAGATGGAGGTTGGTTGAATAATGTTCCAACAAACTTAACATTAGGTAGAAGTAGCATTCATGCTAATGAATTATGGCGAGGGTCTTTAATGGCTACATTTAATTATCATGTAATTTCTTGGGGTAATGGTTCTCATTTTATTGATGCCGACGTTAAACCAACACTTATTTCAAACAATGTTGCTTTTGTAGCAGGATGGCAAGACATTAGTTATAGCAGTAACGATAGATATATTATTATTTGGCTTCGAGGTGGAGGAACCACTTATTATTATCAGTCAAACTACGCAGTAACTCCTACAATTTATGATGGGATTCAAAATACCTTACCCTATACTATAACAAACGGCGGAACATTAACATTTAAGACAACTATTGATGTATATGCAACCACAACCGGAACTTACCAAAACAGAAATGCCTACTTCGTCGCCAACGTTGGTATAGGAACAACTATTCCAGATGAAAAACTAACCGTAAAAGGAAAAATTCACACACAGGAAGTAAGAGTTGATATGTCTGGACCGTTAGTTCCCGATTATGTTTTTGCAGAAGACTATAAACTTAAATCATTGCAAGAAGTTGAAGAGTACATCAAACAAAATAAACATCTGCCCGAAATTCCTTCGGCTAGCGAAATTGAGAAAAATGGTTTGATGCTGGCTGAAATGAATATGAATTTATTGAAGAAAATGGAGGAAATGACGCTTTATATGATTGAAATGAAAAAGGAAAATGAATTGCAAAAAAATCTTTTGGAAGTTCAGGATGAAAAAATTCAACAACTTGATAAAAAAATCAATCAAATTCTAAAGCTTAAATAATGAAGAGAATATTTATCGTAGTCTTAACAGTCTTTTTTTTTAACATCACCTCATCGCAAACGACAATAAATCAAAATGGTGTTCAATCAACTGTCATAAGTTTATTATCAGCTCAAGCTACCCAGGCAAAAAGTTATGAAATAGCCAATATTGGTTATAATTCTTATCACTGGCAATATGGTGGATTGATAATTATAGAAATATATCAAGCTTATTTTGCTACTGATTATCAAAAATACATTGTAGAAAATGGCTTTGACCAGGGCGTGAATTCCGGTTCTCCAGCTCTTAAATTAGTAGAATCGCATGGAATACAACACTTAGGCAAAATTACTTTAGGCACTCCTACTGACTTAAGTTCGACATTTGGCGGTTATATAAACAAACAACTACCAATATTATTTAATGTTCAGAATTATGCTGTTTATAATATTAAAATTACTTATACACAATCAAAAGTAAATATTATAGATGGTCCTAATCAAATAAAAATAAATGAAGCTCACACGGGTGTTAACATTCCAAACTTTTCTGTTCCAACAGAATTAAATACTAATCTTATCGCAAGTGGCCTTTTAAGAGTAAGTGGGCAAGGAAATCATTATATTCAAAATGGAAATGTTGGTATCGGTACAACAAACCCAACATCGAAACTTACTGTTGCAGGAAACATAAACTCCCGCGAAGTAAAAGTAACCGTAGATGCCGGAGCAGATTTTGTTTTTGAAAAGGATTATAACTTACCTTCTCTAGATTCCGTCGATAAATACATCAAAGAAAACAAACATTTACCTGAAATTGCTTCTGCTGAAGAAATGAAGAAGGATGGTATTAATTTATCTGAAATGAATATAAAGCTTTTGCAAAAAATCGAGGAAATGACACTTTACATGATTGAAATGAAAAAAGAGAATGAAAAGCAAAATGAAGAAATAAAAATTTTAAAAATTAAACTCTATGCTAAATAATAAAATGAAAACAATCATAATTATAACCTCTCTTTTTATTACATCAATTTTATCTGCACAACAAATTGGTGACGGTCGCGCTGTAGAAATTACAGATTTTTCAGCTCCACTAAAATCAGGAGCCTATCAGGGGTCGCTGCCAATTGGATTGAATCCTGATACACAAGTATATGGATGGCAACATTTATTTGTAATAAGACATTCTAATGATGCAAATAATCACCAATTACAGCTATCATCATCTTACACAATGAATGATCGATTGTTTTTTAGAAAAATTGCTGGAGGACTTGAACCAAATAATCCAACCTGGATAGAATTAGCAACTAGAGGAGCAAATAATTTTATAGGAGATCAAAGTATTGCCGGAAATTTATCAATTGGAAATTCAACTTTTTTCCCAAGCTCCAAACTTGAAGTTACAGGTGGAGGGATAACATCATCTTTAACAAATATAAATACTACTTTAACACAAAAAATAAATACCGCGAATCCTGCAATTAGCATAGGATTCGGATATTTAAGTTCTGACCTGCCTTTTATTCAATCTTTTAATAATGCTTCCGTAACCTCTAATTCTTTAAATATAAATCCATTTGGTGGAAATGTCGGCATTGGCACAACAAATCCAACTTCTAAACTTACTGTTGCAGGAAACATAAACTCCCGCGAAGTAAAAGTAACCGTAGATGCCGGAGCCGATTTTGTTTTTGAAACCTATTACAATTTACCTTCTCTTGATACTGTTGACAAATACATCAAAGAAAATAAACATCTTCCTGAAATTGCTTCTGCTGAAGAAATGAAGAAGGATGGAATTAATTTATCTGAAATGAATATTAAGCTTTTACAGAAAATTGAGGAACTAACACTCTACTCTATTGAGCAAAACAAAAAAATCGGTAAGCTTGAAGAACAAAACAAAAAATTAATGGATTTAGAAAAACGACTAGAAAAAATAGAATCTAATCCAAAATAAAACAAAAAAAATGAAAACAAAATTCCTTTTCTTATTTATTATATTATTTATTTCTTCCTCAAAAGCGCAATCCTATTTTCCATTGCGAAATCTAGAAACAAATTTACAATCTTTTTCTGGAGTAAACGGGCAATGGGTTGCTGTGCAGCCTGCAAATAACACTTTAGGCTCAAATTATTATCAAGGTCTAAATTTTGGTTTTGATGTTAATAATTATGCAAGTTTAGTAAATAGTATAGGAACAAATGAATTATACTTCGGAAGATGGTCTAGCAGTTGGCAAGGATGGAATAGGATTTGGCATTCAGGAAATTTAAATAATATAAGTTCAGATTTTACAGCAAAAACCCTAAATACTTCAAGAATCAATTTAAATGTTCCCGGTAGTCAGGATTTAATAGATGCTTTTACCATTGATGTTAGTTCGTTTGGAACAGCAGAAAATGCGGCAAGGAGTAGTTATTTTAGAGTTAGGGATATTGGTGGTGGTTATGCCACTCCTTTTATTATAAAAGGAAATGGATTTGTCGGTATTGGTACTACGAATCCTACTTCATTACTTACTGTAGCCGGAAACATAAACTCCCGAGAAGTAAAAGTAACTGTAGATGCAGGGGCAGATTTTGTTTTTGAAAAAAAATATAATTTACCTTCTCTGGATGCTGTTAACAAATACATCAAAGAAAACAAACATCTGCCTGAAATCGCTTCTGCTGAAGAAATGAAAAAGGATGGAATTAATTTATCTGAAATGAATATAAAATTATTGCAGAAGATTGAAGAAATGACTTTATATATGATTGAACAGAATAAATCTATTCAAGAATTAAAACAAGAAATAAAAGATATCAAATCAAAAAAATAAATGAAAAAAATATACCTTTTAATTACTACTCTAATTGTAACAAGCGTCTTTTCACAAATAAATTCCCCAAACGGAAGCAATATTTTTACGTATAATGGTTTGGCCGATGTCACTTTTAAATTTCCAGAAAGAGGAAGTGGAGGAAGAGCATTTGTTCACGCACCAAATAATATTTTATCACTAAATTATGGGGAAGATTTTACAGGAGGAACAAGAATTGGTAATAATGTATATTTTAAAGACGGGGGAAATTCTTCTATCTATTCGGGAAATTTTGGTATCGGAACTACAAACCCAACAGGTACTTTAGAATTACAAAAATTAAATTCAAATTTAGTATTTGATTTAAATACTAATGGAATTTCCAGAATAATAAGCAAAGGATGGAATGCAAATATTGATATGCATACTTTTCAAATTAATGGTGTCGAAAATTTCGATCAATTACATTTAAATACCAACGGTTATGTTGGAATAGGAAATTCTGCACCTGATGCACCTTTAACAGTGTATGGTATTTCAAATTTCTATCCAAGAAGAACAGGTGGTGGCGATGCTAGAAGTTTTTCAATAAGACATTTTATGAATAACCCTGATTTTGTTAATAATCTCTATCCTGTTATCGTAGGCACAGGAAGCGGTGATCAACCCTTAATTTTAGATGCTGCACGAATAGGAATCGGTACATCTAATCCAGACACAAAATTAGCCGTTAACGGTACAATCCATTCCAAAGAAGTAAAAGTAGATATGTTAGGCTGGCCAGATTATGTTTTCAAAAAAGAATACAATTTGCCAACGCTCCAAGAAGTTGAAAAACATATCAACGAAAAAGGGCATTTGGAAAATATTCCAAGTGAAGAAGAAGTTTTGGAAAACGGAATTAATTTGGGGGAAATGAATGCCAAACTTTTGCAGAAAATAGAAGAATTGACCTTGTATACAATTGAACAAAATAAACAGATAAAACAACTAAAAAACGAAAATCAAAATTTCAAATTAGTATTTGAGAGACTTTCAAAAATTGAAGAGAAATTAAAATAAAATTATTATGAAAATCAAATTACTATTGTTGTGTACTTTCCTATTTACAACATCTATAAATGCCCAAATATATACCCCCGCCGGCACAATTCAAGGTAACTCAGGCAATAGTAACATAGGAATTGGTACTGCAACACCGGGACACAAACTTACCGTACAGGGAACTCACGGAGATTCCAGAATTTTGCTTCACTCAAATGGAGGAACTGATGATGTAAATCAGGCCGATTTAGTATTTTGGGCAAGCGAACCAGGTTTAAGCTTTTCAGGAGTTGGTATCGGTAACAACATAAGTAATTTCAATAGCATAAATACAGGTTTGAATTTATTAAATCCAGTTAGAGGGGGTTCTTATTTACGACTGTTAGATAATTCCCTGTCATTAAATGTTGTTTCTTCTTTAGGAGTGGACAGACAGGCACTTAATGTAAATTCAAATGGGAATGTTGGTATAGGCACTGGAAATTCACTTGCTAAATTAGAGGTTAGGAATGGTAATATTCTCGTAAGAAATTCTGCTAATACAGATAATGTATCTTCCATAATGATTGCGCAGTCAATTAACGAAGGTAATATTGATACTTTTGGAACTTCAATAAGAACAATTGTTCAAAGTGCTGGAACTAATACTTATGGAATGCAGTTTTTTACGCAAGAATCTCATTTAACAAACCAAACTGAAAAATTACGAATTCTTGGAAATGGTAATGTTGGCATTGGTACAATAAATCCAGATACAAAACTAGCCGTAAACGGTACAGTCCACTCAAAAGAAGTAAAAGTAGATATGATCGGCTGGCCAGATTTTGTTTTCAAAAAAGAATACGATTTACCAACGCTTCAGGAAGTTGAAAAACACATCAGCGAAAAAGGGCATTTACAAAATATTCCAAGTGAAGAAGAAATATTGAAAAATGGAATTAATTTAGGTGAAATGAATGCCAAGTTGCTTCAGAAAATTGAAGAGCTGACGCTGTATATGATCGAAATGAAAAAGGAAAATAACGAAATAAAGAAAGAGAATAAGGAAATGAAAAAAGATATATCTAACTTGAAATTAAACCAAAATAAATAGAAGAATGAAAAAATTACTTTTGTTAGTTTCGCTATTTTCATTACAAACAAATTTCGCTCAAAATACAGTGCCATCAACAGGTACAGCAAGTTTGGATACCAATTTACAAATCGGAAAACAAGTTGCTGTAGCAGATGGTGAAATCGTTCGTTTGTCACTTGTACCATATCGTCATACCGGCGGGCCATGGAATTTTAAATCCCGAGATAATGGTAATTTAGCCTTCCTTGATGTTGATTATGGAATTACTGGATCAGCTTTAACAATTACTAGTGATAAAAATATAGGCTTAGGAGTAATCAGTCCTATTAGCAAATTATCTATAGCCGGTTCTCTAACAATAAATGGTGGTTTAACTAATACCATGATAAGACCATCAATTTCATCTAATACCTTGCCAAATGGGGAAATTAGAGGTTTTAGTAATGGATCACATTTAGCAGATGATGGTTTTTTAAGAATTTCTGCAGGTGGAGGGACAAATTTGTCAACTAAATCGTTTATAGATCTGTCTGGTTACTCGACAGTTCCGGACATGAATAGAAATTTAGTCTTTGGCACATTTGGAATAGAGCGAATGAGAATCGATTTATATGGTAATATTGGCATAGGTACAACAGTTCCAGATGCAAAACTAGCTGTGAACGGCACCATTCACTCCAAAGAAGTAAAAGTAGATATGTCGGGCTGGCCGGATTATGTTTTCAAAAAAGAATACAATTTGCCAACACTTGCAGAAGTTGAAAAACATATTAAGGAAAAAGGTCATTTAGAGAATATTCCAAGTGAAGAAGAAGCTATAAAAAACGGAATTAACTTAGGAGAAATGAATGCTAAATTATTGCAGAAAATTGAGGAAATGACACTGTATATGATTGATATGAAAAAAGAAATTGAAAGACAAAATGAAGAAATAAATATTCTTAAATCCAAAAAATAATTATATGAAAAAAATACTATGTCTATTTCTGATTATTTGCAATAATGCAATTTACAGCCAAACATTTGATGGCAATCTAGGTTCAAACAGTTTAAGATGGTCAACACAACAAAAAGATTTTAATAGTCCTCCAAGGGTTGGTGTTAATCCCATGTCTATAAAATTGTGGGATAACTATGAAGGTTTAAATGCCCCCTCTACTTGGGGATCGCTCTTGGAAATAAGTGGCAAGAGTGAACATTTAGTGTCTCAACTTTATTTTGACAATACCTGGAATGGTTCTCGAATACTTTACAGAAGTGCTTTTTATGGTCAGAATACTTGGGAGAGCTGGAGATACATCTTAGATTCAAAAAGTAATGTTGAATCTTCAGGGAATTTAAAAATAGATGGAAATGGAAATAGCTATATTTTAGGAAAATTAGGAATTGGTACAACAACAACCGGGATTTATAAACTTGCAGTTGAAGGCTCAATTGCTGCAAGAGAAATAAGAGTAATGACAACTGGCTGGTCAGATTTTGTCTTTAAAAAAGATTATGATTTGCCAACACTTGCAGAAGTCGAAAAACACATAAAAGAAAAAGGGCATTTAGAAAATATTCCTAGTGAAGAAGAAGTTTTAAAAAACGGAATTAACCTAGGAGAAATGAATGCTAAATTGCTTCAGAAAATTGAAGAACTTACTTTACACTTAATAGAAAAAGACAAACAAATTAATTTCCTGTTAAATGAAAACGCAATGAATAAGAAAGATTTCGATGAACTTAGAAAATTGGTATTGGATCGTATAGAAACTTTAGAAAAAACTAAATAACTTATTTTATGAAAACTACAATTAAATTGATATTTATTTTACTTGGAATAAATAGTTACGTAATTTCTGCTCAAACAAATTTTAATCAGGGTATCCGATTAGAAAATGGAACAAATGTAAATTTTCAGGCCTATGCCGTTAGCCCGTTAGATGCCGGAGATATTGTTTTTACAAAATATAATAATCAGGAAATGGCGAGAATAAGATCCGAATATGACGGAACTAATGACGGTGCATCAATTGTTTTTTCAACTACATCTTCAATAAAGGATACATTTAACTTTTCTTCTACGGGAAACCTAGGAATTGGCATCCCTGCACCGGCATATAAATTAGATGTACTTGGCAGCATTGGTCTAGGCAGCGAAAGTGTAAATGCAAATACTACAAAAGTTTTTTTAAGAAATCCTGCTGGCAAAACTTGGGCAATAAGTTCTGGTGCAAACATGGTGACAGAGTCTAGCTTTTCCATTTATAATTGGACTGACAATCAAAATTCACCATACTTTCATATAGACATTAATGGAAACATAGGAATTGGCACTTTTGCTCCTGATACAAAATTGGCTGTAAATGGTACCATCCACACGAAAGAAGTTAAAGTAGACCTTCAAAGCCCAATGAGCGTACCCGATTATGTTTTTGCAAATGATTATAAATTAAGATCATTGAAAGAAGTAGAAATTTATATAAAAGAAAACAAGCATTTACCTGAAATTCCTTCGGCTAAGGAAATTGAAAAAAATGGATTAATGCTAGCCGAAATGAACATGGGTTTATTAAAGAAAATCGAAGAATTAACACTTTACTCCATTCAACAAAACAAAAAAATTGAAGCACAAAATAAAGAAATTCAATCTTTAAAAGAGTTAGTTTTGCGAGTGACAAAACTAGAAAATGAATTAGCCCGAAAATAGTTATAATGAAAAATAAAAAAAACATATACATCCTTTTACCTCTCGTATTATTTGTTTGGGGCGCGGTTTTATATCAGGTTTTTTCTTTTACAAAATCAGATGAAGAACCTGCTGTAAACAATTCAGAATTCACTATCAAACCGCTAAAAATTAATAAAAGAGAATCTTTTGCCATTAATGTCAATTATAGAGATCCTTTTTTAGGGAAAATGTATGCTCCGCAGACTGCATCTAATACTAAAGCAAAATCTTCTAAGACAGTAAAAGAACCAAAACCAAAAGAGACTTTAGTGTGGCCGGCGATTCTGTACAAAGGCATGATATCAGATTCGAAAGAAAAAAATAAAATTTTCATGATTATCATCGATAATAAAAATTATTACATGAAAATTGGCGATACTGAAAATGAAATTTTCTTAAAAAGTGGGGATAAGGAATCGATTTACGTAAAATACAAAGGCAACTTAAACCTCATAATGCTTCAAGATTGAAATTAAAGCTAAAAATTAAATCAGGTGCCTTACAATTTACTGTTTTTATAGCGGTATTAATTGCGCTGCTTTTGGCGGGATTAATACTGTATGCCTATACTTTTATTTACATGAAAGAGCAGTCAAAAGGGGCTATCGAAAATATTCAATTGGCTGACGTTGGTATTAAATCACTCTTAGAACAAAAAGAACTTAATTTAGATACAGCTCAAATTGATTTTATCAAAAAGGAAAATCAATCTATAAAAACTAATTTATCACAATGGGGAATTTTTCAAAAAGGTATTGTCGTAACACAATTCCGTAAAAAGAAATTCACCAAAACGGCCATAATCGGGTCTCTTATAAATGCTGACCTTTCTCCTACTCTATTTTTAAAAGAAACACATAATGCGCTGACTGTCGTTGGAACTACAAGTATAAGAGGAATTGCATACTTACCAACTCAAGGCGTAAATTCAGGTTATATAGCCGGAAATAGTTATTATGGTTCTCAGCTTATTTACGGATCAATTAAAAAAAGTACCGCTGAATTACCAAAACCAGAAAAAGCAGTTCTAGAAACCCTTGACAATTATATTAAAACATACAAAATTGAAACCCAACAAGATTATATAGATTTAAATGCCAGTTCAGGAATTATCAATTCATTTAAATCCAGAACTAAAGGCTATTATTCTCAAAATCCAATTGTATTAGAGAATAAAATCATTTCCGGCAATATTATTATTAAATCAGAAACTTCGATTAAAATTAGAAAAACGGCATCGCTTACAGATATAATTCTAATTGCGCCAATTATAGAAATTGAAGATGAAACAACTGGAAGTTTTCAGGCGCTGGCTTCGAAAAAAATTACAATGGGCAAAAAATGCAATTTAAGTTACCCATCGGCTTTGGTACTTTCTCAAGACAACAAAAATAGTGCTAATGAAATTTCGACAATTCCATTTGACAATCAAATTTTTATAGATTCCGGAAGTATTGTAAGAGGAACTGTATGTTATCTTCAAACCAAAGAAATTGCAGATTTTCAAACTCAGATTGTTTTAGAAAAAGAGGCCAAAATAAAAGGACAGGTATATTGTAATGGCAATTTTGAAATAAAAGGAACTGTTTCGGGATCCGTTTACACCAAACAATTTGTAGCCAATCAATCAGGGTCTATTTTCATGAATCATGTTTACAATGCCACCATCGAAAACGAAACTGTGCCAAAAATTTATGGTGGCATAATTCTGGAACAGGAACCTAAAACAGTTTTGAAATGGTTATACTAAAAAAAGTAAAATCGGCAACTTTGATCGAAGCTCTAGTGGCTACGGTGCTCATTGTAATCATATTTGTAATTGCAAGTTTGGTATTGAATAATTTGGTTTTAAATACTTTTTCTAAAAACACGCATGCCATTGAAACCAGAATGAATGAACTTGAATATCAAATTCAGAATAGTGTTGTAAAACTACCTTATCAGGAAGAGTATAAAGGTTGGAGTATAAATATCAATCTCGAAGCTGTCGCAGCGAAAAAGATGATTTCAATTGAAGCAACAAACAATGCTTCAAAAAAAGAAATCCTAAAACAACAAGTACTATGGCAACAGGAAAATTAAAATCATTTACACTGGCCGAATTATTAGTTGTTATGATCATTACGGCTATTGTAGTAGGCATGGCATTTAGCGTTTTGCGCTTAGTACAAAAACAAATTCACACTATTCAGACTAATTTTGAAAAAACGAGCACATTGGTTCTTTTTGAACAAAAACTATGGCAGGATTTTAATGAGCCACACAAAATAATATACGACGATCAAAAGCAAATTTTAATAATGATCTCAGAAATAGATACTGTGACCTATTCTTTTCAGGAAAAATTTACTATGCGAAATCTGGATACTATTAAGTTGAAAATTAACCCCAATAAAGTTTTTTTTAAAGGAAAAGAAATAAAAGCCGGAACTGTTGATGCCATAACCTTATTTGCTGAAACAGAACTCCCCGACTATCAAATTTTTGTTTCTAAAAAAAATGATGTAACCCTTTTTATGAATCAGGAAAATGGCCTTTAAAATAGAGAATACCCCAAATAAAAAAACGATTCAGCCTACAAATGCGAATAGCATTGAAGCCTTGCTGAAAAAAGAAATTACTTTTTTTGGAGAAAGTTTTAATAATAAAAAGAAACAGGCTTTTTATCAGGAACTTGCTGTCCTGTTAAAAGCTGGAGTAAGTTTTAAAGAAGGATTATCGCTAATTGTAGAATCACTAAAGAAAAATGCTGATAAGGAATTAATTCAGTCAATACTAAATCAAGTGGTGAATGGAAGGCCATTTTCTGACGCTTTAGCAGCTTCAAAATCATTTACCGAATACGAATATTACTCGATTCAAATTGGTGAAGAAACCGGAACGACTGCACAAGTTTGTAATGAACTAGGACATTTTTTTGAGCGTAAAAATGAGCAAAAAAGAATTATCGTGGCAGCGCTCACCTACCCATCTATTGTTTTAAGTACAGCGGTTTTGGTTGTTGTTTTTATGTTGAGTTATGTGGTGCCTATGTTTCAGGATATCTTCAAACAAAACAATATGGAATTACCTTTTTTGACTCAGGTAATCGTCAAATTATCTGTGGCAACCAAAACCTATGGAATTTACTTTTTATTGGCTATTGTTGCTTTTGTTTTCTCCACACAATTCTTTAAAGACAATGCTAAATACAAACGAACCTTGCATTACTTTTTGATTAAAATTCCGGTTCTAGGCACTTTTATGACAAAGGTTTATTTGGCACAATTTACCCAGGCTGTAACTTTGCTAACAACTGCCAAAGTTCCCTTATTGAATAGTATACAAATGGTTAAAAAAATGATTCATTTTGTGCCACTTCAAGAAGCACTTGAACAAGTGGAACAAAGTATTTTAAAAGGAAACAGCCTTAGTTCGAGCTTAAAAAACACTCCTCTCTTTGATAACCGAATTATATCACTAGTAAAAGTAGCCGAAGAAACCAACCAAACAGAATATGTTTTCAAACAACTAAGCGAACAATACAATCAGGAAGTCGTACAGCAATCTAAAATTATGACTACGGTTTTAGAACCTTTTATTATTCTTTTTGTGGGAGTTTTGGTGGCTGTTTTATTGGTGGCTATGTATTTACCTATGTTTCAATTGAGTAGTGCGATTTCGTAAAAATATTTTTAAAAACCGATTACAAACTTATGGGCTAAATACTCAAAGTCAATTAGTTGAAAAATAATAGAGTAATTTTCCCATAATAAATTTTTAATTAACAGCAATTTATCTGTTAAAGTAAATTTTAATTTTTATTGTAACAGAATTATTCAGTAGTTTTGAAAACAAAAAATAATCTTAAAAAAATAAATGAAAAAAATTTTACAAGTCTGTTTAATATTTATTTGCTCTGTAATATATGCACAAGATGCAGATATCAACAAATTAATACCTAACACCCCTTCTACATCAAAAATAGAAAAAATTCTATCTCCTCAAGTCAATGAATTTAAAGGAGTTGCAGATGTAAAAATCCCCATATTTAACATAAAATCCGATGGAGTAGATGTCCCAATTTATCTAATTTACGATAGTAGTGGAATAAAGGTTGAAGAGGAAGCAAGTTGGGTAGGTCAATCATGGAGCCTAATAACAGGGGCAATGGTTTCAAGAAATCAAATAGGTGTTCCTGATGATATAAAAACAAATATCGGAATGGTATTTACTCTTCTCTATACACTAAATCCAGCCTATGGTTACGTTCCTGGTGCTCCCCAATATTTTAATAGTACTTGCGTAACAGCACAAATGTATCAAGATTGTGGTTGGTTTTATTCTAGTCAAAATGTACAGGACATTGTAAATTCAATGAGCTTGGGTGGAACTAGTTACTCAGATGCTGCTAAGGCTCAATTCCAAGGCATAAATGCCGGCGCAAAAGACAATGCTCCAGATATTTTTAATGTTTTTTTACCAAATGGAGTTTCAGAAAAGTTTTTTTTTGAAACGGCAAACAAAATTAATTTTTTTGACAAAAATTCAACTAATATAAACTATTACATAGATGATGTAAATAAAGGGATTAATCGTTTTCTAATTAAAGATTCAAATGGAGTAAGTTATGATTTTAAAAATGCGGAGTACTTAGGATATCGCAGAGATATTACAAACACAAATACACATAATGAATTTGCTCATCAAGCATACACATACTCAACTTATCATGATGCTCAATTTAACTCTTCTCAGATATTTTCATTTTGGTCAACAATGTCTCAAAGTATGTGTTCATCGTACAGTAATCCTGAAACGCAAGAAATTGTAAATAGATTATGGCCTAAAGCGTGGCAAATATCTACTATAAAAAGTGTCGGTGGAAAAGAAATTAAATACAATTATGTAGATGAGAATTATTATAGCCTTTCAAATACTTTTATCAAAAGAGATCTTTATCCTTCTACTCTTTCTATTTCATCAGGTAATGATATACAACAAGGAGTTCAGCCTCGACTTGAATCAATTATTTGGGATGAAGGAAAAATAGTGTTTGTCCCGGGAAGTATAAGAGAAGATGTTTATAATAAACCCAACGTGGGAATACAAGCTAGTTTAAAAACACTTGATAAAATAGAAATTTATGATTCTAATGATAAATTAATAAAGCAATTTGTTTTTAATTATAGTTATAAACTTGCTGAAGGTTATAATGTTTCCTTAGAAACATCTGTTCAATCTTTATACAAAAGACTATATCTAAACAGTATAGAAATAAATGATCAGTCAAAACTGAATATCGGGAAGTATTCCTTCAATTATAATGAAAATCCATTGCCTAATAAATTTTCATTTGAACAGGATTATTGGGGATATTACAACAATAATGATGCAAATACTTTATGGCCAAATCTTTGGTGGTATCCATCTGCACAAAGAGATTTTATTGACAAAGGAGCCTTTTCTCTATATCCACGACCAACTTATGTAGGGGAACAAAAAAGATTATCTGACTATATTGCAACCCAAGCTTTTCCTGCCAGCTATAATGCGAATGCTGCAGATAGAAGACCAAACTCACTTTACACAAAAAATGGCATATTAGAAAAAATTACTTATCCAACTGGAGGACAACTAATTTTAGAATACGAGCAGAATAAATTTTTATATAGAGGCGTTAATGTTGATGGGCCTGGCTTAAGAGTTACAACAACAACTCTAAAAAAAGATTCAAATGATTTAAATCCATTAATTACTAATTATATTTACGAAGAAAATGGATTAACAACTGGTAGAATTAGAGAACTTCCTGTTTTTACTGGTCTAGGTAGATACGATAAAGAGGCTACCTTAAATCCTATATACTATATTTCCTCTTATCCTTTAAATCAATTCAATGTTGCGTATAACAGTGACTTTGGTTATACTAAAGTGGAGAAAAAATATTTCAATAATGCTTTAGGAAAAGAAATAAAAACGTTTTCATCACCAATATCTTTAGGCAATACTAGTTTAAATGATTCTTCTGGGAAAAATATATTTACCACAGCAATTAATAATACTTTCAGTAGAGCGACTTATGTTACTTCATACTATCCCAATCCTGGCGAAACTTTAAATTTTCATGACTATTTTCCATACCCAAATGAAAGTAATTTAGGAGTTTACTTTGGTAAGCCATTACAAACGAAAACATATGACACTAGTGGAAATATTTTGGAAGAAAGAACTTTTACTTACAGCGATGGATCAGCCAATAATTTAGTTAAGGCATACTTTACGTACCCGGGAGAAGGCAGTTCAATTATAAGCTACCTTAGTTCAAGTTATCAGCTTACAGGAGATGAAAACAAGCAAAATTCCGGAGGTATTTCTTTGATTTCTAAAAAAAGTTTTACTTATAATAATTTCAGACAACTTACAAGTGAATCGTTGATTAATAGTAAAAATCAAAAAATTACAACTTATTATAAATATCCATCTGATTATGATTTTAACAAAAAATATATCATTGATTGTGTCGCTTACAGAAAACAATGCGAACTTGACAATAAATATAAATGCGGAACGGATCAATCTTGTTTTAATATCTGGTGTTCTTGTCAAACAGAAAACAGCTACAATGTAACCGGTTTTGCTCAAGTCTTAAAATCAATGGTTGATCGAAATATGCTGTTGCCAATAGAGACAAAACAGACTATTAATAATAATGGAGTTGAAAAAATTGTTTCTTCAGCATTAACAGAATATCGATTTGATAATACAAATATTGTAAAATCAAAAATATCAATTTTAGATAAGTCAAACAATGCTTTTCAAGATTCTTATTTAAAAGACAATAAGCCCTTTTTAGACTTTTTTAATTCCCCTGATTATGTTGAAAATATAACATTCCAAAATTACTATCCAAATGGGAACATCAAAGAGGTAAGTAAAAAAGATGGTACCCATACTGTTTATATCTGGGGTTACAATCAAACCAAAATTATTGCTAAAATAGAAAACGCCACCTCAAGTGAGGTAGATCAATATATAGCTAATATTCAAAATTATTCTAACGGAACCGACGAACAATTATTAATTACTGAGTTAAATAAATTAAGAATTAACTTATCAAAATCAATGATTACTACCTATACACATAAACCGTTAATAGGTGTCAGCACAATTACAGATCCAAAAGGTGACATGATAAATTATTTATATGACAATGCTGGAAGATTAGAATTTGTAAAAGATGCATTAGGAAATATTATCTCTGAAAATAAATATCACTATAAAGAACAATAGTAAATGAAAAATATTTTAAAACATGTAGCAGTACTATTATTTCTTCTTAGTATTAAACTTAGTGCACAGACACCAATAAAAATAGCAAAGCCCGAAATACCTGCCACCAGTTATAACGTAACAGCCGCCACAGGTCCTGTTACATTAATTGCAAGCGAGACCATAACTCTTGGCCCCAATACAGTTATACAGGCAGGAAGCACTTTTGTGGCAAAAATAAGTTCCGATGCTTACACTGGACTTACCTTCACTAATGAAAATTATGTTTTTACTCGAGACTATCAGAAGCCGTTAAAAAATAGTACCGAAATTACATCGAATAAAGATGTTAAAGAAAGTATTGATTATTATGATGGGCTAGGAAATCCTATTCAAAATATAGCTATAAAAGCTTCCCCTTTTTACAAAGATATCGTTACTCCTATTGATTACGATATTTATGGGAGGGAAGAGAAAGAATATTTGCCTTATATGGATATTGATGGCACAACAGCCTCTTATCGAAAAACAAGTGATGCAATTGCCAGAGATGTAAGTTATTATAAATTAAACTTCCCAGTAGATATAGATAATATAGAACCAAATCCTTTTTTTCAAAAGAAGATTGAAAACTCACCTTTAAATCGCGTTTTGCTTCAGGCGTCACCCGGAGCAGATTGGGCTTTAAATAAAGGGCATGATCAAAAATTAGAATATCAATATAATACTGATAATGAAGTAAGGCTATACACTGTAACCTTAAGTTTAGCAAACAACACTTTCGATCCTACATTGTCATTAAGCACTACTAATGGAGGGTATTATACTTCTGGTCAGTTGTATAAAAATATAATTAAAAATGAAAATTGGACAAGTGGAAACAACAATACAACAGAAGAATTCAAAGATAAGGAAGGTCGTACAATATTAAAAAAGACATATGGAACATCTGTAGTTGGTAATGTAGAAATTAGCACTCCTCATGAAACCTATTATGTATATGATGATTATGGAAACTTAACTTATGTTTTACCTCCAAAAACAGATGGAGTAATAACCGAACCAACTTTAAGTGCATTATGTTATCAATACAAATATGACACAAAAAATAGATTAGTAGAGAAAAAAATCCCCGGTAAAGATTGGGAATATATTGTCTATGACAAATTAGATAGGCCAGTTCTTACGCAAGATGCAAATTTAAGAACATTAAAAAAATGGCTATTTACAAAATATGATGCGTTTAACAGAGTAATTTACACAGGCGAATATATTGATTCTAATAATTTGACCAGGATATTAATTCAAAAAGCAGTCAATGATAATACTGCTTTATTTGAAACAAAAACTACAAACTCTACTCCTATTGGTTCAACTACTACTAATTATACCAATTCTATTTTCCCAACGGGTACTTTACAAAATACAAGTATTGATTTGTACACAATTAACTATTACGATGACTATAACAATATTGATCTGGATGGTGGAATAAGCTCTGTATCTTATGAAATAACACCTATAACAAATGCTAAAGGATTAACAACTTGCTTAAAAATACGTGCTCTTGGTACAACAAGCTGGACGACAAATGTTAATTATTATGATTCTAAAGGGAGGTCTATTTATTCGTATAGCAAAAATAATTATTTAGCAACAACAGCGACAGTAAAAACAAAACTTGATTTTGGAGGTAAAACTTTAGAAACAACAAGCACGCATAAAAAAGGAATTGATCCTTTAATTACATTGGTTGATACATATGCTTATGATCATGCCGGGCGATTATTAACACGAAAACAAACCATTAATAGTCAGGCACAAGAAACGATAGTAAGTAACACCTATAATGATTTAGGTCAATTAATTACAAAAGGCATTGGAGGTAAAACAACATCACAACGATTACAAAACATCAATTATACCTATAATGTTCGTGGTTGGTTAACAGCAATTAATAATGTGAATGCTATTGGTAGCAATTTATTTGCATTTCAAATTAATTATAATAAACCAAGTGCTACAGGTACTGCAATATTTAACGGAAACATAAGTCAAACATTATGGAAAACAGCCAACTCGGATTCAAGTGTAAAGAATTATAATTATACTTACGATGCTTTAAATAGGTTAACAAGCGGTATGGATAATCTAAACAAGTTTAATGAAACTTTAAGCTATGATAAAAATGGCAATATCATGAAACTTAAAAGACTTGGGGAAATAGTAGACGGACTTCCTTTAATCACAAATCCAAATGATTTTGGAGTTATGGATGATTTGACCTATACTTATGATTCTGGCAACAAGCTTACAAATGTTATCGATAATTCAGGTCATAATCAAGGATTCAAAAATTCCAGTAATTATACTTATGACAATAATGGCAATATGCTTAGAGATAGCGGAAAGATAATTACAACAGATATTGTTTACAATCATTTGGATTTACCAACCAAAATATCCTTTAATGGAGCCGCAGCTATGAGTGGAAGAACATGGAGTGCCAACATAGCTTATACTTATGATGCTATCGGGCAAAAACTTTCTAAAGCCGTAACAAAAACGGAATACATAGATGGCAAATTTGTGACAACTATGAATACAACGACCCAATATGCAGGCAATTATATTTATGAAGATAATAACCTTAAATATTTTTCTCAACCCGAAGGTTACGTAGCTAATAATAGTACTTTTGATTATATATATCAATACAAAGATCATTTAGGAAATATTCGTTTAAGTTATGGGGATAAAAATAATGATGGAATTATAACAACAAGTTTAGACCCAACAGTTACTGAAATTATAGAAGAAAATAACTATTATCCATTTGGTCAAAAACAAAAAGGATATAACTTTGTAACCAACTATGGTAAAGGGAATAGTGTGGGGCAGAAGTATAAGTACAACGGAAAAGAACTACAAGATGAACTAGGACTTAATACATACGATTATGGAGCTCGTAATTATGATCCTATACTTGGTCGTTGGATGAATATTGACCCCTTGTCAGAGAATGCTCCGGAATTATCTAATTACCGTTACGGTTATAATGACCCAATGAGGTTTATAGATCCCACTGGTATGCTAGAGACTGATTATTTAGATGTTTCTAGTGGAGAATTAACGCATATCGATGATGGAAAAGATCAGGTTATTGCTGCAACAACTTCTCAGATCAAAAAAGCGAAAGAAAATTTTGCAAATAATAAGAAGCAATATAATAAAGATCTTGCTAGGAAAGAGAATTCTAGTTCAAATTTAAATCTTACTATGTCACAATTTATGTTTTTAGCAGAAACCTTATATGCAGAAAGTTCAGGTAGTTTTGGAGAAACTTTAGGTATTGTCAATGTACTTGAAAATAGAGCCAGTAATGAAAAGACTGGCTTTATGGATCAGCTTTCGGCAGATATTCCATATGGAGTTTATGGTGTATGGAAAACAAGTGGAGGAAAAGACAGTAAATATAAGTATGCATATCAAAATGAAAATGGTTTTGGTGTAGAAAGTAAAAAATTAAATATACATAGAGCCATTGCGACTGGTTTAATGACTGCTCTTGATGTTACCAAAGGTGCATATTTTTGGGATGGTGGAGATCTTCCAACAAACAGTCACTACTTAATTTGGGGACTTAAATTTTCAAATCCAGGGCATAATCTTTGGGATTTAAAAGAGACATCTGGCTCTAAACAACTTATAACAACTAGGGCAATCGATAAAACAACATTTAGTAAATATGAAAATCAAGCAAAAAAATGGTCAATTATAAAATAAATATATATATTATAATATTGATAACTATTTTCTGTATATCAGCGTGCAAAAAAGAATCTGAAGTTTTTACCTTTGATCGCTCTAAGAAAAAAGAATTAACGAATGTTGCAGATAATAAACGTGATAAATATTGTTTTAAAATTGTTCGGAATCGGTTAAAAACTCATTTATTAGATAAAAACAAAACTCATTCTTATTATTTTATAATTTCTAAAGAGGAGTTGTTGCAGAATTCAGTATTAAAAGAAAAAGATTATTTTAAAAGTATTGAGAAATTTTATCAAGATACTTTTTTTTCAGAATCATATATTTTAGAACAACATAATGTGCAATATTTGATTTTGATAGGGCAATCACGTGGAGCAACCGGAATTGGCGTGGATTATTGGAGCTATGAATGTTATGGTTTAAATGATGAAAATAAAATAATTCGATTTTCTTCATTATCAAAGACACCTTATTCGGTTTTTTTTGATAATGAAAAATTAGAATATATTACGATAGATGATAATTATCCGAGACCAGCAAGTGGTCCAGTAAAATTGAATTACTATCCTGTAATTGGATCTTTATATTCTGAAAAAGGAAGCTTATTTAAGCAAATCGAATACGATTGTAAGAATCGATAAAGAATAGAAAACTAATCCTAAGGCTCTTGAAATTACAGAAGGAAGTAATTTGTCTCGTCCTGAAAAAAGTTTACATATTTATACTTAATCCTATAATAGATTTACAGTCATATTTTAGTCTTGCTATTGGTTAACAATAATAGGACTTTTTACATAATAATTCTTCTATAAATCTTTTTGTATTTTATTGTATTGATCTATCTCCTGATGTGGTGTAAGCTTGGTATGATCATATAAGATAGTTCATTGTCAAATACTTAAATATTAATTCTGCAATTATGAATAAAACAAAAAAAATAGCAAACAGTAGTTATAGCAGAGTCCGTTATTCAAAACCCAAGTTTAGAAACTTCAATAAGAATGAACTAAAATAGGTAGGAATAAATCAGAAAGATTCAAGAAACTTCTCTTTTATTATACTTTGTTAAATCTCCCGCTCTCCGAAGTCTTCCCTATGAAAAGCTGCGCATTCTATGATAAAAAACAAATAATTTTCAATAATTTAAGATGCAAATTTATAAGTATTTATATAGGGAGTTTCTCTATTAATAACAGCGAAAACTCTGCTTATAAGTTTGCATCTAATATTATTTAAAACCAACATTGAATTTTTGCCTTCAGCTTTTTCCTTTTTTCTGATTATGTATTTTTGCTTTGTTAAATATTATTAATGAAAATTGAAATTGTTAATCAATTAAAATATGTTACTATTATAATTTAGTTTAAAAGTCAGAGATATTTGCAAGCTTTTAATTTGATGCATAATATCCTACAAATGTATTTTAAGGCTTTTAAAAGTCAAAAAAAAAGAAGAGACGACGTGTTGATCATCTCTCTACTATTCTAAATTTATAAATTTATATTCTTTTCAAGATAGTTACATTGACATTTTGTAAAAACACTTAATCTGAAACACTACCTTCTAATTCAATCTTTCTACTGAACCATTTTCTTCTGGATAATGTTTAGTATAATTTAAAGCACCTACAGTAAAACAATTAACTTCAATATAATATTTTATGTTCGGTGTTCCTTCTTCTTTAAACCAGCTCTCTCTAAAAATATATTTTGTAGTATCCAAACTCACTGTAACAATTTTAGCTTTGTCATTTACCATCTCCCATTTATAACCATTAGAATTCCAGCATATTCCAAATTGGTCATTTAATTCTGTAATTTTAGAGATATCTAATTCTATATAATTATTTTTAGGTTTTGAGAAATGTTTTCCTACGGCTATTATTCTTTCGTTTTTACTGTAGTTACTTATTATTGAAACTACCTGCGACTTATCTTTTGAATATAAATAAATGACATTGCTTCTTCTTTCTGAACCGCAGCTAAAAATTACAAACAATATGATAACTAATAATATTCTATTCATCTTAAATATTTTATTTTTTGAAAAAATCGATTTTATCATCTTCTTTATTAAGTTTAATTCCAATCTCCCATCCAAGTTTTTGAGCTTTTTGTGTAGGTACTTTTTCTGATGTGAAATTTATATTAGGAATAATTATTGTTCCTCCTCCAGGTATACCTACAAATATATTTGAAGTGTGTTGCTTAGTTTCTAGAGCATCAAAACCTAATCGAGCAGCTTTCCAAGAAAGACCAAACCTTCCTGCTACGATACCTGCAGCTTCATTTCCAAAATCTCTTGCTGAACCTATTTTACCATTACTTGCCACGCTTCCTCTGTATCTATTCTGTAGTGGGCTTTTTCCATTTTTTATTGCTTTTTCCATCCCTCTTTCTTTAAAGTCATAATCTTCACCACCTGAAGCATTTGACATATAATTTAGAATAAAAGGATGGTCTTCAATTATTTCATTATCAATAAAATCTTGTCCTTCTGTTGACTTTAAATCAATAATTGCGCCTGCAACTGCTTTATTATCATCATCAAAAAATGAATGACTTGTTAATGATTTTCCAATCCTTAAACCTGTCTTAGTAGCATTTTTTCCATTTTTATCATATGCTATAATATAAATATTATCATCTTTATCATTAGGGTCTCCTCCTTCAACAACTTCCCATTCACCATTTTTATTTAATTTCACATGAGTAGATAATCCTGTAGGATCATTTAAAAGAATTGGATTATTTAAAGTGTAATTGTATGAAGTTACACTGTAATCAAATTCTGCTAACGGGTCAATATTCATCCACCTACCAAGCGCAGGGTCATAATTTCTTGCTCCATAGTCGTAGAAGTTTAGCTGAGCCCCTCCAATATTATCGTCTTGGAGCTCCTTACCATTGTACTTGTACTTTTGAGCGGTAGCATTTCCTTTACTTAAATTGGTTGCATAATTATATCCTTTTTGTTTTAAACCAAATGGGTAATAATTATTTTCTTCAATAATTTCATCACTTGCAACACTACCATTGTTATTTGCATCACCATAACTCAAACGTATGTTCCCCAGATGATCTTTGTATTGGTAAATATAATCATAAGTTCCTGTATTATTGCTAACATAGCCTTCAGGATGAGAAAGGAATTTTAGAATCCCATTCTCGTAAATAAACCCTGCCGCATAATCTGTTGTAATAGTATTTGCCTTTTTTTGCTGTTTTACCCCACTGGCATCATACAGGTACTCTATAACACCTGTACTCAATGTCACTTTTGTTGGTAAATTTAAATGGTTGTATTTTATATCGATTATGCCTTTGTTAGCATCCGTTTTCATATTTCCATTAGCATCATAACTATAATCATCCTGAGAATCCACAGCAGTATTTACCGCATCATCCTTAAAACCAAAACCATCAACAGGCGCAGCATCTGCTACTTTCATCAATCGGTTTCCTGAATCATACGTATAGGTCAACTCATCCATCACGCCAAAATCTCCAGGATTTGTAATCAATGGAACTGGACTGCCTGTAACCACTTCTCCGAGTCGTTTAAGATAAGTTATATTTCCATTTTTATCATATTTAATTGTTTCATTGAACTTAGTTAAATTATCGTTAGCCTCGGATAATCTATTTACTCCATCATAAGTATAATTGTAATTTTTTAGACTTGTGTCACTGTTAGCGGTTTTCCAAAAGGTCTGGCTAATATTTCCATTAAATAAAGCTTTACCTGATGATGGTTTATTGTAACTGATCTGGAATCCAAATAAAGCACCAGCATCCATCGTAATGGTTCCATTATTTGCATCAGAATCGTTTATACCTTTTAACCATCCACGAATATTATAAGCAAAATTAACGGTTTGTAATCGGTTGGGGGTATCTGTTTTTCCTCCAACTCCTTTACTGATTAACTGACCCAAACCGTCATAGATATTCGAGACAATAAATTCGGGAGTCTGCGAATTTATTTTTTGTTTTTGAGTAAGCAGTCTTCCTTCATTATCATAAGTAAAAGTATCAATAGTTGTTATTATTCCATTTAATCCTTTTTGATGGGTGCTTGTTGTTTCGAGAACTTTTCCTGTAAAATCTAATTGGCTCTTTACCGTGCTTGCTATATTAAGCAGTATATTTTTATTGTAATGATAAATAGGCATCCCTTTAGCATCGTAATAAACTACATTGGTAATCCAACTGTCAGTTTCTAAAATACGTATTTTAGAACAGGTATTTAATCCCTTTGGATTGGTAATAGGAGTCACACCATAAGACACGGCATTTGCAGCAGTACCATCATATAATTCTACATTTAGATAATCATCATAGTAGTTAATAGCGAATAGATTAATTCCTGTTGTAGGAAAAGCAACATTTGTATAATTGATAATGGTTCCCAAAATCGTTTGCGCAACAGCTTGTTTACTTTCAAACAAAAGAGCGCTATTGGTTAATCCCTGTACAGCAAGACGGTTTGTTTCATTATTGTTTACATACTCCCCAGTATATACTGGTCTGCTTAAGGCATCATATTTAGTAAATAGCCATTTTTTATCTGTTCTCAAATTGGCATCCTGGGTTAAAATTGGTCTGTCTAATCTGTCATAAATGATATATTCCCATTCCTTTCCAGGTAATTTTTTCTCTATAAGCCTATTGCGAGAATCATATCTGTATTGATAGCATAAATCATTTAAAATATTTTGACTTCCATTGACAATAACCGCGCTAAAAGTACTGCCTGCTTTCGCATTAAATCCAACAGCTAATTTAATAGAATTAGTTGCTGTTATGTGTAATGAACTTCCTGAATTAACCACGGCGGTTGATGTTGAATCAGCTCGTATATTTGGAGTATTACCACCAATTAAATCCGATGCTTTAGGAGGAATTACATAAGTTAAATTGCCAAAATCATCATAGACATAATAAGTATCATATTTTTCGATTGTAGTTCCGGCTTCAACTGTTGCGTAAGTTCTTTTTAAAACTACACGTCCCTCTTTGTCTTTAAATTCATTTGTAGTATGCTCATTAAGATCTGTTTGAGTAGCCATCCAATTCTCATCTTTTATAGTTGTTTTATATAATTGGGGAACGGCATAAATTCCTCTATCTTCTAAAGAAGGATTCTCCGTATTTCCATCAATAAAAGAGACTCCAAAAAGTCGAACCTGGTCTTGATTTGTATTGGTCTGATAATCAAATTTTATTTCATGACCTGAACTAATCTTCCAATCTTCTCCAGGAGCTGCCTGTTTTACAATTCTGCTCAGTGGGGAAGTTTCTAAATCTTTTTGTGAATAAGGATTAGTAGTATTTTCGTATTTCGTTGTGTTATAGAAGTTTTTTGTAGCTAAATCAATATTTCCTGTTCTAAACAATCCATGATTAGTGTTCTCTGCGTAAGGCAAATATTCTTTTTCCTGTCTGCCAAAATCATCATAGCCTATATGGGTAATAATATCCTCATTATTACCTCCGGCATGAATTCCTATGGATTGCATAGGTCTTCCTATTCCATCAAAATAGGTGATTGATTCTTGCTTTTGAGAATCACTAAGCGTACCAATATCGGTTACTCCATCAGTAGGATTAATAGTGTGAATATAATTCTCATTACTAATAGCACAATTATTTGGTACTGCATTAATGGTTATAGGTGAAGAAGGAGTTGAAGTAGTTGCTCCCTGACTAGCCAAAATGGTGTAATTTCCCGATGGCGCAACAACATTTGCACCTGAAAAACTTACTCCAGTAGAAGGATTTGCTGTATAAATATAAGAAGCATTGTAGTTGGTAATTGTAAAACTACCTGTTGTTTTAGCACAGCTAGGGTGAGTAATTGCTCCAATTACGGGAGAGGCAATTACGACTGATTGGGTATTTATCACAACATTAGCTGAAGCATTAGAACTACAACCAGATGAATTGGTGACGGTAAAATTATAGGTTGTCGAAGCGCTTAATCCTGTAATTGTTTTAGTTGTTCCAAAACCAACAATGTTACCTGGATTAATTACCCAATTATCATTTGGGAGTCCTGTCAGTACAACACTTCCTGTGGAGCTGCCTCCTGTAGGCTGCGTGATGCTCCCTATAGTTGGAGCACTAGGTTTAAGTTGATAATGAATACTACTAGAAGAGCTACTCCAGCTGTTACTACCATTATTGCTCTTAGCTCTTAAAAAATATTCAACACCTGAATTCAAAGTTATTGTAGGATTTGAATTTGCTGTACTAGTTCCTGTTGGAGTACTTTGCCAATACCAAGTGATATCTTCGTTATTGACCCTGCTATTTCCCGGTGGATTAGTCCTTTGTAAAACTACTTCATTACAATCTATAGAAAAAATAGAAGGCACTTCGGGAGTTGAGGGATCAGAGAGTACATTTACTGATAGTTCTTCGTAATAAGTTTCATTCCAATAAGTTCTACTTTTATAAAAAGCATAAACTAAACGGTTGCTGCCAGAATTTCCATCCCAATATACTTCTACTGCTGTTTGATAGCCATCCTGATCAGTAAGAACTGTACCATCAGCACCCCAGGAATAATCCCAAAACTCTGAATCCTCACTTAAGGTATAGTTTACAATATCACCATAATGGGCGGTAGTAGGGCCTGTTAATGTTAATTGCGCCTGAAGTTTGGTAATAGTAAGTAAAGCAATTAACATAACAAAAAAACTAAAACTAAAATATTTTTTTTCTCTATTCATTATTTTTCAGATTTAGATTTTTGTAAAATACCATTGTGAAAACATTGGCTTACCACTACCCTGGTTCCTAAGCTTTAGAATTAATGAACTAGAGCTAAGCAATATAAGATCAAAATTTCCAGCCTTCTCAGAAATTGTTAACGTTAAACTATCTTCTGATGCGTTATTAAACATCCATTTTCCCGTGGTTTGATTGCCATCGGCCAGAAGAAGTACATAATTTCCATCATTGCTAAAAACAATTCTCCTGTTTAAATAACTTTTTTTAAGATCGTTTTGGGCAGAAGGAATTTTTACTAATACTTCTTTGGCTTTTATATCCATATTTTCAGTAGCTTTTTCAAAATCAAAAACCCAGCTTCCTATAAGCATTTCTTTTTTGGTTTGCGCCGTTAAGATGAAACAATTACAGATTAGAAGTAGTACTGCTGCATTTCTAAATATATTTTTCATTGATTATGTAGGTTATTATTTAAGTAATAGTTGGTTTTGTTTATTGATTTTTATAATGATAATTATTAGCAGACACAATATTGCCATCTTTATCCTTCACTTGTTTCAATCTGTTAAACTCATCATATTCATAATAAATAATAGTGCCTTTAGGGTCTGTAATACTTGTTACACCTATAAAAGGGTCATAAGTGTATGTTGTTATCTGCCATTTGTTTTTATAGGTGGCATCATTACGCAGATTATTTAATGCAGTTCTTAAATTCTTTTCATTACATGATTGTGTATCTAAACAGTGATCCGTATCCAAATCAGCTTTTCCCTGTAAATCTGACACATAAGATGCAACTTCATTGTATATTGCATTTTCGATCATGGCAATGGGATATTCATTTTTATATCCCCATATATAAACTGTATGCGAACCATCTTTTAAAGAAACTTCTTTTACATTACCATTTGGGTAGTAACTAAGATATTGAAGACGTTCTTCGAGTGTATTATTCCCTTTTGCTGTTTTAACAAATTCAGGTAGAAAAACTACGTCAGGAACCGCATCATTGTTAACGTCGAGGTTCCAATTTTTATAGGTACTGGCTTGAGTTGAAAGTAAGGTGCTGTTTAATTTTGTTTGTTGTTTTATAACAGGATTGATAATATTTTTATTAATCATAGAATCAAAATCTGTATTTGTCATACCAGTTCCTGCAGGATGATCTGACGGATACTGGTTAGTTGTAATGATTTGTTCCCCTTTACTATTGTTCGTTTTTGTTTCAGTTAAGTTTTTATGTAAAGGGTTTGCATATTTAAAACTTAGTGTGGTTGTTATAGGGTTTTGACCATTTAAATCATAAACAGTTTCTATCGTATTTTCGGGATGCCACCATGCTGAAACAGTATCATAAAATCTAACTTCGCTTTGATCCAAATTTATATCTTCAGGTGCATTATAGATTTTAACTCCTTTTACATTTATTTTAGTATCCTCAATCTTATAGGTTATCTCCTTCTCTCTTACTTTATTTCCTGCTGCATTAAAGTCTATTTCTTTTAGTAACTGGCCGTTACTCTCGTTTATTGCGTTTGGCACTCCTGGTATAAAATACTGTATTGGTATTTCCTCAATATTTTTATAATAGAATTTTGAAACTCCTATATTATTATTAAAAGTATCAACATCAGAAATACTTACTTCATTATAACCAATAACAGACCCTTGCGCAGAATTTCCTAGAGGAACAACACTATTTGCAGAACGAACAATTTTATTATTTTCGTATATACGTCTACTTACACTACCAGGAAGGATAACAAAGTAAACTGAATACCAGGATGCAGGATAAAAGAATTGACTAGGACTTATCATTCTGCCAGTTGAAATTCCAGCATCTTCATATGAATATTTTTTATGTTTTATAACCTGTGTACCTTCCTTCGTAATTATAGACTTTATTCTAAGTCCCGCTCCCAGCTTTTTAGGAACAGCTACTAAATCTTTATATTTTACCTCTACAACAGCCTCCATGGTTGGACTAAAAGGCACGTAGGCTTTGAGTATATACGTTCCCGGGGGCAAAATAAAATTTGAATTATTTATAAAACTTCCATCTCCATTTAAAACTACATCATTAAATACAGAGATAATTGGCCAGCCATTGGCATCTTGCAATTCTAAGGTAGAAAAGTCGAAAGCTCCATAGTCTCTCCCATAAATATAAAAGGAAAGATCAACCACGGTATATTTATCCAGTGTAAAGGTGGTTTCTTCACCTGCGGGAGAAGGATCAAATGTACTATCCTGAGCATGATAAGAAAAAGCTTGTTGATGATCATAAAGTACATTATTAGGATCAGAATAATCATTTGGCTCGTAAACAAAATTCACTACAGCCCCTGTAGGATATTGAATACTTTGTAAAGTACCTGCTTCTATAGTCAATTCATTAACTTCACGATCTGCTCCATTTATATAAACTTTATCTACAAGAATATCTTCATAAGCAGGAGAAAGCATTTTAGTGGTTGACCCCACCGTTCTGCTATCTTCATTAATTACCAGAGGATTTTGTCTATTGAACTCTTCTCCACGGATAACTTTAGTACGGATATTTTCATTGTTTTTCCCATTATAATATCCCCAATAATCAACAGCATAAGAGCTTTTGCCCGGTAAAGGGGTTTCATTGTATGAAAAGACATAGGGTGGTATTTTTTTAAGACCGTTTACTTGCTGAACTGAATCTAAACGAAGTCTCTCGCTGAAGTAACTATATTTAAAATCAAACTGTTGTATAATTTTCCCACTTAAATCCTTAAGTGATGCACTTTGAAGCCTGGCTGGTTTAATAGAATTTGCCGGATAGGGGATTAAATCATCCCTGTCCTCAAGAGTAAAATCAACAGAGCCATTATTAAATTTAATTTTACTCAGATAACACTCTTCGGTAACCTGTCGGCTTGCAGAATAAGAATTTGTGGTTTGAATTGGAGTAACATAATTTGGTCCAGTTTGTGACACTAATTTGGTTTGCATCATTTGATGTATTTCTTCGCCATAATTAACCTGACTTATTATTCTTCCTCTTTTACTATAGATAAATTCAATTTTGTCACCTTCTGGTGTAATAGCTTTAGATATATACCATGCAGAAACAGTAGGCTTTGGATCGTCTGGAGGACCAGGTGTATTATTGGCTATATCATTATCAACATCTTGTTCTCCTGCAAATTGATAATCTCTTGATATTGAATAATTAGTAGTTATTTCTACATTGTTATTTAAAGAATTTCCTAAATAATATTTCCACCCATTACCATCAGTAACAGTCCATTCTTCGGAATCTCTATTATATGAAAAAATTAAATTATTCTGATCAATAGAAATTGCCTTGATTTCACTTCCTGATTGTTTTTCGAAAACAAGTTTGCCTGAAAACCCAAAAAAATTGTAATAAAAAATATCGGGTTCGCCATCAAAAGTCCCTCCTCTAATAGCTGTATAGTCACTCAAATCACCAGGATCTGACCATGCCGGTAAATTATTTACAGTAGAACTTGGAAGAGGCGCATTAAGATAGCCATAACCATTAATATTCTTTAAGTCATCTTTTCCCCTTATTTGTCTGGTAATTGTTCCTCCTGCATTTAAGGCCCATCCAAGGCCCACCCAACTAGCTTCTTGGGCTACTTTTATTCCACTGGCATGATAACTTAAATTAATTGGCAATTCAACTTTTCCAGATTTGACATTAAATAACGGGATTGATATATTGGGAACTCCTGTATAATTACTGACAGGAACATCTGCATATTGGGCTAGTGCGGCTGCATTAGGTGAGGGAGGAACTACTTTTGGAAAGTTTACATTTTGCTGGGAATAACTAAAGAAGGTTAAAAAAATAAATGCGAGAGGTAGGGTACTTTTGTTTCTCATTTTTCGATTTGGTTAATACTTTAAGGTTTTCAATTAGTCGGTTTTATTTATAATCTTTTATAAAGATTTCTACTGAAATAAATTTGTGAAATTGGTTTAGAAAACAAGTCTTTTTTCTGACGAATCGAACATTTCTTCATTATTTAGCCCTATTACATATACACTTACCAACTAATACTATAAAAATAAATTAACAGATAAT
>NZ_JCAXEB010000023.1:0-42089 GCF_059758655.1 Flavobacterium sp. GQ95
GAAAATTTATATAATTAGGTTGCGTACAAGTGTGTGGTGTGTTTTTTATAAACAAATGTTTTATTCTTTTTATTTGCAATATATTAAAAGAAATAAACATGAAAAATTTTAAGAAAGACGAAATTTTGAGAGAAAAAATAACTGTAAGACTTCAGGAATATACAGAATTTAATTAGAAAGCGATAAAAGAAGAAAAATCCAAAAAAGAACTGCTCTTATAGAATTGCGCTTTACAGAGATTACAATAGGCAGACATCTTCCATATAAAATCAATCTTAAAGAACCAGCAAAGTTGGACCTGGAGATAATAATTTCCAAATGAAAATATTGACTACGATTAATAGAAATGAGCAATTATGTCTACCATTCGAATCAGAAGCTAAAAATCATACTTACGATAAAAAGTCCCACTTATAGCACATTAGCAGTTATAGCAGGGGAAAGCAAATTCAATCCTTCTATTTAGGTTCCTGCTAAACATATGAGTAAATTCCAATTGTAATTACATGATGGTTATTCTAGAGAAAGACACAAGACTAACAAGGTATTTTATAACCATAAGACCTTCGGATACCAATGCTAAAATTATTAAATAACAATTTTACAAAATAAATTAATGACCGATTCTTCGACAAAAATAAAAGAACTTGAACTTCAATTAATGCACTTCAAAGTTGCTTTTGACAATATAGATAGTTGTATCTTCATAAAAGATTGTAACGGAATATATACTTATGTTAACAAACTAGTTTGTGATTTATTTCAAACTCCAGCGGTGGATATAATTGGACATACGGACGAGGATTTCTTTGATTTGACAAAGTCGGACGAATTGAAGTATTACGACAAATTAGTAATCGAAAAAGGAATAAAAATTGAAATAACTGAAAACATTTTTTTTAAGGACATCTCAGAAAGTATAACTTTTAGGAGTTTGAAGACTCCTCTTTATAATAAAAATCGTGAAATTATCGGTTTGTGTGGTATTTCTAAAGATGTAAGCAATAAAACACAGGAAAAAAATAAATTAATACAAAATAACCAAATTCCAAAAAGTATTTTAGGTAATACCCAAGCTAGTGTTTTTGTTAAAGACAAGGATTTAAAATACTACCACGTAAATTCTAATTTCACACAAATTGGAAGTGTTGCTCTAAGTAAGAAAATTCACAAGGAGAGAAAAGAATTTCGTACAATGGAAGTTACTGGCAAACTCAAAAAAATTGACATGAAAGTTTTGTCAACAGGAAAGACAGTTCAGAAAAGAATATCTCGGATTGATAATTCGTGTAATTACAAGGATTACCTTGGTATAAAAATTCCCATGTTGAATGAGAATAAGAGTGAAGGTCTGTTAAATACAATTTATAATCTTTCTGAAATTACAGAAGTACAAAAAAAAATATTGAAACAAAATAGGGAGCTGAAATTGTCACTCCAACATCGTGATTTCTTTCTGAATATGGTAGTGCATGACCTACGAATACCAATTGGGTTCATAAAATTAATTTCTGAAATCCTTAAAAATAATGCCAGAAAAAAAGACATAGGTATGTTAAACTTTATTCATGATACCAGCATAGATATGATTGAACTAGTCAACAACCTTCTTGACATTTCTTTAATAGATTCAGGGACTTTGAATCTCAGAAAAACTGATGTAGATTATGTTTTATTTATTAAAGAAATAGTTAAAAAAAATCAATTTATTGCCAGGGAGAAAAACATTAAAATTAAAACCAATATTAAATACACAACAAAGTTTATAAAAATAGATGTCTTAAAAATTGAACAGGTACTCAACAATCTAATAAGTAATGCTCTTAAGTTTTCTTACTTCAATTCAACAATTACTATAAATTTTTTTGAGGAAAACAATAATATATTTACTCAGATTATTGATGAAGGTCAAGGGATCAAACCGGAGGACATTGATGATATTTTTCTGTGTTTTAAAAGATCTAATGCTATTTCTACCAACCAAGAAAAATCGCATGGATTAGGATTAAGTATTGCTAAAAAAATAATTAACGCTCATAATGGCCAGATTGATGTTAAAAGTGTTTTAAAAAAAGGATCCGTATTTACCTTTAATCTTCCTGTCTGATTGTTAGAATCCTAGTTATATTAGCTTGATGGATATGCAAATAAAAACTACACATTAAGTTCGATTACTATTTGTGATTTGAAGGTTAATTCTTCTATGTTTTTTTATTTAAAGCAGAAAAAACCGTAGCAAACTTCAACGTACACAAATATTTTGAGCTTAATTGCTCTTTAGAATTTTTCCATGATAAAATTCAGCTTTGAAGTATAAAAAAATCTTTCAGCTGCAGCATTATTCCAGCAATTTCTTTCTACGACTCTATTGGGGTTATTTTTTTATAGGAATCAAGAATATTTTTCAAACTTTTAGAAGCATACTAAATACCTGAGTCGAAATGAATCTCTTAAATTACTAACTTATAATTCCGATCACACAAACTTATAATAGTTGGCCTTGACTATTTATAGTAAACATTATATAAATTAATCAAAGCAGAAAGCGAATTGATCTCTAATTTTTCGAAAATTCTTTTCTTATATGTACTAACAGTGGATTTTTTTACGCTTAAAACGTCAGAAATTGACTTATTTCCACATCCTTCAACATATAATTTAGCAATCTCAATTTCTCTGTTGGATAATTTCTCAAATGGATTTGAGGGTTTTTGAAAGATCACCGCATCCAATATTTTATTTTGAATATCGTTGCTTATATATCTACCTGATATAAGTACATCATCTATAGCTTGTTTTAGCTCAGCCTCGGTACACAATTTATTTAAATATCCATTAGCACCAGCATTCAGATAACGTATAGCAAACATGTTTTCGTCAAAAGCAGAGAAAATCAAAATTTTTATCGTTGGTTGAAGCTTCTTGATTGTAGGTACAATAGAAAGGCTATTATCGTTCGGAAAATTTACATCTAGAATCAATAAATCAACTTTTGTAGAACTTACCAGTTTTAAAATCTCAATGTATGTAGATACTTTATTTATCGTGGAAAAGGGAAAAATACTTTTAATGAAAATAGCCAGTCCATCTCTAACTACTAGGTGATCGTCCGCTACTATAAAATTATATTTTGACATTAGTTTAAGTTTTTGAATTATATATTTTCGATGTGATGCAAAATTTTAATAGGCTAATGTTTACATTTTAAAGGTTTCATTATAAAATTCTAATGATATTTGAAGAAATAATGTTTTTTATAAAAAAAAAATTATTTTTCTTGGCTCTCTTCCTCTTGGTTTTCTTCAATTTCAGCCAATTCATTTTCAATAATAATACTTATTTCATCGGTGATTCTTTTAAAATTTAAACCAATATAAGTATCTAAATCTTCTGGTAGATCTCTATTTTTCGGTAATTCTTTCTTCTGAATATTTTGTCTTCCTTTATCAGGAACAATAGTTCCTCTAAATATTTTTCTATCTAATTCTTGTCCAAAATTATCTGCAAGTACACCAACAAATTCACCTTGTGATAATTGAGCAATTCTAGACTGTGGCAAGATATATTCAAACTGCTCGTTTATAGATATCGATGTTACATTTGTATCCATAGAAACATTTTTTATCTTTTGTTTTGACTTACCAAAAATTTCTTGCAATTCTTTGGCTGTATTACTTTTTACTGATCCACTAAAAACATTTCCAGCAATATTGAAAATGGTTTGAGCAGCTTTATCTCCATAATCTCTTTTTAATTGCTCCAAATCTTGAAAACCAAGAACTGTACACACCTTATTAGATCTTGCAGTTGCCATTAGATTATCTAAACCCATAAAATACAAAGTAGGTAATTCGTCTAAAATAAGTGAAGAAGGAGCTCTATTTTGTACATTTATTAATTTCATTAATTGTGTAACTATAAGCCCTAAGGCAGGTGCATTTGTTTTCTGTGTTTTTGGATCGTTTGCAAGAACTAGTATAGACTCTTGGTTTAATAGATTAATATTTATATCAATATTCATCTCTGGATAAACATTGTTTCCCATCACCCAAAAAAGTTCCTTAGTGGCAATTTGAGATAATGGAATACGAGCAGAGGCAGTTTGTCCAGACAATTGCTCATATGCTTTCTTTTCAAGTGCATCTTTAAATGGGGTTAAAAAAAAGGCTAATTCTGGTTCTGTTTCTAATAATTTAAAAACTTTCTCATCACTTTGCGAAGCTAATGCTATTGCATGAGGAAGTGTACAAAATTTACCACCTTGGTACAATTTTAAAAAATAGATACATGCTGCAAAATAAGAAATAGCAGATTGTGCAAAGAAATCTTTTTTTTCAATCCACTCTTTATTTAAGTTAAAAAGAACGGTTTGAGAAGCTTCAATAGCATCACTTGTTCTTCTAATTAAATCTGGTGCTATGGGATTTATGAATTGCGAATATTCAATCTCATCAAAATTGATAATCTTAAAATCATACTCACTTTTAGAATCTTTATAAAAATCATAAGATACTTGTGTCAAGGAAGGAAATTTAAAATCATAAATCATAAATGAAAATTTTTTTATCATTTGCTGTCTTATAAATTCTTCTATTATTGAATACGTTTTTCCGGAACCCGGGTTTCCCATAACAATAGAGCCTCGAAAAGGATTAATGACATTAATCCATCCTTCTTTCATTTTTATATTAACCGAGTATTCATTTACCATTTTCTTTTTTTCTTGCTTAAAAGATTCATTACTTTCATTAAATTGATCACTAGTATCAAAGTATGAAAAATAGCGTCTAAACATTATTATTGAAATAATAAAAAGTAAAGAAGAAAAAATAGTTATAAAAAAGTAAAAAAAAGGAAATATTGTAAAATAAGAACATATAAGATTTAGAGATAAGAGCATAAATATTAGTAAAAGACAGTAATGCTTATATTTCGATACTTTGGGAATCTTTTTTACATGAATTCCGGCAGAACAGATAAAAAAAATAGTAAGATACAGTATTTTAATATTAATTTTGTTTCTACATAAAATATCAAATTTTTGACAAATAAATTCTTGAGTTGATTTTAAATGTGGCATATCCAAATATAAAGTAACATCAAAAGCAACTAATAAAAAGCCAAATAAAAAACCAAAAAGAATTAAAGAATCCATTGAATATTTATCTGAACTATTTCCCATTTTTATTTTTATTTATTTGAATTAATGACTTAATAGTACAATTTACCCTAACACTTTTTTGCTTAGTAGTATAAAGTAATAAATATGCTATTGCTCCCCCTTCTTTTTTAAATTTTTTTTCCAATTTTAGATTTCCTATTGCAAGACCCATTATTGCTAACGCTACCCAAAGTGATTTGGCTATCATAATTAATGCCGTTAATGCAAAACCTAAAGTAATCACTGCTGTTTGTACACTCAATCCAAAAACTTCAGGACTAGCTTCTAAACATCTGGGGATGATGAATTTTTTTGTAATAGTAGTATTGTTGCTATTATTCATAATGATTTATTTTCTAGATGAAAGCATCGAATTTATAGAAGAGACTTTTGATGAAATTTTCGAAATTGCTGACCCAGCTCCCCCAGAATGAGGGGCCCCTAATGGGCTTCCGCCATTGATTAAAAATTCACAAAATCTAGGAATTTTAAAAAATAAAAAGATAGCTGATACCTGAACAGCAACTATAACAAAAAAGGAAGCGAAACCTTGCGTGTCTATTCTTGTTAGAATTATTAAATACTTTAAAATAAAAATAAACGGCTCCCATAAAAGAATTGCTAAAAAAGATAATGACCAATTCAAAAAAGACTTTTCATTTCCGGGAATAAGAGAAAACATTACAGAAAAATACCCCATAATATAATATATAGCGATAGTTAACGATTGTTTAATTAACATATATGTTGCTATAAAACTTCCTACAAAATAAATAAGCAAATGCAATAATTCCATGAATGGATTTACTTGTAAAACGTCATACAATCGGTCATCTGTCCGGGTCATAGAAGAATTAAATCTAGCATCAAAACCATTAATATCAATACCTGACAAATCAAGTATAGATTGTTGAATTATATCCGACAAAATCTTCATAGGTGTCAACATAAAAAGTTCAACAAGTGGGTTATATAAAATAAGTCCGGCTAAAACTAAGCAAGGCCGAACAATTATAAAAGGATCAAGACCTTTTTCAGGGTTGACCATATTCAATACAACTTTATAAACAACAAAAATTAACACTAAAATACCTGCAAATGTAGATAAATACATATGCAATCTATCGATGAGCAATTGAAACTGGTCAATAAAATCCGTTCGCATTTGAAGGATAAAATCGTTGGTAGACGCCTGTAAAAAAATCATATTTTTTTAATTTGAATTTAATTGAGAAAATAATACAATAAAAGCTAATAATTTTGTAATATTAAACTCTATCTTGCTTAGGTCAGCATAAACTTCCAGGTATTCAAGCGCTAATCTTTGAGAAGCCAATCTATAATATCCTTCGCCATCAATAAACAGAGCTCCAATACCTATCAAAGCAATTACTCTTTTTTCTAATCTTTCTGTTCGTTCTTTTAAAACCGAAAATGTTCTTACATCATGACGAAATCCAGGAGCATAATGAGCTGGTAATACTAAAACTCTTTTTGAGTCAATTTTATTTATAAGAACTCTCGAGGCAACTGCTAATGCATTTAAGCTATTGGCATTTCCAAATATAGACTTTCTCCACCTACCAATACGATCCTTCTCTTCTTTTATAATATCTGGAATTATCCTATTTGCCTCTTCATTTTTAAAAACGATAGCTGTGCTCACCATTCCTGGTATAACAATTCCACGAATTGCCCCCGCTTGCGGATCAAATACATGATTTATTATTTGTTGTCCCGTAGATTGATTCCAAATTGTTAGAAATAAAACTATAAGTACACTTTTTCTCATTTCTATATGTTTTTTCATTATTATATTGTAAGTTGTAATGCTCTATCAATAATATCTAAAAGAAGCACTTTTCTCTCACCTTCCGTCATATAATTATCTGTCTTAAACAAAGTCTTTAATTCTGTTTTTAAGGTTCTGATTTTATTCGTTTGAAAAAACTCTATTAACCGGCTCTTAGCTGCTAATTTTGATAACCCCGGTATATTGCCGGAAATGGAGCTCTTCGCTACGATATAGTTTATACATTCATCCAAAAAATCATCTGTCTCTTTTTCTTTTGATCTCATTGCTGAACTTATAGTTTCTAAACTTTTTTTATAATCAACAACAAACTTCCTTACTGTCTGAATTTCAGCAGCCATTGCTGCTACTTTAGGAAGCATTTTCTTATCTACAGAAGTAGCTCTTTTTTCCTGCGCCTGAGCCAAAGGATCAGGCAAACTAGTATAAATAGGCCCTATCGGTATCTGAATTTGTGAATGGACACTTAAGGTAAAAATTAAACATAAAAATAAATTGAATTTCATAAGCTTAAAATAAGTTAAAAACACGTTCTGAAATTATTAAATCTTCTAAGGTATCATCCAAATCTTTTTCTATTTTTTCTAATTCTGAAATAATTTCTAAAGATGTTTTTAGCAGATTTCCATTGTTAGAAAAATCATTACCAATACCATTATCCAGACTATTTAAGTAATCTGTATACATTATCCATCTACGCCTTTTTTGTTCTTTTTTTCTATTAAATAATAGAGGAACTCTATTGTTTATGCTATTAAGTCTCGATAATTTAGATCGTATATTTATAATTGAATTATTCTTTGTAAAAACAGCATTAAAAATGCTCATTAAACCATAATAAGGAGCCTGTTTTCTTATTTCGGCATTTAGTTTTGTCATTTCCTGTTTCACTTTTCTCTCAGCAGGTGTAATAAGAGCTAAAACTAAATTATTAGCAGTAGCAGAACCTTCTGCCTCCCATAAACGAACAATAATTTGGGCATGATTTGCTGTGCTTTGTAAAAATAAATAGACAAATAATATATACTTTAAATACAGTTTCATAGACCTAAACTTAATATTTCATTCAAATCACGTGAGGACAAGGTTGCTGTTTTTGCTAATAAGGATGTCAGAATAATAAATGCCGCGTTTCTTTGACCATTTTCATTTGTCCTTTTTAGTTTAGACAACATTTTTTGATCAAGAGAATACAATTCCTGCGTATTTGCATTTCTAATATTACCATTCCTTGTTAAAGCAATTTGAAAAGCAATCGCATCATTTATAGCCAGCTCTCTAATAAAATATTCATTTTTTGCTGCAGTATTGTAAAATGGTAATAAGGGACGTGTTGTTATTGCAGTTCCCAATAAAAGGTTGTTGAGTGCTAAATTCGAAGCTATTGGGACTTTCAAACTTCTGTCATGTTTATTTCTATCATATTCTCTAATTCTAGTCTCTATTTTGTCATTCTTTATATCCTTTAATCCTGTATATATAGCTGTTTGTCCTGCTAAAATAAGAGAATTAACAGCAGACTTTTCAGTTAGTATCCTTAACAAACCACTATCAGTATTAATGACAGTAACGTTTATTACAACAAATTGTGGAAATGCATGACGTGAAATAAGCATAAAAGCAGTACAAAAAAAAATTTTTTTATATCGTTTCATTGTTCTTTTACAAAGTAGTTTTAACATTTTTCATAGGCAAAGGGCTTCTTTTAGCAGTAGAAGGCTTATTTCTTCTCTTCATTGCGACGTCACTTATTTTTACACTTGATTCTATAAGACCTTTAAATTTTGAGGAATTAGATTGAAGTTCATTAGAAGTTGATTTGGCTCTATCTTTTGGAAGAACATCAATTCTTGAAGTATTTTCCCTAGTTGGCATTACTTTCAAAGCATCGGCACTCATCGCTAATGGTCTTGTTTTTTCTTTTTTTATCTTCTTTGATTTAACTTTTTTTATCTTCTTTGATTTAGCTTTTTTTATTTTCTTTCTAGCTGTTATCTTTTTTTTAACACTTTTGTAAGCTTTCTCAATCAACTTTACAATTGGCTTTTTAAATACAAACAGTAATGTAAAAACACCTAATACAATACCTATAGGCCCTAGAGTGAATAAGAGGGCTGCTGCCATAACAAGGGCTACTGTTACTCCAGCCTTTTTTAATTTTTCACCAAAAGATTTATCCTTTTTTGAATCCTTTTGGTCCTTTCCTAAATTTTCATCTTTTGTACTCTCTTGATCTTTTGAATTCTTTTGCTCCTTCTCTTTCAATGGCTTCATTTTTTATTTTCTTTTACTGAGATTTTGTTTTTCATCGGCTAGATTCAAAATATTATTTAAATTAGTTCCGAGCATTTTATTTAATGTTATTTCTTTTTCAGTTTCCCGAACTATTAAACCGTGTTTACTAATAAAATCTTGTAGATCCTCTAAAGAAAGCTGTGTGCTTCTTTTCTCTTCTAAAAATGCAGAAATACTTTTAAAATAATTGATCAACAAATCTGACTTTTTTATTTCTTTCTGATTGATTTTACTCAACAAAAAACAAAGCGCCGTTATATAAAAATCACCTTCTTCTAAAAAATCAATATTCTCCCCAAAAAGAATTATACCTATTAATTCCAGAACCTCTTGCTTTTCAGAATCTTCTAAAATAAAAAAAATAGATAAAAATAAAATAAAGCCTCCAGGAGTTGGGCAGGTTTTAAATCTTATAAGTATCAGTAAAATCTCTTTTTTTTCTCTTGTATTTAACCTATTGTTCATTTCTAATTCTTCTTATCTATAAAATTTTCAAATGCCATTTTAATATTTCCTGTTTTATTATATGTTTTGTAAATTGTTTCATTCTCATCCCCATTAGAAGAATAACAAGCATATCTTTGTGGAGAAACTTTTACTTTATAGACATTAGAAAGACTGCCCATTTTAATAAAAACCTCTCCTTTGTCTACAGCATATAATTTTGAAACATCAGATTCTGTAAAAGACAAATGCTGATAAAATTTATCTTTAAGAGATAGCTTCTTTTTATGAGAAAGCAATAGAAAAGTATCCGTATTATTAATCATGGCTGGACCAGCATCAGTACTAATAATATCATCAATATCTTGTGTAGCTATTGCTATTTCACCATAAAATTTACGAATTGTTTTATATAGATACTTAATAAAACTTACCATTTCTCCTTGTGAAAGGGGCTTCCAGCACTCATCAATAAATATTGATTTTTTAATACCTGGAAGATTCCTAATTTTATCCATTGTTGTTTCTATTAACAGCATAATTACCAGAGGAAACAATATTGGATGATCTTTTATATTATCTAATTCAAAAACAATAAATCTTTTGTGTAAAAAATCCAGTCTCACTTCAGCATTTAAAATAAAACCATAGTCCCCACCTTTATAAAAATCGACTGTAGAGAATAGAAAGCTCTTTTTGTTGAAAAATAAATTCCCTCCTACAATATCATTTTCTTCAATATATTCATAAAAAGTATTAAAACAGGGTCTAATGGTATCATCATCTTGCAAATTCTGGAAAAAATCATCTAAGTATTTTGACAAAACATTTTTTTCTTCTCTACTGGGCTTGTTATCTGAACCTTTCCATAAAAATAGAAGTAAAGAGATTAAAAACTCTTTTTTATCTATACTGTATTCTTCAAAATCAAAAGGGTTAAATTTTAAAGGATTTTCTATTTCATATTCTAGATATTCACCTCCAACAAGATGACACAACTTTTTATATGAATTTCCAATATCCATAATTATAATATGATGTCCCTGTTCATAATATTGACTTACGATGTGATTTACCAAAAAAGATTTCCCTGTTCCTGAAGGCCCAAAGATTAACCTATTTCTATTTACAATCAGTCCTTTTTTTAAAGGGCTGTCCCACAAATCTACCCTTACTGGCTCGTCATGTACAGTATCACAAAATAATACACCACTGGTAGATTTTGTTATTGTTGTTTCTAAATTTAAAAACGTACTAATGACATCTGTTGGAAGTATAAAGCGATGAACCTTATTGATATTAGAAGAATTTCCAGGGCAATTTCCTTGGAAAAAATCTTTGGACGAAGCTGTTAAATAGTTTAGGTGTATGTTTGCTTTTTGAAATTCTTTTCGCGCTAAATCAACATTATTGTCTAAATCTTTATATTGAGAATCCCACAAAAACATACTAAAATTTACTTTTGTATATGCTATTTTATTTTTTTCGCCTTCATCTAAATACTCATCTAAGGTTTCATTCGATATCTTGTTAAATCTGGAAAGACTTCTTAAACTTTTAAATTTACTGGATTTGTTTTCAATCTCTTTTTTAATATCCCCAAAATCATCAATATATACAATTTGATTATACAGATGATTACATGAAAGCCCAAAAATATAATTATGTGTAAATGGAATAAAGAAATCAGTTCTATCTGTAGAATATGATTTGTCTTTTATATATCTGGAAAAAGACTGAGGCAAATCAGTACAATTTTCCATTGAAAATATTTTCACAAAATTATCCTTAATACGAAATTCTTTGTCAAAAGATATTTCATAATCTTCATCTTCTTCAAATGATTCTGAACTAGACAAAGAGAAATAGGTATTTAAAAGCTTTATAATGTCATTTTCCTTTAATTGTTTAACCTCAAAAAAACTAGAAAGGTTTAATTTATTTACAAATGATTCACAACTTTTAATGAAGTTTATTATTTCTTTTTCTTTTGAAGATTGCTTCTTCTTAGTATTCGTTGCATTTAGTTTACTATAAGTTAAGATTAAATAGCATTCATGTTTTAAAATAGAGCTTTCATAGAAAAATTTATTATCAGATCTCGGAAGGTATTCTGTTGAAGTTGTTACCGGGCTTTTATTATCATCTTTAAAAAAATAATCTTGCTTTTGAAAAATAGTACCTGGCAACAAATTTTCAAGGCCATGGCTTATAATGTCAGAAATAGAATCTAAACTTGTTTTGTCTAATGAAAACACTTCTGACAGAGTTACTTCAAAAGCAAGACTAATATCCCCATCTTTTGAAACAATCATGTCATTATCAATCGTTAAAATAGGAAAAAAAGAAGCGAAATCAATCATATTATTTAGTTATTTAGTAATTCTTTATTTATATCTCTTAATATTGAGCCTGCTTTAAGTGTTATTCTGCTTTTTACGGCACTTACTGGATTATAGTCAGTTTTTGTTAATGGAATACTCCGAACTAATTTATCCGTTAATCTCAAAAAGGCAATTTTCTTACGACATCTGCTCAATTTTAAAGGCCCCCAATATTTAATGTTACTACATGGGTTTTTAGGGAAAGTGAACGAGAAAGAACTCGATCTGGTTTCTCCTATTTTTGTTGCCTGATAAAAAACTGCATTTTCAATAGCATATTCATTAAACTTGGGCAAACTCTTAGAAAGTTCTTTATTATATTGTTCCGCCAACACAATTTGTACTTCCCTTAAAACATAACTAACAGATACATCCGCTGTTTGAGACATAACTTTAGAAAGGCCTGTAATAAAAAATAAAAAAACAAAAAAACTATTCTTCATTATACTATATTAAAATACTACTATATCAAAATATCTTTTAGACTAAATGATTGGCATGGCATTATGTACAAGTTTTAAAACTCCATTAATATTTCAATAGAAAATCTTTTATTTTTAACACAATTTTCCCTCTTCTTCCGCCAGAATTATTTTCTGCAATATTTATTTCCAATACTTCACTGTCCGTAGGGACAAACCTATCAAATCCAAATAAAAATGTATTATCAGATTTTGCATCTATATCTTTTGTATTATTGCAAACAAAAGTTGCTCTTTTTTCATTGTATTGAATAGCAGTCTGTTTTTTCATAGATTTAAAAACATTGAATTTTTTTCTTGTCGTAAGCACAAACCTTATTGAATCTGTAGTGAAATTTATGTTAGATTCATTTTCAATTTTCAATCTTACAATAATCTTATCCCTATCATAAAATATACCATTGATTTGATACTTCATTTTATGATTTGAATATTCTCTAGAAAAATTAGAAGTTCTCGATGATAAAGAATTACAATTTTCTTTATTTAAAACATCAAAAGAGTTCAATTTAAAAGAGTCTTCAGGTTTGTATATATAGGTTTTAACTGTAGGATTTTGATTATAATCAACCCATAATGAGTAATAAAATCCATCTTTAGTCACCACTGTCAAATTCGTTCTATTAGTAACATTCCATTTTGCTAAATCAGTACATTTTATTTTAATAATATTTTTAATTTTATCAACAGAAAATGCATCAGACCCAATATCTATATAACTAATCTCACTTTTAAAAATTAAATGAGTGGTTAACTTATCCGATACATCTATAGATGAACTACTATAAGAGATACTATCTAATGTTTTTTTGCTTTGTGAATAAGAATCATTTATAGTAGATAAACCACTAAAAAAAATAGCAGTATATAAAAATTTAATATAATTCATAATTTATTTGCTTTTCTCTACTGACATCCATATTTTATAGCCACCAGCAATTTTTATTTTTAATCGATTTAAATATTCTAGAGTTTTTTCAGAACCGATTATTATAGCGGCCTCTTTTAAAGGAACTGCTCCGGAATCTCCTGTAAGGGAATTGGAATTTTTATAACTGTCTTTTACTAATTCTGTAAGCTCTCGAGCAGTATCAACAGGAATTGATCCTAATAGATTTGTTTCAATAAAAACACCTTCCAATCCATCAAAATCAAAAACAATTACCGGACGTAATAATCTCTTATCATTTTTAAAGACATTCGGGCTTATACTTATAAACATTCTTCCTGGTGAAAATTTTACAGTTCCATATAACACAGTGCTTTTAGGAATAAAAAAATCTTCTTCAAAAACTAAATCTTCTAATAAATTAATCATTACTAGCCCCCCATTTCCTATTATTTGGTTGGTGTAAATTTCTGCTTTAATTAGTTCTTTTTTTAATGATTTAGTATCTGAAATTACTCCATTAAAAACATTTTTATTTTTTGTAACTCCAAAAAAACCGTTTTTGGTTGAATTTTCCTCATTAGGTACCTTTTTGTATATGACTCTACCCGAAGTATTTTCACTTTTTTCAGTACTTTCACTTTTCTCAGGCATATATTTTTCCAGAACATCCTCAATAACCTTATCTGTTTTCTCAGGCATACCTTTCACAGATTGAAAATTATTTAAAGCAAATGGTTCCTTTCCTATATTATTTAAATATTTAGAATTTGTTTCCATAACATTTAATAATCTACTTAAATTTTCTTGGTTCTGAACCTTATTGTTATTTCCTGAAAGATCATTTTGATAATCGTTTTTATGTGAATCTCGCAAATCTTCCTGGAAGTCTTCTTTACTATAAAAACTTTCTTCTTCAGTAGCCTGCAAAGTCTCCCTAATAGAATCTTCTTTTGCCAATAAAAATGCTTTTTTAATGTTTTCTTGATCAATTTGATTGTTATAATAATCAAATTTTGAAGTAGGCGCTTCTTTTTTACTTGAAAATTTAGGAACTTCGAATTCAAACTTCGATTTTTGATCTTCTTTCGTTTCCTTAAAAAAAGTCATATAAATAAACCCCACCAAAATAGAAAAGCAAAACATAAATGCAGCAATTACTATTATTTTCTTATTCTTTTCCATGATATACAATATTGTAATTAGAGATTATCAATCCATGTGGGTTCTCCCTGGTTCTAGCAACATCGAAAAGATTACAACGAATCTGTATCTTTTTCTCTTGTTTATCCTTTTCGTTGTTTTCTTCTCCATATCTATATACTACTGTCTTCCCATAAACTGTAGCAGCATAAGGATATACCATTGAGTTTGTATTAATAGAATCTATTTCTATTTTTTGAACCAAATTATTCAGTTTTAATGAATTGTACCATCCTTCATTTACTAAAGTTTGATAATAATTTTTACCACTATTATCTATAAGATCTAATGCTTTTTCTATATTTTTTTGATAGTTATACTGATCAAGATCAAAAAAATATTTATGAAAAGTCATTAAATGATTATAAATTTCAGGCTCACGATATGTTAATTCATCTTTGATTATCTTAGCTGTATAGACCTCTCCATTTGCTCCATCTAATAAATAAACTTTTTCTTTTATTAAGGTTTTATTCAAATAAAAAGAATAAGCCAAGCTAGCAAAAACAGATAAAAATGTGACAACTAATGAAATAATTGTTATTGTTTTTGAAAATTTTAATAAACTATCTATTTTTAATAGGTTTTTCATTGATATCTTTTGTAAAATTTGAGAAGTTGTTATTAAGTTAAATTGCTACTAATTTGAAATAAATTAAATAACATAAATGGTCTTTTATTAAATTATTTAATGCAAAGGTTAGATATATAAAAGATTTTATGTGTAGAATTTTTCATTCATGTATGTAAAACTAATTCGAAGGCACGATATCATTTTACTAGAAAAAGGTTTGTCTTTTAATTAGTTTCTATCTAAAAAAAGAATTTTCCGTCAACCAACTAACTTATTCCTAAAGATAATACTCATTGTTGGATTTATTTTGTTATTCAAATATTTGGAATATATTAGAAATGTCATATTGAAATTGATTTACTTTCCTTTTTTCTTAAGCGTTTTTTAACTGTACCTGAGCTGTCATGAGGTTGATTATGTTAATCAAGATTTGAAAGCCATCTTAAGTATAATGATTAATTGGTTTATTTTCTCTGTTCTTGTATGGTTGGGATAAATTTGATATGGCAATTACTTTTGCTACTCAATCACTACATCTTCCTGAAAGATTGTATTTTCATAAAACAAAATATCCCTCTCTTTATCAAAAAGAAATAACATCACTATAAACGCTTACTTGAAAAAATGCCTCTTTAAAGAAGATATAACTCCTTCTTTTTTGCTGTCATTTTGTTTACTAACTGGAACCGTAGCTTTAGTCGTCAATTTATTTAATGGTTTAAAAAGAGCGTCAACATTACTAGCTGAAGGGGACGTAATTTTATTTAAGGAGTCTGGAATCTTAGAATCGGGAAAATGACGACTAAAAGACTTAATAACTCTTTCCACTCCCCAATCACTACTATCATCGCCAAGGCGAACTCCAGTATAGATGTTAAGTTCCAAAGGATAATTTGCAATTCCTCTTTTATCGACATATGTAATAGGAAAAATCCCTAATTTTGGATTAGCCCTAACTCCAGCCATTTTACTAAACTCTGTTATTACTTCATGATGATTTTCAGGATTTTCAGGAAAACAAACAACTCTTAAAGTGTTTCGATCGCTATGCTCATGTTCAACAAACCCATCATTTTTAGATAAAAATTCAATTATTTTTTGCGTATCCCTATGAATCCCCCTTCCAAAGGCCATACCTTTTCTTGCTTCTGAAAATTGCCTCATAGTTTCTTTATCGGAGATAAATGTGAATGTGAATTTTTCCACCGGGCTCGCTGCCATTTTATTTAATGGTTTAGTAAGAGCATCAACATTATTAGCTGAAGGCGAAGTAATTTTATTTGATGAGTCCGGAATCTTAAAATCGGGAAAATGGTCGCTAAAAGTCTTAATAAGCTTTTCCATTCCCCAACCCTCATCATCAATGAAAATTTCCCTATACCTCTTAAGTCCCGAAGGATAATCTTTTATTTCAAGATCATGAATAATAGTAATAATTCTTTTTTTCGAATTAACCATAGATCCACTCATTTTATCAAGCGCTTTTATTACTTCACCATGATTTTTAGGGTTTTTAGGAAAATAAATAACTTCTATAGTATCTACAGTAATACCCTCATTCATAACGAATTCTTCGCATTTAGAGAGGCTTTCAAAAACTTTTACTATTTCATCACTATCTTGATTTGTATTTACTTGAACTCTGCCTTCTCTAGTCTCTAAAAATCGCGTCATAGTATCGTTATCTGATATAAATGTAAATTTTGGCATAAGCTTGCGTATTTTATATATTTATTAAATTAGAAAGTATTTTTTAAGCAATCTAAATAATGCTTTTTTATTCTTCTTAGCCTTGTAATTTCTTTAAAAAGGGAACATGAAAATTTCGTAGGAAATAATATTTTAACACAACTCAAAAAACATATTTATTATTTAGAGTTACTTACTGGCAATTCTTTTTTATCAATTCATTCACTTCTGATCCATATTGTTCGGAAAAACTCAGTTCCTTAGCTATAGCAAAATTAACACATGCTTCCTTGGCTTTATTTATACTTAAATAAATTTTCCCCCTAATCATGTATGCATAAGAGTTGGACTGTAACAAATCTATCGATTTGTTAATATCTGAAATAGCTCCATCAATATTTGATATGCTCAATTTACTATAAGCTCTGTTAGAAAGTGCAATCGGATTGTCAGGATTTAATACCAAAGCTCTGTTAAAGCAAGAAATAGCGTCTTGGTGTTGTTGTTTTTTTTGATATACAAATCCAAGATTTATAATTAAAAAAACCTGTGAGGGATGTTCATTGACAATTTTATTTAAAAGCTGTTCAGCTTTTGTGTAATCTGAATGCTCTATATACAAAGAGGCTAACAAATTTAAAGCATCAATATTTGACGGGTCTTCTCTAAAAATCAATTGTAAAATAATAGCAACACCTTCAAAATCTCTAATTAAAAACTTAGTGCTTGCCAATTTTACATTATAGATCATTAATTCCTTATCTTTTACCAGTGTAACAATTTTTTGATAGTCCAAAACTGCTTTTTTATACATTTTAAGAGCGAAAAAAAATTCCGCTCTAGCATTAAGCAATAGTACCGAATTTGGCAAAATATAAAGGGCATCATTTAATGTTTGAATTGCCAGTTCAAATTTATTTAGTTTTATAAGGTATTCGTATTTATGAAAATAAAACAGTGGAGGAGCTTTAGTTCCTTCAAAATTGATAGCCTTGTTGATACTGCTCAAAGCTTCTTCTATATTTTTATTTGAAGCATAATCAATAGCTTTTTTATAATATTCATTATTTTTTTGCCCCATTGCATTTAAACAAAAAAATAATGTTAAAATACAAATATTATTTTTTAAAATCTTAATCATTTTAATTTTCCCGTTTTTGCCCTATCAGTATCTATATCTTTTAAAATTTTAAAAACCATAAATAATTTCTCCTGCCTGCCATGTAATTACTTTATTTTTTATCCTTTGTTATTTTACAATTTGCTCATATCTTTTAACAGCAGGAAAAGAAATCAATATTTAACAGTAGTAAATATTTATGTAAAACCTAATTTTATTTTCCAATATAAATACATTTAATCCAGTATATGAATTAATACCTCAATCGATATTTATAAATTCTAAGTGTAGAACATACTAATCTTTCGGTTAAATGGTAAAAGTTTCACAACTTTAATTCATTACATTTTGCACCCAAAATTTATAGGTCTATTTAATAAACTCAATGTCACTAACGTTGTTAACTTTAATCAAATATTTACCTTTTTAAGCCAGCTGGCTTAGATCTAACTTCATGTTTTTCAAGCGTTTCCTGTCCTGTACCGTTCGAATTCTGTGTATCCTTAGGTAAAGAAGGCCTTCTTCTTAATTCAACAGAAGGTACTTTGAGTGCAGTTATATCTGGTTGAACAGGTGCATGTCCATCATTTGGAAGATTAGACAAAGCTGTCTTCAACTCTGCCAAAAAAATTGGTTTATTATGATCTAATCGAGCAACATCACCTTCATTACTTTGAAGAGTAGGCGAACCCAACTCCATAGTAGGAGAATCTGGCTCCACTTGTGCAAAAAGATCTTGAGCAGTCATTCGTACTGATACTTCCTGACTTTTAATCCTCTTAATTGTAGCCATTCTTTCCACTCGTAATGCAGCTGATTGTTGTTGCACAACCTCGCTTTGTTTCGGGGTCTCTTTTGAAGTATTTTTAGTAGAAAAAAGACCCTTTGTAAGCTTCGTAATAAGGTTTGACTTAGCCGCAACCTTCTTAGGCACACTATCAGCCTGCGCTGGTTGCTCCAAGCTCTTCATATGTTTAGCAAGGGCAGCCTCCGCAGCCTTCAGATCCCCCTTCTTACCCGCTTTCTTTGCAGTATCCACAAGGAAATTAAGCTGTTCAGTCGTCGAGCGAAAGGCTTGTTTCTCAGACTTTTGGATAGGCAAATAAACATGTTCTGCCTCAGCTGCTGCTAAAGCTGCTGCGTCATTCGAATAAACTGGTTCTAACTTATCTCCAGTCGCAGTTCTATCCTTAGATCTAACCTCATGTCTATCCGAATAAATTAGATCTGCATCAAAATCAGCCGCAGCTCTCTCAGCCTCATCCGCAGCTAGAGCCTCCTCATTATTCACATAAATTGGTTCTTCAGTTACAACCTGTGCTTTTTTGTTGTATTCTAGTTCTGCCCTGTTAGCTTTTTTAACCACTTCGGCGTCTCCTACACCTAGCTTTGGATTTACAGGTATAGCTGTGGCAGATAACGGTCCATTTATCGAGTCAGCTCCATCTAATTCTGCAACTCCATTAACATTTTCTATTTTATCATCCAAAAACACGATACTTGTGTATCCTAATTCTTCAGCCAACATTTTAGCCTTATCTCTCTTTAATTCAGGAATAAGAGATGTTTCCCTATAGTCTACAGTAAATACATGACTTGGTGGAAGAAGATTTTGCAAACCTTCTATCTCTATCATATCATTAATTACTCCTTCATATCCAGATGAAGAAAGAATAATGGTGCTTCCACCCGCATTATCTGTATTAACAAGTGCTTGTACAAATTCTGGAGATTCGAAAAGCCTAACGTGCTTCTGTTTAAGGAGAGCTCTCACCCACTTTCTTGCTTCTGGCCCAAGAGGATTCTCTGTAAGTAAAGCAAGGGCCTGTTCAAAGTTATCAGTACCATCTGGAAAATCACCAACTCCATTTACGAATCCTTTTTTTACTCCGTCTACTCGTTTTAATTCTTTGCTAATTACATTGTGGTGATGTCCACGAGCTATTACGCCATCGAAATCATAAATTCTGAGTACTCCCATTTTTTTTAAATAAATAATTTGAGACTATCCGTTACTAATACCCGGTTGTTTCTAAAGCAACGATGATAAGTCTATTGGCTTTTTTATTCATTGTTACCAGTAACGACTAATCATTTAATAAAATGTGTTTTAAACTTTGTTTTTTTTATCCTGACTTCGGAGCCCCTTTAGGTGCTCCCTTGTTAAATTCCTTGTTTCTAAAAAACATCCGCGTCTGGAAGAAAAAATGTAACAATAACATTCACTAAACCTACAATAGCTAAACCTATTATAAATTTTATAAAATTCTTTTGTGCTTGATCATTTCCTTGCATGTACTGGAAAAACACTAAAAAACCACCAACTATTGCGAAAATTGCAGTAACAATGTTTAAAATTTTTCTAATTGCTCCTCCCCAAGTAATTAATTGAGCATCAATTGATTGTGCTAAAAAAATATGTAACATATTATTTGAATTAAATTAATAATACAAAGATCAATTATCTAAAATGTTTTATATGTAGAACTATGTGTGTTTAATTAGTAAAACTAATTCTACACAGATAAAGTAGTTTACTGTAAATGGTTATATATTTTTATTGAGTTATTAATTTTAATTCTGTAATTCAGTAGCTGTAAAACGGATTATGGAAGAATTTACATTAATAACTCAAAATAATTATTTTAAATTTTGGAAGTTATAAGTTCTTTTAATGTTGCTTTAAATACAGAAATTCGAGCTTGGAGAAAGCTTAAAATGTCTGATTAGACGTAGTTGCTTTAGGTTTAACATCGGAATTTATGTCTATTGACAGTGAAAATTCATTTTTTAATCTGTTACAAAATGAACAAATTTCTAATTTAATTGAAGGAAGTCAGTATAATAAGAGAAGGAAAAAATTGTTCCATTTTGCAGAAGAAATCAGGTAACATTTATATTCAAAGTTCACAGAATTTGAGAATTATTTTATAGTTGATAGTATGCCATTTGAGATTTGTAAAATGGCTCGTCATAATATGGTAAAAATCTGCAAGGATTATTTTCAGACTGCCCCAGACAAAAGTTTTTTGTGCATAGTAAAACTCTTGGTTCTATGGTTACAAACTTCATGAAATTTGTACTGTTTCTGTTTTATTTCAATCAATAGACATTACAAAAGCAAGTGTTCATTATTTACATTTATTAAAAGATTTAAAACATAAAATGTGTGATTGTATTCTGCTTACGAAAGGTTGTTTGTCTTCAACAAACAATTAGATTTGTTTGAAACAGCAATATATAATTAGAAACTCTAATGAGAATCAATCAAATTGGATATAAAAACAGCCCTACACATTTAGAAAATAAAGCAAAAGAATAGAAACATTATTCTATCAATTGTGTGATTCATTTATGGTTAGAAGAAATTATGCCAAATCTTTTCAAGGTTTTAAAACAAGAGTTTAGCAAAAATCCCTATAAATAATATTAAAACACAAATAATTTAATTGAACTTAACGGGTTATTCCATAAAAACAAGTACTCACGGACTATTTTTAAATGAGGAATACTTTTGTATTTTGACTTAAAAAATGGGAATAACTGCTTGATTTTAAAGAAGGCATCGAAAATTACATTTGAACAATTAAAAAATAATAAAAACAAATGAATTCAAATGCAGTAGGCTTCTAATGCGGATCTGGGTTCAACAATGATTTTTAATTTCCCATCTATTATTTCAAACTTGTTACTCCTCCAATCCTTTCACTCTAAAAAATCAAGACAATTTTATTAAAAACAGCTAGTTCTTTCGGCTGTAATGGCTTAGACTCTTCGCTGAGAAACATGTCGCACTTTTGACTCTCCCTGCCCTTCTGTATGATCTCGGTCAGGACTCTCCGACCGAGGCCTTTTCCTGGTAATTGTTGGGATTGCGAACTGACTCATAGGGTCTTTTTGAATCATGTCTTTTCTAAAGTCTATAAGGGCCGATTTCATTTCGGACACATATCTTTTGTATTCTTGCGCTATGTTTTCTTTCCCGGTTTTTTCGCCAAGCAACCTCTTAAGTTCTTTTTGCTGCTTAGATAGATCTCCCAGATCACGTTCGTTGGCTTCGGTTAAATACTCAGAGTATACTAAATCATTCATATTTTCTGTTTTCATAAACTCTTTCATCTCTTCCTCATATTTGGAGGTATGTTGATTCCGTACTAACTCATCGCCTGTACCTAAGTAATTCTCTTTTAGCTTTTTTATCTTTTCCTCATCCACTATATACTCACCATCAGCTGTCTGTACCAGCTTATTATCCTTAGTTTCACAAATCAAAGTAGCAAATTGCTCAATTAATTCAGGATTATCTTTTATCAAACTAAAACAAATCACTGGATAACTCGATATAGGAAGCAGATCTCTCTCTATCCCCCCAACAAACACTACATTGGGAGAAACCCTGTTCATTGCTATATGCGCCTGATCTACTTTTTCTTTGGAAAAAACTAAATTAACAAGTGCATTCACCTCTTCAATTCTATCACTCGATTTCAGACCGGGTAAACTACCTGCTTTCTCTAGAACGGCAAGTCTTTCTATCATGAACTCATCATGATTCGATAACCTGTTACCTTCCTTTCTTATCTCTCCTACATACTTTTGTTCCAGATAAGATTTAACTGGAGTACCACAGTCTCCCATAGAAATAGCCATTTCTAGCACGATAGTATTTGCTTCCTCAATCTTTGCTTTCTCCCCGGAAGCATATAGGTCTAGTATTTTCTCAAACAGCATTTTAGCCGTAGCGCCATACGAATTTCGCTCAAATTCGCTATCAACAAGAACTTTACCCAAAAACTTTTTCATCACATCTTGGGCAGATGTCACCTCTTGATCATCTCCCCCATAAGTAATGGTTGCAGGATCAAGGTCACAAGCTTCCAACCTACCTATCATCAGCGTTCGCTCCTGATAATCTGGATAAAACACCGTCAATACATCTTCATAGGATTGAACCCTATCAAGGGCTGCCAAATTAGTTCGAACAGTTACACCTTCTCGCTGTCCAATATGGTTCAAAAGGCTAATTGCTTCCGTTGAAAGAGGATTACTCTGAAATTCCAAGTTTTGAATACGTGGCAAATTAAGTAATGTTTCAGGCACCTCTGTGATTCTATTATTTGCTACTTCCAAACTGGTAAGATTCAATAGCCCGCTCAAGTGGTTAGGTAAACGCTCAACTCTACTTCCCGTTAGGTCAAGAACCTCAAGATTAGGTGGCCAACCTATAGAATCAGGCAGCTCCCGAATTTTAGTTCCAAATGCATATAATTCAGTAAGATTTGACAACAGGTACAGATCTTCAGGTAAATCAGTAATGTCGGTATCTCCTACAATCAGTCTGGTAAGGCTCGAGAGTTGACATAAGGAGTCTGGCAATTTCTTAATACCATAATTCATAAACACATTCAATTCAGTAAGATTAGGTATCATCAATATTTCAGGCATCAATACTTCTAAATCCTCCGAAGTCATCTTTGAGAAAGACAAATCTAAACTTGTTTCACCCGATGACCAGGCCCTTACTATTTTTGCGCTAACTTTTTCTAATTCTTCAAAATTCATGTATTTTTATTTAATTTTTGTATTATTGGTTTTTATAATCTGTATATCTTATTTTACGTTTTATTAACTCTTACCAAAGCTGAAAAATATTTTTAACGGAACAAACAATAAATCATTAAGATTACCCAAAATAGTGACAATAAATAGAGAACTTCTATTTGGTATATCACATAAAACAATGATCTTATTGTTTTATGTGATATACTCAGCATTTCAATTATACCCTTACAATCTACATCCAAAAATATTAAATTTGCTCTTTATTCATTGTAAAATTCTAATGTATCTAAAATTGGCTTATGTTCTTTCTTAAATATAATAATGTGATTTCCTGTCTTTACTGGTTTTCATACTCATTCGAATAGCTAAAAAAGCCACCTTTGATATTTATTATATTTTATGGCATTAATGCCTTTAAAAAGTATTGGTTCAGTTCTATATCATTACGTACAGGCAAAAAAAAATGTTAGTACATTTTTTTAACCTTAGTCACTTGATTATTTTTCTTTTCAAATTATATAACTATTTATAGATTAACAAAGTTTAAATAGTAGATATAAACATCAAATGATTTATGGAATTATATTTGTAATCTCAATATTAAAACTAGAAAACAAATAATATTATATAGAAAAAAACACTACGCAAGAGTACGCGTGTAAGCAATTTTTAACACAACTTGTTTGTCCTAAACTATTTAGCGTATTACTTTTATCTAAAAATGAGTAGTAAAAAATAGAAAATACTTGAAAAGTAACATGTTATTGATTTATTATTCAGTATTAATCCGAAAGAATTCTCTCTCCCCACTAAGCTCTGCAATTCCTTTGGCCAGTTCATACAGCTACAATAAGTTAGGAGAAAACGGTATTCTCCAGTCGGGAAAGAAGAGCCCTTAAAAAACCTTTGATCTCTGGATCATTTTTCTATAAGGCTCAGTTATAGTTACGGAAGGAACAGAACCACCGTCGCCTATCTTGCCACCTATCGCTTCGGAACTCGGTGGTGGAGACACTAGAAAGAAAAGAGTTTGAAAATGAAAGATGATGAAAAAAAGAGAAAATTCAAACAGGACAAGATACACACTTTAAATTGGAATGGGGTGGGAGTAAGGCCGATCTGAGCCCTTCGAACTATAATCAATATTTTTTTGCTCGATGAATTTTCCGTCTGTAGTGAAAATTTTCATCAAGTATTTAATTGAAGAGTCAATTGGTGGAATTTCTAATTTGCCCGTAAAAATTGGATTGGGAAAATGCTACAAATTTTGAATTCTTTATTTTTTTTTATTATATCATTGCTGTCCCTTTCTTCTGAATTATCTTATATTAGCGATTCATTATTTTCTCCGTTATCTCTTTTGCTTATGGTGTTAATAATTTGACTGGCCAAGTCAAGGTCTATAGATTGGCCATTTTTAATTGTGACAAAATATTTTGTCTGCCAATTTTTAGTTTTTTCTGCTTGTTTATTTGTCACAGTATCTCATGGCGAATAAACTCTAATTCCTCTTTTTCCATCTTTCCCGCTTGTTGAAATAATTCCTTTGTCGGCTAAAACTGATATCGGAAAAATAAACTGGCCTATATGCTCACTGTTCTTTGATGTTATTACTACAAAATCAATACTGTCTGAAATATTAAAAGGCTCTGTAATTCCATTTCTTCGTTTCCAAATGGTTACAAACTGTCCTGTTTTTGTCGGTGTAATTTTCGAAATTCTATGTTCAACTATTAGGCCATTAAGCTTAAATGAGCAAGCTCCATATTCAACACTCTCTCTATTTAGTATCAAATTTGTCAAGTTAAAACCACATTTGTCATATATCAATTCTTTTATAACCTTCAGATCCGTATAAAGTAAGTTTTCAGTTATCATAATTTACGTGTGTTTATTTCTGTTCGATTTGTTCTACAATGATCACCAGCCTCATCTACCGGCATCTATAATTCCTAGTAAATCTATAAAAATGTCTCTAAAAATGAAAATCTAATGTGTATGTGTTCTTAATTTTGGTATGGAGCTATAAATGTATTTCTGCTCAGAATTTCGAATTAGCATTGAAATTAATTATAATAATAAGTAGGGCCTTAAATGACATTCTGTTTCGTTTTGGTCAAATTGATGATTTTTTCACTACTGCATTTATTCATAAAGAATATTTCGAAGAATTGCAATTAAAATTAATAAAGCAACTAACAATCAAAAATAATTTAAAAATCTTAAAATATCTTTAAAGGATTCGAACTAATAAACTCGACAAAATAAGGGTTTATCAATCAAAAATAGCGAAGTTTTTACCAAACCACAAAAAGCCTGTAAAATCAACACCTTTATATAGCTAATTTACCATATAGATGCAAAAAAGACGTCCAAAATGGACGTCTTAACAAAAATAACAAAAATTTAAAATGTCTCGTAATGAATAAATCCAAGACGCCGTGCAAACGTATATTTCAAAAGCCGGAGCAAAAATAAGCCAAGAATTATTAGTTTAAAAATAAAACACTACGCAAATCTACACGTGTAAATAGGTTGTTTTTAACTTGCCCTGTGTGAAAAGCTTAGGCTAGTATTTGAATGTAATATGTGCGATTAAAAGGAGGGTTTTATTATTGACTAATTTTTAAAGGTATATGACCAAATTAAGCCCTATTTTCGGTTTTACCAAATAATCCCAAATACAAAACCAACATCCCATTAAGCTAATTAACCAAATCCGTTGTAGTAGCAGTTTGGTGTAGGTTATGATGATTTAAGTAAATTTTTAATTTGAGCTTCGTAAAGATCTACATCAATAACATTTGATTCAATTTTTGCCCCATTTACAATCACGCTAATTTTGAAAGGCACTTTAATATCACCATAAACTAAATCACTTATCGATAATTGAAATTCGATTTTATTCTTCGATTTCAGGGTTTCTTTGAAATAACTACTTCCACAATCTGACCTTCCATTTTTTTGAGCAGCAATCCACTTTCCATTTATGAAGAAATATGTTTGTACAAAATCAATAGTCGAATCTATTCGCGATATTTCAATATCCTCTAGAGCGCTATTTTCTAGATAACCTTTAGCATATTTATTTCCATTAACACCTTCGATATAAAAATTTTCTGCAAAATAAATACGAACGACTTCGTCTTTTTCTGTTACAGGTTTTGATGATTCATCTGGAACCCATAGACTGACGCTAAAGAAACCGCCTTTTCGTTGGGAACTATCACAATATTTTTCATTCTTGTCTAGCTCCACAGGTCTTTTGATTTGTGCAAAAGTCTGAACTGTTATCAAAAAAAAAGTAATAATTGACAAATATGATTTCATGTTTCTTAGATTATTGTTGATCAACTTGCACCTTGCTATTATCGAAACAATTAGATGAATTAATCCGGTCGTTCCACTTATTATATTTTCCATTTAATGTTTTTTTTTAATTTTCATTTATTTAATTATCTCAATACCACTGACAGTAAAAGCAAAAATGCAATTTGATAAATAATAAAAACACATCTTATTTCTAAGTGGAAAACCGTAGAACGATGGCTTTAGTTCTTATTTTTGCATTGTAATATTAAATGTTTTACACTATTCTGGTGATCATCTGATTAAATCAGAAAATTCAACAATTGTATTATCAGTTCTTATTGTTATAGGTAATGAAAAAATAGCCTCTGCTGGAATCCCTCGTTCAAATCCCGGATTCCATCTTTTTGCATTTTCTATCATGTTAATTATAACTACATCAATTCCAAAACCAAACTCTTGTACTGGTGGTAAATAAACTAATTTTCCTTCTGTATCTACTGTAAAAGAAATAGTAATTTTACCTGAAAGTTTGTTTCTCATATCTATTGGCATATTCCTGGAAATTGTATTTGAAACATATTTATAAAAGGAATTCATGCCTTTTATGGGTGAAGGATTTTGTTTTATAATAGTATAGGAATGCTCAACATTTAAATCATCAAGACTGACTCCGGAAATTAATTTACCTTCCTTATAATTTTCAATAAAAGTATATCTAAAACCTTTTCCTTTCCAGGTACCTTCTTTGAATCCGTCTTTTACTTTTCCTCCTTCCTGATATCCCTTATCTTCATATTCGTAATCACCATTTCCTACTTTTACCTTTTGCTCATTTTGAAAATTCCAATAATTAATAATTTTATAATTTGGTAATCCTTTTTCATTTTTAAAATATTCCAGTTCAGATTTTGCATTTCCATTTTCATACCAATTAAATTGTTTTCTAATTTTTATTCCATTCGAATAACTAACAGTGAGTTGTTTGTTTCCGTTTTCGTAGTAATAGATAAATTGTCCTTCTTCCTTTATATTATCCTTATCCAAAGTGGAACCGATCATTTGCAATACTTCTGACTTATAATAATCCTTAACAATATAAGTTTTTTGCTTTAAATAGTAGTTTTCAATAATTCTAATATACTTGTAATCTTCTGTTTTTCTTTCTGCCCACGTTGAATCTAAAAAAATAATTTTATGATTTGGATTTTGTGAAAATAACAATGCAGGATATGTAATTAATAACGTGAAAAGTTTTCGAAGTTTCATAAATAATACTTTTGTAAATTATTAAGAGCACTGAGTAGATTAGTTTAATGAGTTCCTAAAAACAGTAGTAAAATAATTGTGTTAAAATATAATCCTCCTGAATAATTAGCGCAATAAATTTTAAAATAAAGCTATTCTTTACCAATAATAAAAGTTCGTTTAATTTCACTCACTTTAGCTTGTTTGATAATAGTAAGCCTAGATCTCTTTAACGGATCTTTAAATTATTGACTATAATCATTTTACTCATTCAAGGTTATCACAACATTAAAAAAAAGCTCCAAAATCAATTACAGAGGACTTCCCTTGTAATATTTCTTATGATAACTATTTCAAAATTATAATTTCAACCGTACAGTATATAAATTCTAGCAAAAGTCACTTTATATTTTTATATCTAAAAAAAGTTTACTACATAGATATACATGTGTACTTAATTTATTTCTAGTTTATTTACTTATAATTCTTTACCTGATTAAAAGACGCAATTTGAGTGTCTTTATCAAACATTTATTTTGGAATTTTATTATTTAGGAACTTTAATTAAGAGAAATTTTAAAAAACATGAATTCTTTGTTCTTTAATTGTCAAAACAGCATAAATTATTTTATCAATCTTAAAAACTTCTTATCTAATATTAAAAACCCAATATATTTATTTTAATTTTTTTTATTATTCATAATGCTTTTTAAAACAAGTCTATTACAAAAATTGATAAAAAAATTACCAAAAAACAAAAAAAAACTTTTAGCACTATAAAAGGTTAATATTTAAATGGTCAACCCAACTCAATATTAATTAAAGTAATTTGTTATTCTGGGTACTTAACTAATCTTACCGCACACCTTAACAAAAGTTTCTTTTAAAATAATATTGTCGTTTACAGGAAGACTCAGTAAAAGCTCCAAATCTTGAGTAAAAAAGTTCGACATTTGTTCGGGCAGGTAACTACTTGGGACAAAGAAGAAATATTCTTCTTTGTCTCTTTTATTTAAGGCAATTTGCCTGTTAATATAGTAGATCAGCCACAAAACTTCGTTTATTCTAGTGGTTCGAAACTCATTTTCTGAAATCGTAAAATTCTCAGGATAAATCGAACCTATCAAATCTCTTGAATCAGCCCAATTGCCTGTATCGTAGTATTCATTGAGCTTCAGAAGGTTTTCTATCCCTGCTTTTAACAGTCCTTCAAATATCTTTGCTATCCGTTTCAATTGCTGATAATTTCAGATCCAATCTGTTGACCATATCTCCGTAATCTGATTTCATATCTCTGTAATCCCCTGCATCAATCTGTTGGGTAGCGAGCAAATCTCTGGCATGCGAAATTCTCTTTTCATAATCATTAATCTGAGCTATGATTCGATCTTTTCTTCAAAAACTTCTCATGTCTGCTCTTTATAACATTCCGACAAAACAGCTGTGTATATGTTTTTAATTTCAGGTATCGGGATATATTGCTTCAAATTCTTTATAAATATATCACTGGCTGTATCTGAATTTATTCTGTATCTACAGCCTGCACTACAGTGATAATATGGGTAGTATTTATAACGTCCTTTTGAAATGCTGGCCGTGAGTATTTTTCCACAATCTGGACAAAGGAAAAAACCTCTTAGCGGAAAGGGCTTAGTTGTAATTGCTTTTGGCAGATAAGTTTTGGATCTGCCATCTAATACATCTTGTACTTTATAAAATAATGATTCAGAAATTAAAGCCTCATGCTGTCCTCTGACATAACGAAGCTCTTTGTCTTTGTATTTAGGTACAACTATTTTTCCGCAATAAAGAGGATTACAGATCAATTTGACCCGCCTTTCCAATATGCCTCCTTATTGATGAAATATATCCAATATGAAATAATTATTAGTACTAGTACTGGAATCGCTATAATTAATACTGTTATTATTGCATCTTCTATTGTTGAATCTGTCATTGTCTATTTGTGTTTTTATTTTTCAAAAATTGGACTTGCCATTTTTCTCTATATATTTTTCATGTTCAGCTTTCATCGTTGTAATAACATAGTCTTCAAAGTTGATGCCTTTCAAATCAGCATTTAATTTTAGTCTTTTATAAACTTCAGAATCCGTTGCAAAACTTAAAACCCTTTCACCTGCAACCGTGGTAAATTTGACTCCTGGAAGAACTGCTTTTTCGTCTATGTTGTCTTTTGAATTTTTCATTTTTCTATTTAAATTATATGTTTTAAAATTAACCGTGAACTATATCTTGTTTTTTCATTATATTGTTTTAAGTTAAATTCTTTCGGACTATAGGGGCTTTTTATTGCTTAAAAATCGAAGTCAAATTCCTCATCTTCGACTGTTTCTTCTTCTATGTCCTTTTTTCTGAAACTATCGATTGTTTCTCTCAGGGCTTTGTATTCTTCGTTGTTTTTATTTAACTTACTCTTAATTCCGTGTTCTGTTTTCCAGAGATCGTTATTCATATCCATTTCAATACTTAAAGTAATAGGGATCAGAAATTCTGAATCAGTTGGTGTAATTGATTTTGTCATAATTAAGTTTTTAGAATTAAAAATTAGTAAAAAATGCTCTTTTGTTTCTTGTCTTTCACTTTAACAATGTCTACCAATTCAAATTCGTCATAATATTCCATTGTTTTATTGTCATGCTCTATAGGCATGTATATACTTAAAGTTTTGCCGATTAAAGGCTTGTAGTTTTGCTCAATATTTTTTTTGTGCGAAGTGACTCTATTTGGAATGTAGAAAAATGGTTTTTGACTCCATTCTAAATTTCGTGTTGGTCTACCTTTAAAATTATACGATGTAGTTTCAATTAATTTAATACCATCAATTGGCTGCACAACATCTTTTATAAGAGAACTTGGCGGTATTGTTGTGGTGGTTGGGAATTCGCTTTATCCGTAAACTTCGTGTTTTTATGAATGATTTTTTTGTGCCTCTCCGTCATTTACAAAAGAACAATCATCCTAAATAATTTTTAACGGCCTATTTGTTAAGTTTTTTACCGACAAATTAACATCAGAGCGATTCACAACAAACGTTGCATTGATTTATTCATTAAATTCCAGCTCTTTCGAGAGAGTTGGTTTTTTTAGCTCATACACATATTTTAACGAAGGTGAGCAAGAAACTAAAAATATTGACAACATTAGTGCTGATAAAATTTCCTTCATTTTTGGTTTATTTTAAATTATTAAAAGTTGCTACCTAAAGCATTATAGTATTGGATTGTTTCTTGAATAGATTCTATTTCTTTTGTAGTAATAAATCTGTAATCAACATATTGATTACCAATTAGTTTTATTTTTGCTGTCTGTGTATTACTAAGCGCCAGGAGTAATTCTCTGTAATTTCCACCAGATACATCAAACCATTCCGTAATTCCTGAGTCATTAACATCCCTTTCCATTTTATCAGGAGCGACATTAAAAGTTTTTCCATCTACAAAAAAAATAGCTTTTTTAATAAATAACCATTTGTTCTCATGGTATTGCAAAACAAATCTCATATTTGACTCTGAAAAATAGCAATATAATCCATCCGTATTCCTGTATTTCGGAGCACTTTTTGGGCTTATCCATGTGGTTCCGGTCAATTCATCTAGTTTGTAATTAAAATTTGGCTTTAATAACTTTATCGCAGTACTATCAATTTTAGGAATAGAGTCTACTTTTAAGGCAGATGAATCTACATCGATACTTGTAGTAGAAAATGGCTCTGAGTTTGATTGTTTACATGATGCTAATGATACAATTATCAGTGCTAAAATTTTCTTCATTATGCTTAATTTAGTTTTGTGAATTGATGCATTGTAACTTTGCTATAAAATCGGTTGCATATTTTTCAGTTATTTCTGTATCAACACGACTATCGCTAAAATCAAGTCTTATTTTTAATATTGGATTATCGATTAAAATTTTCACATCTTCTTTACTTAAAGTAACACCTATGAAACTTCTGCCACAATAAATACCTCCCTTGTATAGTAATTTTAGTTGGTCTCCATTTTTTAATATTAACTGAACTTGTGTCTTTTTTTCTATTACACAACCATCAGCTCCTCCATTAAAAATGCAATAAATAGATGATTCATTGTTTTTAATGTGGATGTTTTTATAAAGATTAAAACTCATTCCATATCCCTTAGTCAAAGCCCCAGTTGTCGAATAACTATCAATATTCTCAAAATCATCATGTTCGTAAGATAATTTACACTGATCACTTGAGGGTATCTTTTTAGATTGAGCATTAGTTAAAAAACTTAGTGCGATTGTAAAAGCTAATAAAATTTTCTTCATTTTTCTACTTTTCAAAATTTAATACTTTTTATTATTTATGAATTGAACAAAAAAAACGTCTAACAATTAAGTAGACGTTATAACCAAATTTTCCAAATTACTATTATCCTACAAGTATTGTGCAAATATCAGCAAGACACTCATATCTATAGACAACACAAAGACATTAAAACAACATAATAAGTCATAATTGATTTGTTTTGAAAAACTCTCTATCCCAATTTATTGAGCGGGTAAAGATTTTAAAAGGTATAACCAATTCTTATTAGCAGGTCCACAGCCGTATCCCAGTCGCCATAGTCAAAATAGTACCTCGGACCTATACCAATTCATAGTAAAAATTACTATTTGATATAGTTCTTTTTATTCCCCATTTTGGAATGATTGTAATTTGATTGGAAACTTGTGCATCTGGAACATTTGAAATAACAAACCAATCAGGGAGATAATGGATAACTAAAGCGACAAAATTAGCACTGTTGTTTTTAATAGTTTTTCCTTTATTGCCTCTTTTTTCAATGTTACAATACCATCTTGGGCTCTAAGCTTATTTCAGGTGTTAATGCATAAGTAGTTTCACAATCAGTACAGCCTCTAAACCCGACAATCATACCAAACTCGCTTCTTAAACTTATTTTATTTGATAAGCCTAATTCATTGTTTATCCAAAAAACTAAGACTCCTGTTTGACCTATAAATATAGATTTTTCTACGCCGTTATTTTGCGCAGTTGTTACGTGATGAGAAAAGCTAACATCACGATATAAAAAAATATTGTCGTTGTAATTGTATTTAATTAAAAATTAATCCTACTGAAAGATCAAAGCCTGTAATATTATATTTCTCATTTTTTTCGAATTCTTGTGTTTCAATTTCTTTCGTTTTTCTGAAAACATCAACAAAGAAGCACTTCCTTGGGTCTTTTTTTACAATCACACCTGCTCCTAATTTCGAAGCACTCCCATTGCCAGGAAAGGACTCTGATAATTTAATGTTTTTACCTGTCTGGATATTGGCAAATAAACTGTTCTCTTTGCTTCTACTAGAAAAAATACGAAAATCAATAATATATGATGGTATTGATAAAAAAGTTTTGTTGATGTTCCAATATACACTTACACCGGCAAAAAGAGAAAAGACTTCAAAAAACTTTACACTTTGTATAGTATTAAGATCAATTCCAAAACTTGCTCCTTTGTCATTTTCATATTTTGAAAAATGGTTGCCTTGATTACTTGTAATAGATATAGATGACATATTTGCATATTCAATTGTACGTCTTTTATCTTGTTTTTGCTCGTACAAATACAAAGAGAAACAAAAACAAAAGCATATACTAAGATTTCTTATTTCAATTTAATCGAGATTAACATTAAATTTACTGCCGTGCCAGCTAGTTCCTTTACGTGTAGTGCCAATGATTTTTACTCGAAAATTCTTGGCTGGACAAGAATGCTGCATCCAATATCCAGATTTATATTCCAACTATTAGAACTATCTCCTCCATTTATACAAAACTGAGCACCCCAATCAAAAGTTTTTTCCCTTACACCAAGATTTAATCCCGATATATTTAGTGATTTTTGAATAATCATTTTTCCATTTTGTGGAAATTTAGCCACGAAAGTCCTATTAGAAGGAGGTAGGGCCGAGCCTCCAAAAGCTCTCTGCAATTGTGATTTAGTTTCTGAATATAAACCATCATAAAACCATTCATTAGAATAAAAAAGATGCCCATTGCTGAGCATCTTTTTAAGAATGATTTTGAAAATACCCCATTATTATCATAACCATTTCAAATCTATGAAAGAAACAATAAAGTCGAACAAAAAACATTACGCAAGAATACACGTGTAATTGTAATAATGCTACACAATTAAAATTCAGTGTTTTACATCAATATTTTTGGTTTAATTGTGTATAAAAATGATCTTTCTTCGCGCTTTATAGCTTACTTTTTAAGCTTTATAATTTTGTATAAACAAAAAAGAGAGATTTTTACCGTTGTATGATAAAAATCTCTCTTTTAATCTATTTAATGTTTAGTTACTTTTTAAAAATCTCTTCAATCAGTTTTTCCTAAGTTTTTATAAAAACTTGCTGTTGATTAGTTAATTCTTGTTGCTTATCAATGATTTCTTGTTGTTGTTTCATCCTTTTTTGGTATCCATTTATTTTATAAACGACATATGCTGTACCAAAGCACACCGCGAGGATTAATACGGTTTTCATACTTCGGTTTTTTCTGGCTTTGTGTTTTCGGCCAATTCAACTAATCAATACCAATTCTTAATGCTCATAGACATTTCACTGTCTCCATGCGTAACGTTAATCCAACTTTCCTTTATATCAATTAAAACAGATTGTTCCAACAAACGAGTGGAATCATTCTTGAAAAGCTGTACTTTTTGAATGCTTGACTTCTGTAACATAATACTTGTGTTTTTGGGTTTGATTAATAATTGAGGCTAAATTTAAAACCCGGGCATGTAGATTTGTTTAATAGGCTATGTGTTTTTGTTAATTTGGATTATTGGTTGCTTTTATTCGGGCAATTTTTTCTTCTAATGCCTCAACTTTAAATTCCAGTCCTTCAATAATTTTATTTTTCATTTCAAGCTTTTCTTTTATTGCTTCTAATTCGGCAATTGCGGAATTTATTTAACGCAATTGATCAGGTATTTAAACGCCTGTGTGATTGAATTAGGAAAAGATATTTCCGAACTCCATAAAGAAAACTTAATAGATGGACGCCAGGGAATCCACGGTGTATTGATAATGAAAAAATCAAATAAAAATGAGCAGAGCAGGCAAAAAATACAGATTAATGATGCACTATCTCGACGGTCACGGATTAATGATCTCTATCGACAGGATCAGTAAACGGCAAATTACTTTAAATATAAAACAAAAAAAATGATAGCAAAAAAAATCCATGAAAAAGGTTTTCAGTTGGTAAACCTTGAACTTAAAGACATGCAAAAAATCGGCTCACCTAGTATGTGCGATTCGTGCACTAAACAAATGCAAAACGGCACTTTTATCTGTGTTTTAAATAAAATAATTTGTGAGACCTGTTTTCCGGAGTGGGAAAAAAGAGCCGTTACGATCAGGAAGTTGCTGTCGAAACCAGAAATACAGATCGACTATTGATCGAATTAAATAAAATGCTTTTAGTATTAAGGAAAAAGCCGGTTTTTCATCCTGAAAGATTAAAAGAGGCGACACCAGCAATTGAAGCGATGTTTAAAGAATTGCCAGACAGCTTTAAAAAAAGCAGAGGTGGAGGAATGTCATTTTTGAACATGTGTGTTGATAAAACAACATTTCTTAGACAAGTCTACATCAAGTAGCTGACCAACTTGTAATACCACACCACCCCTGCTGACACTCCAGGACCAGGAAACCGGGACATTGGTCGAGGTATCGGTAAAAGTTGCACTTCCTCCCGTTTTCACCGCTATTAAAGAAGCGGTAAAATCAGCTGCCGGAACAGCGGTAACCAGTATCGAATCCTTAATTATTTTGGTATGGCTGCCTTCGGCATTAGTTGCAGTAAGCTCAACACTGTACAGGCCGGCCTTAGTAAAAGTAAAATTTCGATTTTGTTTGTCCGGAGTCAATTTTACAACCTCATCCTTGCTGATTTTCCAGGACCACGAAGTCGGTATATTACCAGATAGGTCCGCAAACGAAACTGATTCCCCTGCTAAAACCTGTAGTATATCTTCACCTGCATGTTTGACATACAATTCACCAATAGTACTAACGGTATCTTCATATGCAGAAAGAATTCTAATACGGATATAACGGGCGGTAGTGGCTGAGAAAAGATCCTCTATGACAGCCTTGGTTTTATCCCAGGTACCTGATTTTACCAGCGTCCAGTTTACACCGTCAGCCGGAATCGTGAGTGAATAAGATGTTTTTTTCAATCAATTTATTGTTTTTTACTACTCACTATTAGAAAAAAATATCAGTGTAAATATTTAAAAATAAATAGGTTAAATAATAATTCACTTACACGCGTATTCTTACGTAACAACTTTTGTTATACTCTATTGTTAGTTTGATTAGCTTTGGAAATAGGTAATTTACTTTGAGCTGATATGGTTACAGACTCAGAGTATTTTGATAGATTTTGGCCAAAAGATGCTCAGCAATGGGCATCTTTTTTTTAAACAATCTTTTTCAACAACTTAAATCAAATAAAGAAAATTTTATTAATAGTTCTAGCATTAATACTATTAGCTGCTCGAGCGATGAAAGTGAAACTAAAAACACGAATTCAACTTTTGAAGAATTCGGTATAGCAGCGTAATTGCTGACACAATAACTAAACATGGAGCCATTCGAGGGATTTAAAAATCCCGTTAAATTTAAAATATACACGATTCAATAATGCTTCTATCAATAATCCGAAAAAAAACATATTTAAGCACCAGAGAAAAAACGCTTAAAACATCTGAGGGTCATTTGGATACGTACACTTATAAGAGCCATTTAGGTTCACTGGAGTCCTAGTGAACATGCTCTTTATCTTTTTGTTTATACATACAGAAGAAACAATCATTATGTTTTAAAATATGCAAATACCTCATAAAGGCACAATTTTATTTGTTACAAATCACCGCCCTAATTCTGAATTATCACATTTCCCCAACTTAAAATAGAATAAAAATGACAGACTCACAAATAGATATTTTTATAATGATAGGACTAATTATAGCAATTCCTCTTATGATACTTCTAGCAGTATTAATATTTCAAATCAATATAAAAGAATATAATGAAAATAAAAAAAATGAAGAAAATGAAGAAAATAAGTAAACTTCAAAAGGATTATTGGCTTATATGGCTGTAATCATGGTTAGTTGTGATAAAAACATCAATAGTGCTATACAAGCTAATAATCCGTTGGAAATACTTCTTAATTTTTGTTTCATAATTATATAAAAGTTTAATTAGTTAAAGGAGATAGGGATATATTTAAATACGAGAGAATTGTGCTAATAAAAAAAGATGCCACTCAAAGGCATCTTTTTAAAACTAAATCACAAACTGAATTTGAAAGCCATTTCTTATTCAATTCTACTATTTAAACATTTTTCAAATTTAACCATAAAACAACAAAACATAAGAAAAAACACAGCTCAACAATACACGTGTAAGTAAATTTTTAAATAACTTATTTATTTTAAATCATTTAGAAGTTGCTTTTAACTTATAATGAGTAGTAAAATCACTAATTATTCGATAAGTTAGATCTTATTCCACTATGATTTTATTTTATTTGCATCCATTTCTTACTGATTTATTTCGTAGATTATTTGATTTCTCTCTTATTAGGTATCAAAGTCCAAAATTTTCAAAAGCTCCCACGCATTGTTGTTTGTATTTAGTATATGACAATACTCAGGATTGAGGTTGATAAAATCTAAAATGATATTGGTTATATTTATTTTCATTGCTTTGCGGTCTTGTAGGTTTTCAATTAACTGGGTCGGTTCCATGATTTTATCAAAAGAATACCCATTGCGAATTAATTTGGCAATAAAAAGTTCTAAAATATCATTTTCATTATTGGGGGTTGATTTTGAAAGTTTTACGCTTTGGCAATAGTCTTGATTTTGATTTATAATTTTTCATAATTGTTTTTTTTAGTTGTTGAGTGCTTTGTTTTTGTCGTCTAATCTTTTGTACAATGGTAATGTCTGACGATTTAAGTTTATCATTTTTACATTTATCATTAATCGGTTACTATGGTCTTTTACTTCAAATTCTTTAAGTATAGCATCTAATTTTTTAAATTCTTCAATAAAACCCGAATCAGTGTAAAAATCGGTGTAGAGTTCCGATACCTGTCTGGAACAATTCCAGACCTGACATTTAAATTTATCATTGTTCTTTGTTACATATTTGGTAACATAAGAAGCAATTGATCTGATGTTATTTGAATTTAGTTCCCGAACATCAAAAGCCGAAGATGGTTTATAATTCTTGTCTCTTGCAAGAATGCCGTTTTTCTTTTGCAAATCAATCCAGTAATTCCACCACTTTTCTATTTTCCAATATTTGTTGGTAATCATATGAAAGTGTATATTTCCCTTAAACATGTCATTTTTTGTTTGCCTTTCGGCAACCCATAAATACTGAAAGTTTACACTTCTCTTTTTTACATTGTCGATAAACTTTCTTAAGATATTTACCGCCTGCTCGTCTGTTACTTTGTTTAAAAACGTAAGGGTTACAAAACTTAGTTTTTTGTGGCATCTTGCAAAACAGATTAGTTTCTTTCTGATTTTCTGTTTTGAGCGTTTGGATAAAAAGCGATGTTTGGTTTCTTTTGTTTTTTCAGCTTTTTCTGCTTTTAGTTTGTTTGTGGTGGTTGTTTCCTTTGAGGTGCTTGCTTTTGGCGTTTGCTTTTTGCGCTGAAGCGCCGAGCCTGTAAACTCCTCTTTTGGTATCCATTACGGCTAGTGGTTTCGTTTTTTTTGACAAATGACATACTTGCCTGTTATACCATCAAATTTTACGCTATCATCTATAACTTCATGTGCAAAATCATTTAGCAACTTTTTTTCGTTCAAATAGTACAGTCTTTGTCCCAAAATTCATTCTTATCTTTTTTCAATTCATTAATGGGAACAATTATAGTTTCTGCTTCATCTTCTGACTTGGTGATTTTAGCTTTGTTCCAGTTGTATTTTAAATTTTGCATTAATTCAATATTTTCGACTTTTCCTTCATAGTCATCAAATCTTTCTTTTGCCTGAGTAACTTTTTTCTCCTGACTCGCGAGCCTGGGAACTAGATGACGAATCGTTTTCACAGCTAAATCATTATATTATAGCCATACAAGCTAATAATCCTTTTGAAAACATACTTATTCTTTGTTTTATATTTATCATTTATTCATTATAAAGAAAGAATCATTAGCATAGTAACTCTATTTAACACAATGAAACTGTTTAATAAAAAAGATGCCCATTCAACGGGCATCTTTTAACCAAGAACAAACAAGATACTTGAATCGCAATTGTAGAAACGAATTCAAAGTAAATTACCTATTTCCCAAAACTAATCAAACTAACAATAGAGTATAACAAAAGTTGCTACGCAAGAATACGCGTGTAAGAAAATTATTATTTAACCTATTTATTTTTAAATATTTACACTGACACTTTTCTCCAATAATGAGTAGCTAAAAAAATAAATTAATTAAAAAAAACATCTTATTCACTCACGATCCTGTTGTTATCCGTTGTAATTCTTTCCTCATTTACATCCACGATCTCTATGGTCGATGACAATCCAAATTAGGTTATAGAAATCAGATATTCAAATCTGAATAGTAAGCACATAAAAGATCTTTCATTTCAGGATAATTTCCTGGACCACTTCATCGAGGACAATCATGGACAAGACAAACTACTACATGAATAAAATTTCTAGCTTCTTACATGTTCCTTTACTATTTAGGCAATGGTGTTGAGAATCGAGAATTTTGCATCATGGCTTTGATAATTACATATTCCGCTCTACACAATGCAAGTTATAGGTACAAAATTATCATATCACAGATATGGACTATTCTTGATCAAACCTTCATAGAAAAATTTCAGGTTTGGACCTTTGGCCGACGCTATCTTTTTGGTTTAACACACAAACCTTTAGCCCATACCACAAAGTTGTCGAACGCTACAACAGAGGCTAAACCTAATTTAAAAAAGAAATAAAAGCAAGCTAAGGAAAATTGGATATAGCCAGAGAAGTGCACATAACGACAAGTCTCATTCCTCTTGTCTTGATACCCTTAGGGACTTATAGCACTTCAACTGTCAGATTCTCCAATGCTAAAACTGCTTTCTTTTTTCCTTTTTCTTTTTAACATTTGAAAAAATGGAGGAGATTAAAATACATTCTCAAAAACTTTCAGAGCAATAGTTACAATTATAAAAACCAGTCATTCTATATAGCGCATTTTAAACTACAATGAGATAAAAGTAAAAGAAGGAAAAGCTGAATGTATCAGTGCTGCTAACTTTCCCATCGAACTCGACGGGCTTAATTTTACTTTAAAACTCAAACTCTTTGCAAAACTGGTTTAGCTTAACGTTTTCGTTAAGCGAAACGCTGTACACATTTCTTTGAATTTTGATCGTTCGGAAAACCATTCCAAAGAAAAGTTCAATGAAATTGCAAATGTTTACATGGAAAAAATCGGATTTTAAAAATAAACTTATCTGGTTTGGTTTATCAACATTATGACGCTGGACATACGCACGTTCATCTGATTACAGATAATATTCAGAGAGACGGAAAAAGGATTGACCTGCATCTACTAGAGATTAGAAATCAGAACCTGCAAGAAAAGAAATTGAAGAAACTTTTGGGCTTGTAAAAGCGGAAGGCAGAAAAACAAAAGAACAAATTCTTTTACAGTCAATTCCTGCCCATGCTGTACATTACGGAAAAACAGAGTCAAAAAAAGCAATCAATGGAGTTTTAAACAAAGTTTTATTTGAGCATAAATATTGACTCAATGCTCTTTTAAACTAGTACAATGTACATGCAGACAAAGGAAGTGAAGAATCCCAGATTTTTAAAAACAACGGGGCTACTTTATAAAATACTTGATAAAAATTTAAGAGCAGTTAGAGTACTGATTTAGGCAAGTGACTTTTACAGCAAACTGACTCTGAGATTTCTGGAACAGAGATTTTCAACTCACACAGTTACTGATCCACTACCCAAAATTTTCGCAATAATTTTAATGATGGTAGGCATAAAGAAAATGGACAAAGGAAGATAAAATATAAAAGTTGTGATAACAACAAATCCATCAATAAAAAAAGCCTCAAAACAGAGAAATACGAAATGCTGCCATGAAAGTCCTTTTCAGACGAACATATTTACCAATACAAACCCTTTGTCACAAAGACTTTCACATAAAAAACCCTCTAAAAGTACTACAGAATAGTTTAGTTTTTTAGAGAGCTGCTCACGTAGTCCAATTCTATCTTTAACGACTGTGGTTTGAACTACTAATATTTATCCAAACCAAACTGCAATAATTTTCTAATACATAATTTACCAACTTAACTCTACACTATAAGTATAAGCAGCACAGTTAGCACTATCAGGCACATGCAAAGTCACCCTGGCAGAACCCGCACCTCAGTTGTAATACCATCATATCCCAGACCACACCTGCTTTGGAGCCCGATCATGGACTATTTACACTTATGATCGTGGTGCCCGAGGGGTGATCCGAAAAATTGAAGTGAAATCTCAAATATTGAATGTAGTATTCTCAAAAAAGAAAATAGTCAATTCCTAAGGCATTGACTATTTTCTTCGATAAATTCCTGATTGCTGCTTTAGAAACAACCCGGTTAGCAAGACAGTGATGTAACTTAATTGGTCTTAAAACTCCATATCTGTCCCTTAGTCTGGCTTTCGTGGTTATCTTTCACTACAACCTGCCAAAAATACGCTGTATTGGGTTTCACGCTAACATCTGGTATCCTTGGCATGGCATTATCTGTAGCTATTTTTTCTGTTGGGGGATTTGTAGTGCCAAAATACACATCATAAACAAG
>NZ_JCAXEB010000024.1:0-36222 GCF_059758655.1 Flavobacterium sp. GQ95
CTTTTGTTTTGAAATCTCTCTCAAAACGGCTGTCAATTCAATATGTCTACGAACGTGTGTTTCTTTTTGTTTCGCTTGTCTCTCAAAGCGGGTGCAAAAGTACACCCTTTATCGAGATCTGCAAGGCTTTTCGAAAAGTTTTTTATCTATTTTTTTTTAAATTTTCTTAACTTTCTGATAACATAACATTTAAGTCTGAATTTTTTCTTCCTGCATTAAAGTATTTTCCTACTTTAAATATATTACTCCAAAAACCATCCTTTAAAAATGAGGATTATTATGAATTCCTTACTATTATATATAGTTTAATATCAACTTACCTATATAAAACATTATTTGAATTCATAAAAAAAGTGAGAAATTGAAAATAGGATATAGTAGACTCCAAAAAAACTTTTAAAAATCAGGTGATCTTTCAGGTTTAAACTTTTTTGGGCGAGTACTAAGTACAAACTGAATTTTCTTTTTTATTATTTGTCCTAAGCAATTTAAAAGGAGCTTAAGTCTAATTGCACCTTGTTGTTTTACTTGAATAAAAAATAGGGTTTCTTTATTTCTGTCAATGAAACTACGGGAATAAAAATTTATGAAATTATTATTGTCTGTTTTTAATGTGAAACACATTCTATTATCAAAATAACTTCAATAAGGAATAGAAGTTAATATGATCTTTTCGATTCTTTTATGTTATGTTACGTATGCTTAATTAGGGATAAGCATGTTATTAAAACTTATTTTTTTTCAAAATAAAGATAATTAGTACTATTATTTACATCGCGTAATCTTATTTGCGAATTATTAAACTCAAACAATTTCCAGTTATAATTCAATTTACTAAGTAATTCAGTACTGAAATTTAGTTTTAATTCCTTCACGCCATTGAGCATACTGCACTCCCACTGACCTGTTTCTGAGATCATACCTTTGGTAGCAACTACTGATTTGTCGCTTTTAAAAACAAATGAATATCCGCTATACGAGGCAGTTTTTTCTGAGTCAACAAAGAAATAAGGTATTATCCAGGAACCATTTGTTATTGTTGCTTCAAAATCAAGTGATACAAGATTGTTTTCAGGGCAATAATCAATAGCATACTTAATAGCGTTTTCAAAATCTGAATTGTTTGTAATTGATTTTGTCTGATTATGGTAATTAACTATAGAAATCGGATATTGTAATGAAATATACTGACTGTTGTTCAAATTTTTTATAAAGTTGAAAAATACCTGATCACTTATGATAGATACAGAGCTTGCCATTTGATTGGCGCTGTTATAAATATTAATCGTTATAGGATAATTAATGTTTAGGCCGTTGATTTTAGATAAAAGATCAGGATACATATTCCAATAATCGATTAAGGAATCAAAATCAGCTTCATTCGGAATATTTTTTTCAATGTAATTATAATACACCATGGTTACAGGAAAATCTATTTTTACAATATCATCATCATAACCACTTGCGTTAATATTATCTGATACTTTTTGATAATCGGCACTAGTATTAATTGCAATCTGAGTATTATTAACAGTAACGGTATAAGGCAATTTTATAGTGCAATACGTCGACCCGTCTATTATATTATCCTGCACAGTTGGAACCATCGCAACCCTTTGCATATAAGTAGCTAGAAGAGAAACACTTGTAATCGTTCCCTGTCCATTGTTCTTTTGCTCATCCATATCACTTTGACAAGACAACAAGAATAAAAAGGTTAATATTGATAAATATTTTTTTAAAGGGGACATATTTATATTTTTACAAAGATAATAAATTTTAAAGAAACTGGTTTTTAATAAATTAACATTTAAGGATATCAGCCTCCTCTTCAATACTAAATTATCAAAAGCTAATAGCATTTTATTCTTCTATAAAACAATCGTCTTTGCTTTTACCCTACTTACACGAAAAACAAATACTTTTACCCCGTATAAATTGAAACTCCAATGCCAAATAAAAACCAATCAAACACTTGTGATGAAATAATCTTTTCGTCTTTTTTTAAAAATCACATAAAAGCGCTTCGGAATTTTCTTTTTTACAAATTTGGCAATATAGACCAGGCAGAAGATGTCGCACAGGAAGCATTTGTCAAACTTTGGCAAAACTGTGCTTCTGTACCGCTGGAAAAAGCGAAATCATATATCTATACGATTGCAAATAATAGCAGTCTCAATCAAATTGCACATCAAAAAGTGGTTTTGAGATATGAAAAAAACTTTACAGGTTTAGATAAAACAAATGAAAATCCCGAATATCTTTTGGAGGAAAAACAATTTCAATCCAAACTTTTGAAAGCTATTGAAAGCTTAAATGAAAAACAACGTATTGCTTTTTTGATGCATCGCATTGACGGAAAGAAATACAGCGAAATTGCCTTAGAGTTAAACATTAGCGTGAAGGCAGTCGAAAAACGCATTCATTTGGCTTTGTTAAGCTTGCGTAAAGAAATTGATTTATAAAAAGTAGGGTAAATTTAGTTCCAACTGTTTAATAATATAATACCAGTACAATGAAAAAAAATCGCTTACTAGCAAAATGGCTCAATAATGATTTGTCAGAAGATGAATTAGCTGAATTTAAAGCAAGCCCCGATTTTGAAAAATACCAAAAAATAAAAATTTATACAGATCATTTAGAAGTAGGTGATTTGGATGAAAACGCTATGTTATCTAATATTCTCAGCCAGAAAAAAGTAGCTTCAAAAGTGATTCCATTATACAAAAAATGGGTATTTAGAGCTGCAGCCATATTTGTTCTGGCACTTGGAATTACCTTTGCGCTGAAATTTTTTGTACCTCAAACCGAAACAGCAAATTTTGGAGAGAAAACGACTTTTTCATTACCTGATAATTCTCAGGTGGTATTAAATTCAGGTTCTGAAATAAATTATAAAAAATGGAACTGGGACAACAACAGACGTCTTGAACTAAAAGGAGAAGCTTATTTCAGGGTAGCCAAAGGCAGACGATTTGAAGTGCAAACCAGTCTTGGAAAAGTTTCGGTATTAGGAACTCAGTTTAACGTTAAAAACCGAAAAAACAGGTTTGATGTAGTGTGTTATGAAGGACGTGTGAAGGTAAATTATGCCAATACTCAAATTCTGTTGACTCACGGGCAAGGCGTTAGTTTTGAAAACGGAAAACAAACCAAAATGACAATACATTCACTGAAACCGGAATGGACGGAAAATCAAATATGTTTTTATAAAGAAAATATCAGAACCCTGTTAGACGAAGTTGAAAGACAATACAATATTAAGATCGAATTAAATACAAGAGATACAATTTCCTTATTTACAGGAAAATTACCCGCTAAAAACCTGGATATAGCCTTGCAAATTATTAGTACAACCTATCATTTAGAGGCTAAAAAAGTCTCAGAAAATAAAATAATTTTTGACGAAAAATAAATGTTGCTCCCCAAACAATTTCATTTTTTGTTTTTTACATTTTTCCTTGTCCTGAATCTTTTTTCTCAGGACAAAGGAAAGCTTGTGTCTTTTAAAAAAATCCTAATTGATATTGAACAACAGCATCAGGTCAGTTTTAATTACACTGAAGATAATATTGCCGGCCTCCAATTAACTCCTCCAAAAAGATCACTTTCTTTAGATCAGAAACTGCACTATCTGGCAAAAAACACTAATTTATCTTTTGAAAATATAGGAAACAAGTTTATTAACATATATAAAAAGGATATTGAATCTAAAATGATTTGCGGATACGTTTTTTCTGATATCGATAAAAAACCTATTGAAAACGCAAATATTACTTTACTTAGTAAAACTCAGATTACAACGGATTCAAACGGTTATTTTGAGTGTAAACAAGACGATTCATCTCTATTTTTGATTAGTCATATCGGATTCATGTCTAAAAGAATTGTGGTCGATAATCGGGACTCCAAAGATTGCCTCCGAATAGTATTAGAACCTGAAATTACAGAACTTCAGGAAATTAAAACCAATGCGATTTTGGCTTCAGGAATTTCAAAAAACAAAGATGGATCATTTGAAATTAAGCCTAAGAAATTTGGTATTCTTCCGGGACTTATAGAACCCGATGCTTTGCAAACAATGCAGCAAATACCCGGCGTAAACAGTATTGATGAAAGTGTATCGAGCATTAATGTACGTGGAGGTACGCACGATCAGAATTTGTTTTTATGGAACGGAATACGAATGTACCAAACGGGACATTTTTTTGGTTTAATATCGGTTTTCAATCCCAATTTGGCACATACCATTTCTATTTATAAAAATGGGAGCTCTGCATTTTTCGGAGAAAGTGTATCGAGTGTAGTGGCTATTTCTTCTACTCCTGAAATAGCTGAAAAAAATGCTTTCAGTGCAGGAATAAATATGATTAATGCTGATGTTTATGCGAAATACAATCTTTCGAAAAAAAGCTATATCGAAATTTCAGCACGTAAATCGATTACTGATTTTGTAGAAACACCTACGTATAAAGAATACTTTAATAAGGTATTTCAAAACACTACAATCACTGATTTTTCAGAAAAACAAAATGTCAATTATCGAAGTGACAAAAAATTTGATTTCTACGATGCTACATTTAAATATGCTCAAAAAATTGGAAGTAAAGACCAAATCGTCCTGGATTTAATTACCATTAAAGATAATCTCGAGGTTTTTCAAAGTGCGACTGTATATGACATAAACAGATCAGAAAACAATGTTTTACGCCAGCAAAATTATGGTGGAAATTTATCATGGAAAAGGAACTGGAATAACTTCAATACCACTAAAATTAACGTTTACAACTCTTCCTATGAACTTTTGGCAGACCAAAAAACGACCAATGCAAATCAAATCGTCATTCAGGAAAATACCGTTAACAATAATGGAATTAATTTAGAAAATAATCATACGATTACCTCCAAATTTAGTTTTAACGATGGCTATCAATATAATGAAATGGGGGTTACTAATTTAGAGCAGGTAACTAATCCGGATTTCTATCGTAAAGTTAAAGACGTGCTGAGAACACACGCCTTAATTTTGGAAGGAAAATATAATGACACACTTTCCAGAATCTATTTTAAAGCAGGAACCCGAATTAATTATATTGAAAAATTTAAAAAATATATTGTAGAACCCCGAATGCAGTTTAGCTACGGTATCAATAAAAGTTTAAATATAGAACTACTTGGCGAGTTGAAAAGTCAAAATTCACAACAAATCATTGATTTGCAAAAAGATTATTTTGGCATTGAAAAAAGACGATGGATTATCTCCAATAATACCACGGTCCCTATTCAAAAAAGTAAGCAATTATCCCTGAATTTATTCTACAAAAAGAATGACTGGCTTTTAGATATAGAAAATTTTTATAAAAAAATAACCGGAATTACAACCTCTAGTCAAGGTTTTCAGAACCAATTAGAATTTATTCGAACAACCGGCGATTATGAAGTTTGGGGAACAGAGATGTTGATTCAGAAAAAAATGAATCAATTTTTGACTTGGTTAAGTTATACTTACAACCATAATAATTATCATTTTTCTAATTATGAACACCCAAGTTTTCCTAACAATTTTCAATTAATGCATACTGTATCATGGGCAGGTATTTATGAGAAAAACAATTTCAAAATTGCGTTGGGAACAAAATGGTCTTCAGGCAGACCAAAAACCTCTCTCAACAGTACCCAAATTGATCCTTCAGATCCTGTATTGGTCTACAATAAACCAAACAATACCAATTTACACATTTTTTCACAGGTGAATATTTCCTCTACTTATAAATGGGAAACTGCAAATGGAATTCAATACAAATTAGGAATATCCATCTTAAATATCCTAAACAGAAAAAATGAAATCAGCGAATATTATAGAATAAGTTCGTTAACAAATTCTATTGAAGAAGTTGAAACATTCGCACTGCAAAGAACTCCAAATGTGAGTTTTAGAGTTTCTCTCTAAACTATTTCTACAAAGTCTGTAAAAGATTCTTTTCCATTTTTTATTTTTTTTCTATAAAACATCATTTTTTTGGTAGGGTAATCTGCACTAAAGCTGTTTTACTATTGAATCCTATCAAAAGAATAAAACATGACTTTTTTTAAAAATTTGATACAATATCATCCCGGCCATTTTTTTTATGACAGTTCGTAACATAAACTATAAAGATTATTGAACGAAATGCGCATTAAAGTAGCATGACAGCTTGATATATAATCAACCCAAAAAACTTTACTGTTTCTGTAAAGTAATTCTATTCCCATTTTCTATAATTAATCTAATCAAAAAAACAATGAAATTAAAACAACTTAAATTCGCTTTAGTTGCCCTTATTGCATCAACATTTTTTATAAGCTGTAGTAGTGATAGCGGTAATGACACTCCCGCTCCTCCTACTACTCCGGAATTAAAAACAGAAGTTAATCTTTCTACAAGTGCAACATTAGGATCTTATCTAACAGATAAAAAAGGAAGGTCTTTATATTTTTTCTCAACAGATGCAAACGGGCAATCTTCATGTACAGGAGGATGTGAAGCATTATGGCCTCCCTTTTTTGTAGACAATTTAACTGCTGATAAATTAGGTACCGGATTAACATTATCTGATTTTGGAACTATTACCACACCATCTTCAAAAAAACAATTAACCTATAAAGGCTGGCCTTTGTATTATTATGCACCGGTTTCCGGAAGCGATCCATATGGCAATGGAGGCACCAATACAATAGAAACTCCGGGTCAAACAACCGGAGATGGATTTGGAGGTATTTGGTTTATTGCAAAACCCGATTATTCTATTATGATCGTAAGAAGCCAGCTTGTAGGCCATGATGGTAAAAATTACAAATCAGATTATACTGTTGGAGATGGTTCAACTACCTACTTTACAGATGCGAAAGGGATTACTCTTTATACTTTCAAGAATGACAATTTCAAGAAGAATAATTTCACAAAAGCCGACTTTTCTAACAATGCTGTTTGGCCAATATATGAAACAGATAAAATTGTAGTTCCTTCTACACTTGACAAATCTAAATTTAGTGTTATCACAGTATTTGGTAAATCTCAATTGGTTTACAATGGCTGGCCTTTGTATTATTTTGGACAAGATGCCAACGTAAGAGGTGCAAATAAAGGAATTAGTTTCCCAAGTCCGGGAATTTGGCCAGTACCAGTAAAAGACATACCTCTAGCCATATAAATAGGATTATTTGCAACTAGAGCATTTCAAATTAGTCCAATTTCTATTGGGCTAGTTTGAAATAATAAAGACTGAAAATCCTGATAAACTACAGCAAAATTAAAAATCGCAAAATCAACATGAATAAAACAAGAATCAAGATTCTGATATTTTTATTAGTGATAAGTTTTGGCCCTTACTATATCTATCAAAATGTTTTATACAAAGATGCCAGAGATATTGATAGTGAAAAATCAATGTTAACTATTACTGCTGAAAATTTAGAAAAAGAATATGCTGTAAATCCATCACAGACTGACTCTAAATACTTAAATAAAACAATCGAAATTGAAGGAATAGTTTCAGAAGTTACCGATTCTTCGATGGTCATAGATAAAAAAGTGTTTTGCAAAATGAATGGAAAAGTAAAAAAGACTTTGATAAATAAACCGATCAATATAAAAGGGAGATGCATTGGTTATGATGATTTATTCGAACTAGTAAAATTTGATCAATGCAGTATTCAACAAAATTAAATATGAAAAAAAAAATATTCTTAATAGCCAGTTTTTTAATCTGTCTTTATAGCAATGCTCAAGACGATCTACTTTCTACTTTGGATTCGACACAAGTAGTTGATAAAAGCGTAACTGCCACATTTAAAGCTTTGCAGATTATAACCCTACAATCGACCAAATTAGCCGCAAAAAAGGAATTTTACATGGTAATATCTCATCGATTTGGTTCTGTAAAAGGTGGAATTTCTGAGTTTTTTGGTTTTGATGACGCCACTACAAAAATTGGTGGAATTTATGGAGTAACAGATTGGCTCTCGGTAAGTGCATCACACCATACTTTGCTGAAAATAAATGAAGCATCAGCAAAATATAGACTTATAAGACAAAGCGAACAATTTCCTGTTGATATTGTTGGCTATAGTACGATAGATTTTAATAGTGGATTAAAGAAGGACGATTACCCGAAAATTGAATTTTCTGATCGATTGACTTATATTAATCAAATTTTGATTTCAAGAAAATTCTCAGATAAATTATCTTTAGAATTAGCCCCTTCTTTTATCCATAAAAATCTATACAATCCAGACATAGAAAATGATAACCAATTTACTTTAGGCGCTGGCGGACGATTAAAGTTAACTAAAAGACTTTCTCTTAATTTAGAATATGGTCAAAATTTCAGTAAACCAGACTTTTATAATAACCCATTATCCGTTGGACTTGACATAGAAACCGGAGGACATGTTTTTCAATTGCTTTTTACAAATTCTCAGTCAATGACCGAAAGCGGTTACCTGACGAGTGCTGCCGGGGATTGGGGCAAAGGCGATTTTTTCTTTGGGTTTAATTTATATAGAGTTTTTTAAAAATATAAAATATGAAAAAATATATTTATTTATCAGGCCTTATTCTGTCATTATATGGTTGTGAATCGAATACTTATGAAAGTCTGCAAGAACCAACTGTTATAGTTGAAAAAGTTACTTACAATGCAAATGTTAAATCTATTATTGATCAAAATTGCATTGGCTGCCATTCTGCAGGTGGATCACTTATACCGTTGGTAACTTATGATCAGGTAAAAAATGCCATGTCTAATACTAATTTATTAGATAGAATTCAACGTCAAAACGGAACACCCGGAATAATGCCAAGAGCAGGAAGAATGCCGCAGGATAAAATAAATACAATTCTGCAATGGAATACAGATGGATTATTAGAAAATTAAATCAACACTAAAATGAAAAAAATAATTGTACTGCTATTTTTGTTTGTTGGAATTTTACATGTTTCGGCTCAAAAGTTTGCAACAAAAACCGGGAATTTAAAATTTGAAGCTTCTGTTGAGTCTTTTGAGGAAATTACGGCGGAAAACAAAAATACTTCTGCTATTTTGGAATCATCTACAGGAGAAATTGCCGTGCTTACTCTCATGAAAGGGTTCCGATTTAAAATTGCATTAATGGAGGAACACTTTAATGAAAATTATATCGAATCAGATAAATTTCCTAAAGCAACCTTTAAAGGAAAAGTTGAAGATTTTGATGCATCAAAACTTTCATCTGCCCCTAAAACATTTAAGATCTCAGGAGATTTAACTCTGCATGGAAAAACTAAAAAAATAATTGCAAACGCTAAGATTTTAAAATCTGGCGATAAGATTACAATAACCGGAAATTTTGATGTAAAACCAGAAGACTTTGATATCGAAATTCCGAAACTGGTTAGTAAAAAAGTGTCTGATAAAATCAAAGTGAGTTTCAGCCTCCTGCTTGCAAAATTGTAAAAACCAGCAAGTAAAAAATCCCAAATTCCATCTTAACAATTGGAATTTGGGATTTTAAATATTGAAATTTATTTATGTTTAGTCCAGAATAAAACTAACACTAACATTTGCTGTAATTTCGATTTCTCCAATGGCAAGAGTTTCGTTTGAAGGTGATGCATCTGCAGATTCTTTCATTCTCATAGCAGCATACATTGGCTGTGGATGATAGATTTGTGAATTATCTGAAATGGTATAAGCCTTACCTACTTTTTGTCCTAAAACAGAAACATAATCTTCTGCCTTTGCTTTGGCATCTTTAATTGCTAATTTTCGGGCTTCTGATTGATACTGGGCTAGTTTAGACGATTCAAAAGAAACGTTATCTAAACGGTTAATTCCTTGTTGAACCAAACCTTCCATCAATTCATCATATTTAGACAAATCTTTTACTAAAATTTCAACTGTCTGTGTTGCATTATAGCTTGTTTTCTTTTTCTCGTAATCATATTGTGGATTAAGTGCCACTTGTTTTGTTCTGAAATCTGCAGTTGGAATATTCATTTTTTTGATGAATTTCAAAACGGCATCCATTTTTTCGTCATTTTGCTTTTTGACGTCTTTAGCATTATTTCCTTTTGTTTCAACTGTAGCTGAAATAGAAACCTGATCAGGAGCTATTTTTACTTTTCCTTCTCCGTTTACATTGATCTGTGGAATTTGTTTGGTTTCCTGGCCGTAAGACATAGTCATAAACATGATTGTTAAAAATAATACTACTTTTTTCATTTTTGTTATATTTAAAATTATTGATGAGAGCATTTCAAAAGTTGTGCCAGCCTTACAATTTCCCCAATTTCGCCATAACAAAAAGAATCAAAATCGGAATTGCTAATAAAATAACCATCAAACTATGATCAACAATTAAAGAAGGTTCTTTTACCAAAGTAATCAAATAACCTCCTATGGCACCTCCAAAGTGTGCTGTATGACCAATATTATCATTTTTAGCTTTCATTCCATATATAGAATACAATAAATATAAAATTCCAAAAAGATAAGCCGGTATCGGAATGACAAAAAAGATTCCCAACATCATATCTGGCTGCAATAATATGGCAGAATATAAAATTCCTGTCACGGCTCCCGAAGCTCCTACTGCACGATAACTATAATCATTTTTATGAAATAGCATTGTAAGCAGGCTCCCAAAAATCAAACTTCCAAAATAAATCAGAACGAAAGAAATTGTTCCTAGCCACTCAATTACAACTGGCGCAAAAAACCAAAGTGTCAGCATATTAAATATTAAATGCATCATATCAGCGTGTAAAAAACCTGATGATAACATTCTGATTTGTTCACCGGAACGAATACTCCCAACATGAAATTCGTATTTTCTGAAAAAAGAAAGATCATTAAAACCTTTATAACTAATTAAGGCATTGGCAACTATAATCCCAACCAAAACGGTATTAACGGTATTCATAAAAAATATTTAAAGTGAGCTGTAAATATAGTCATTCTCAAACACAACTTGAGTACGCACCAAAACATGTAACGTTATTCATTTTTACTTTATCTTTGTAAAAAAAAAGTTAGATGCAGTTTCTCGTTTATATTTTAGCCTATCCTTTTCTTTGGCTTATTTCTATACTTCCTTTCCGAATATTTTATTGGTTTTCAGACTTCGTTTATTTTCTGGTATATCATGTTATTGGGTATCGCAGAAAAATAGTTCGGGCAAATCTCGCACTTACTTTACCGCATTTAAATGATGCTGAACGAAAAGAAATTGAAAGGAAATTTTACCAGCACATGTGTGATATGTTTCTGGAGATGATAAAAACGATGAGTATTACGCCTGAAGAAATGGAAAAAAGGTTTACTATAACCAATATGGACCTTTTTCATGAATATGAAAGAAAAGGGAAAAGCGTTGTTTTAGTAGCCTCGCACTATGCGAGTTGGGAGTGGCTTTTGACACTTAATAAAAGAATGCTTTTTAATGGTGTTGGTGTTTACAAAAAAATTGCTAATCCTTATTTTGATAAACTGGTTCGTAAAATAAGAGGGAAATACGATGCCGAATTGGTTGAAACCAAGCAAGCAATTCCTTTAATGGCACAAAACCAACGTGACGGAATCTTAAGTCTTTATGGTTTGGCCAGCGATCAATCGCCAAAACTGGACAGAATTTTTCATTCGATGAAATTTATGGGGATTGAAGTTCCGGTTCATACAGGAGCTGAAATGCTTGCTAAAAAATATGATTTAAGTGTCATTTTCATCAAAGTAAAAAAAGTAGGAAGAGGTTATTATGAGGCAGAAATTGTACCTATCGCCGATAACCCTAAAGAATACGATAATTTTGAAATCACAGAAAAATATTTAAGAGAAGTTGAAAAACAAATCTACGAAGCTCCTGAATATTATTTATGGACACATAAAAGATGGAAACATCGCGTAGAATAATAATTTTGATTAAAATATTTAAAAGTCCAAGAAGCAATGATTGCTTTTTGGACTTTTAATTTTATGTAAGTCTGGTAAAACTCAAAAACTATGTTTTAAGATCTCTAAAATAGATTTTGATGGGTTTTTGTAATGATTTTTTCTGAATTTGAGTAAATGGTAATTTGCATAAACAGTATACATTTGAAGCTGATTAAAATCTATCCAAAAACCACATTAAAATTATTACCATGTTTAAAAAATTACTTTTTACATTTTTTATATCGGTCATCTCCATAGCCACTTTTGCTCAAAGTCCGAAAAGAGGTATTGCTTATGTAAATAACTCTACTGCTGACTTATTAGCGCTAAAACCAGGAATTTCATGGTGGTATAACTGGGGTACATTACCCGAAAATGATACAAATGCCAATTATGAATCAATTGGTCTCGAATATGTACCAATGACGTGGGGAAAACAAAGTGATGCAGATGTTCAAAATTTTATAAGTAAAATAAAACCCGGTGCTAAATATTTATTAGCTTTTAATGAACCCAATTTTAATGACGGTGCAAGATTAACACCTCAGGAAGCCGTAAATGCATGGGCTAATGTAGAAAAAATCGCTGCTGCTAAAAATCTGGAAATCGTTAGTGCGTCGCCGGCTTATAACGGCCCTAATAATTATGGAGGTTTTAGCGATCCTGTAGCCTGGCATGATCAATTTTTTCTTTTATGCCCAAACTGCAAAGTCGATTACATTGCTTTTCATACTTATGACAACTCTTCCGGTGCGGTGATTGGTGTTACAGGGCTTCTCAAAAAATACAATCGTCCGGTTTGGGTAACTGAATTTGCTAACAGAGTCATTCAGACTGCAGCTGAGAAAATAACTTTCATGAAAGAAATCATTACCAGTTTTGAAAATGATCCGGATATTTACAGATATTCATGGTTTACAGGAAGGGTTCCGGCTGATTGGATTGACATGCAGGAAGGACAATTATTAGCCCCTCAAAGTGGTATTTTAAAGCCCATTGGTACTGAATACATAAATACAAGCTACACTACAAAAAAAATGAATGTTCCCGGCCGAATTACAGCCAACAAACATTATAGAAGAAAAGGTACAGGTTTACAAAATACAACAGATTCCGGAACAGGTCAAAATGTTTGTTTTATCGAAGCCGGAGACTGGAATGAATTTATATTAAATGTTGCTGATGCCGGAACTTATAATTTAAACTTCAGAGTAGCATCTCCAACGATTCCTGGAAAATTTGACATTTTGGTTAATAATGTAATCGTAAAGACAGATGAAACTTTCCCAATTACAGGTGGTTATCAAACTTATGCTGATAAACTTGTAAGCGGAGTTGCATTGCCAAAAGGAGAAGTTTATCTTAAAGTTAAATTCAAATCGAATGATATGAATTTCAATTTTATTGATGTTACTGCGGCAAATTTAGGTATTAATGATCCTTCAATTGATAAAGATACTTTTACAGTTTATCCAAATCCTGTTAAAAACCAATCCACGCTTCATATTAAATCTTTTACTACAGAGCCTTTAAGCCTGAAAATAGTCGACATGAAAGGAATTGTTTGTTACTCTTCGAATGATCATTTTACAAATGAAGACATTAAAATAGGGGATAAACTTTCGACAGGTGTTTACATTGTAACTGCCACGTATGGTTCGGTTAAAAAATCAATAAAAATCATCAAAAATTAATAACCAATTCTCCAAATAGTTCCCAAAAAAAACTCTTTCAAATTAATGAAAGAGTTTTTTATTTGAAACAAAATCTTAGCAACTTAGTCCCGAAGCCTCGGGATAGTCTCTTAGAATCTTTTCTAACTAAATTCCGGCAATCGCTTTTATTTCATCTATAATTCGAAGTGCTAAAACATCTGCTTTCTCCTGAGAAGGAGCTTCAGTATAAATACGAATAATTGGCTCTGTGTTTGATTTTCTCAAATGAACCCATTCTGTAGCGAAATCAATTTTCACACCGTCAATCGTAGTAATATCTTCGTTTTTGTATTTTTCTGTCATGGCAACTAAAATCGCATCAACATCAATTTTTGGCGTTAATTCAATTTTATTTTTGCTCATATAATATTCCGGATAAGAAGCACGCAATGCAGAAACTGACATTTTTTTGTTTGCTAAATGCGTTAAGAATAAAGCAACTCCAACTAAACTATCTCTTCCGTAATGCGATTCAGGATAGATAATTCCTCCATTTCCTTCACCACCAATAATAGCATTATTTTTTTTCATTAGTTCAACTACATTCACCTCGCCTACTGCACTGGCTTCATAACTTCCGTTATGCGCTTTAGTAACATCGCGCAAAGCACGTGATGATGACATATTTGAAACTGTATTTCCGGGAGTTTTACTTAAAACATAATCAGCGCAAGCTACTAAAGTATATTCTTCTCCAAACATTTCTCCGTCTTCGCTAATGAAAGCCAAACGATCCACATCCGGATCAACTACAACTCCTAAATGCGCTTTTTCCTTAACTACCAATTCTGAAATATCAGTTAAATGTTCTTTTAAAGGTTCTGGATTATGAGGAAAATGTCCGTTTGGTTCGCAATATAATTTTACAACTTCAACGCCCATCAATTCTAATAATTTCGGAATAATAATTCCGCCCGAAGAATTTACTCCATCAACAACAACTTTAAATTTTGCTGCTTTTACAGCTTCAACATCAACCAAAGGCAAATTTAAAACCTCGTCAATATGAATATCCATATAGGCATCATTCACTGTGATTTCTCCTAAATTATCTACATCTGAGAAATCGAAAGCTTCTGCTTCAGCAATTTCAAGAATTTTTGCACCTTCAGCTCCGCTTAAAAATTCTCCTTTTTCATTCAATAATTTAAGGGCATTCCATTGTTTTGGATTGTGAGATGCTGTTAAAATAATTCCACCATCTGCTTTTTCTAACGGAACGGCAACTTCAACGGTCGGCGTTGTCGAAAGTCCAAGATCAATTACATTAATTCCTAAACCTATCAACGTATTTACAACCAGATTGTGGATCATCGGACCAGAAATTCTGGCGTCACGACCAATTACAACGGTTAATTTTTCTTTTGAAGTATTATTTTTTAGAAAGGTTCCGTATGCCGATGCAAATTTCACAGCATCAACAGGAGTTAGATTATCACCTACTTTTCCTCCGATAGTTCCGCGAATTCCGGATATTGATTTTATTAAAGTCATTTTTGTGAGTTATGGTTACCAGTTACAAATATAGAAAGTTACTAAGGTTCTGAGATGCTAAGATGCTAAGATTTTTAAAAAAGTTGCTAAGTGACTATCCCGAGGCTTCGGGACTAAGTTGCTAAGATTTTAAAAATAAACTTATATGTTATGTTTAATAGGACGAATTCTTATAATAAAAACTATCTAAAAAACTTTTCATACTTTTACTTAAATAACTTAGGATCTTAGCAACTTAGTATCCTAGTATCTATAAAAATAAACTTAGTGCCTTAGCATCTCAGAACCTTAGCAACTCAAAAAAATGAACTTCCTAGCCCATATATATCTTTCAGGTGATAATGATTTTATCAAAATCGGCAATTTTATGGCGGACGGCATTCGTGGAAAACAGTTTGAACATTTTCCGGAAGATGTACAAAAAGGAATTATTTTACATCGTTTTATAGATACTTATACCGATTCGCATGATGTTTTTAGGCAAAGTACTAAACGATTACACCAAAAATATCATCATTATGCGGGTGTGATTGTAGACATTATTTACGATCACTTTTTAGCAAAAAACTGGACAAAATATTCTGATGAAAAATTAGAAGATTTCATCAATCGGTTCTACAATTCTCTTCATGTAAATTATGATATTTTAACCGAAAAAACGCAAGGTTTAATGCCTTATATGATTGAAAGAAACTGGCTTTTGAGTTATCGAACAGTCGAAGGCATTCATCAAATTTTGACGCAAATGGATCGAAGATCTAAAAACGTATCCAAAATGCAATTTGCCAGTGAGGAACTAAAAGAATTCTATGCCGAATTTGAACAGGAATTCACCACTTTTTTTGAAGACATTCAAAAGCAATCCAAACAAAAATTACTATCCTTATAAAATCAATTAGATTCTATAAAACCAATATTTTCTCGTTATGAAAAAAATTACATTTTTATGCTGTTTCATTTCTGCATTTAGTTTCGCACAACAAAATCCAACCGGTTTAGTTGCTTCAAAAGCTATGGTCGTTTCGGCCAGAGAAGAAGCTTCCAAAATAGGCACTGACATTATGAAAAGAGGCGGAAATGCCTTTGATGCGATGGTCGGTACCGAATTAGCTCTAGCAGTAGCTTTTCCGTTTGCCGGAAATATTGGCGGAGGCGGATTTATGGTATACCGAAAAGCAAATGGCGAAGTAGGATCTTTAGATTATCGTGAAAAAGCACCTTTGGCAGCTTCAAAAGATATGTTTTTGGATAAAGACGGAAATGTAATAAAAGGAAAAAGCACCGAAACTGCTTTAGCAATTGGTGTACCCGGAACCGTTGCCGGCGTTTTTGCGGTTCATAAAAAGTATGGTTCTATGCCAATGTCAGAAATTTTAAAACCTGTTATTGCTTTAGCTGAAAGAGGAGTTGTGGTAACAAAGAAACAGGAAAAAAGCATGAACGATTATCGAGAGTCTATTGTAAAAGTAAATGGTCCGACAACACTTTTAGCAACTAGTTTTAAAGAGAATGATACGATTAAATATCCTGCTCTTGCGGCTACTTTAAAACGAATTTCAAAAAAGGGAAGAAATGAATTTTACAAAGGTGAAACAGCAAAAATTTTAGTTGATTATCTTCAGAAAAAAGGTGGCATTATTACTTTGGAAGATTTAGCTAAATACGAAGCAAAATGGAGAAAACCGCTTCAATTTACTTATAAAGATTTAAAAATCACCTCGATGTCTCCGCCGAGCAGCGGCGGAATCTGTCTGGCACAAATCCTGAAAATGATTGCACCCTATGATATAGCAAAAATGGGCCATAATTCACCCGAAGCCATTCAGGTAATTGTTGAGGCCGAAAGAAGAGCTTACGCCGACAGAAGTCAGTTTTTGGGTGATCCCGATTTTGTAAAAATTCCGGTAAAAGCATTACTCTCGGAGAATTATTTGAAAGAAAGAATGTCAACTTTTAATGTGGATAAAGCCAGTTTATCATCAGAAATAAAAGAAGGAAAAGTAACTTATAATGAAAGTACTGAGACTACACACTACTCTATTGTAGATAAATTTGGAAATGCTATTGCGGCAACAACAACTTTAAATGACGGTTATGGATCAAAATATTATTGTGATGAATTGGGTTTCTTTTTAAACAACGAAATGGACGATTTTAGTGCCAAACCAGGCTCTCCAAATATGTTCGGATTAGTTGGAAACGAAGCCAACAGTATCGTACCTCAAAAACGCATGTTAAGTTCGATGACACCCACAATCGTAGAGAAAGATGGAAAACTTTTTATGGTTGTAGGAACTCCGGGAGGTTCTACAATTATAACATCGGTTTTGCAGACTATCTTAAATGTTTATGAGTATAAATTCAGTATGCAGGAAGCTGTAAACGCTCCAAGATTTCATCATCAATGGTTGCCAGATCTTATAACTTTTGAACCCAATACTTTTGATAATACAACTATCGATAAACTTAAAGCAAAAGGATATTTGATTAATGAAAAAGCGACTCCTATAATCGGTAAGGTGGATGCCATTTTGGTCCTGCCAAATCAAACTTTAGAAGGTGGTGCCGATTTTCGAGGTGATGATACAGCAGTTGGTTTTTAAATTTTATAAAGATTTGTACTTAAATTTATACAAATTTGAATGTTAAGAGCTAAATTTGCACTATTCCCCTAATTTTTACAGATCGAATGCTAAAAAAATATTTCAGAAAACTAGAAAGCATTATTGCTTTGGCGCAATCCTTAATGACTCCAAAGCAGTTTATTTTTTTATCAAGTGTTTTAATTGGTATTTCATGCTCTTTGGCAGTTATCGTTTTGAAAACTTTTGCCCATAGCGTTTTCTCATTTGCAACTTACATCAATGCCATTTTAAAATTGAGTTTTATCAACAGTATCTTACCAATTATTGGTATTGTACTAACTGTTTTTGTTGTAAAAAGAGTTCTTAACGGAACGATCGAAAAAGGAACCTCTCAAATTTTATATGCTGTTGCTAAAAAGGCAAGTATTATTCCGAAAAAGCAGATGTATGCCCAAATTATAACGAGTTCGTTAACGGTTGGTTTAGGAGGTTCTGCTGGTTTAGAAAGTCCCATTGTAATTACAGGAGCTGCATTTGGATCTAATTTTGCTCAAAATTACAAGCTACATTATAAGGATAGAACATTACTTATTGGCTGTGGAGTTGCAGCGGGAATTTCAGCTGCGTTTAATGCGCCTATAGCGGGAGTCTTATTCGCCATTGAAGTTTTGTTAGTTGATGTCAGTATTTCGGCATTTACTCCTATTATGATTTCGGCGGCGACCGGTGCCCTGGTTTCAGCTATTGTTTTAGATGAAACTATTTTATTAACTTTTAAAAAACAAGAAGTTTTTAATTTTCACAATATTCCCTTTTACGTTCTTTTAGGCGTATTGACTGGTTTTATAGCTGTTTATTACGCACGAAATTTTCAAAAAGTAGAGCATTATTTCTCCAAATCAAAATGGAGTCCGTATAAAAAGGCATTGATCGGTTCTTCATTATTAGCTTTATTAATCTTTATTTTCCCAACTTTATTTGGGGAAGGTTATGAAAGCATTAAAACTTTATCTGAAAGTGATCCCGGACAATTATTAGATAATACTTTATTTGCAGATTTTAGAAATAACCAGTGGGTTTTATTGCTTTTTGTTGGTTGTACGATGATGGTAAAAGTATTCGCCTCCGGACTTACAATTGGAAGTGGCGGAAACGGAGGAAATTTTGCGCCATCTCTATTTTTGGGATCCTATTTAGGCTATTTCTTTTCAAAGTTTATTAGCCTTATTGGCTTATCCAAATTGCCAATTAGTAATTTCACTATGGTTGGAATGGCTGGTATTTTGAGTGGATTATTTCACGCCCCACTAACTGCTATTTTCTTAATTGCAGAAATTACCGGTGGTTACGGTTTGATGATTCCACTTATGATTGTTTCTTCTATTAGTTTTGCGATTTCAAAACGTTTTGAGAAATATTCGCTTGACGTAAAAAATCTGGCTAAAAAAGGGCACGCCTTTACAAGCAACAAAGATTCTAATATTCTATCAACTTTAGATATTGATACTATTATTCAATGTGACTATTTGACCGTTCATCCTGAAGAAAACTTAAGCAAATTGGTAGATCTTATTTCACATTCAAATCAGGTAGTTTTTGCTGTTGTCAACAATGAAAAAGAACTCGTTGGTGTAGTTCATTTTAATGATATCCGCGAAATTATTTTCAACCCTTATCGCGTAAAATATACTTTGATAAAAGATGTTATGAAAACTCCGTCCGCCACTATTTCCTCTTTTGACAGCATGGAAATTGTGATGAGCAAATTCGAAAAATCAAAAACAGCCTTTCTTCCGGTTTTACGAAATGAAAAATATTATGGCTTCATTTCTAAATCTATAGCACTTGAAGCTTATCGAATGAAACTTCGCTCTATGACAATAGAATAAGCTTAATATCGGATAGATTATTTTTTTGTTTTATCCGATATTAAGAAGTACCTTTGTTTTATTATGTGGAATATAGACTTAACATATAGAACTGAATTTCAATCAACTTTCGATCGATTGTACCAAAAAAGGCTTGATTTGCAAAACAGCAGACCATTGCCCAATATTGCTTTGCATAAAATCCGCGAGAGTTTATCTCTTGAATGGACATACAATTCAAACAGTATTGAAGGAAATACGATGAGTTTGCGAGAAACTCAAATGGTCATTCAGGAAGGAATTACGATTAAAGGAAAATCACTTCGGGAACATTTTGAAACTCACAATCACGATAAAGCGATTGATTATTTGTACTCGATTGTAGGTGATAATTACAAACTTCAAAGCATTGATATTCTATCTCTTCACGGATTGGTTTTACGTTCTATTGAAGACGATTTTGCAGGCCGACTACGAAATGGTGGCGTCCGAATTTCAGGTGCTAATTTCATGCCTCCAAACGCCAATAAAGTTTCAGATTATCTCGATGAATTAATTGATTTTATCAATACCAATCCATTAGGTCTAAACGATATTGAACTGGCTACGATTTATCATCATAAACTAGTCTGGATTCATCCATTCTTTGATGGAAATGGCCGTACAGTTCGTTTGAGTATGAATCTGATATTAATGCGATGTGGTTTTCCTCCGGCTATTATTCTAAAGAATGATAGAAAAAAATATTACGAAGCACTCAATCAGGCTAATAATGGCAATTATCAAAAACTAACCCTTCTGATGTGTCAGGCTTTAGAGCGAACTCTTAATATTTATTTAAGTGCCATGCCCGGAAGCAATTATGACTATCAGTCAATACAAAATATTGTAAGCGAGCCCGAAACTCCTTACGGTCACGAGTATGTTAGCTTATTGGCCAGAACAGGCAAAATAGATGCTTATAAAGAAGGCCGAAATTGGTATACTACCAAAGAAGCCATTGAAGAATATATGGCAACCAGAAAACGAAAACGCTAACTTCGGTTAGCGTTATTTTGTTACTAATTGTAACATAAAGTTTTGTACTCTAGTATAAAAAGAATAAATCAAAGTGGTAACTTTGCGTTTTGCTCAAAATTATGTTAGAAAAAGACAATACTATTGAAGTTCTTGGCGCAAGAGTTCATAATCTAAAAAATATCGATATTTCTATTCCGCGTGAAAAACTGGTTGTAATAACTGGTTTGTCAGGTTCGGGAAAATCATCTTTGGCATTTGATACAATTTATGCTGAAGGACAGCGTCGTTATGTGGAGACTTTTTCGGCTTATGCCAGACAGTTTCTTGGCGGTTTAGAGCGTCCGGATGTTGACAAGATCGACGGACTATCTCCGGTAATTGCAATTGAACAAAAAACGACCAGTAAAAGTCCACGATCAACTGTCGGAACTATTACTGAAATATATGATTTTTTAAGACTTTTATATGCTCGTGGTGCTGATGCTTACAGTTACAACACAGGCGAAAAAATGGTTTCCTATTCTGATGAACAAATTAAAGATTTGATCATGCAGGATTTTACCGGAAAACGCATTAATATCTTGGCTCCAATTATTAGAGCCAGAAAAGGACACTATGCCGAATTATTCCAGCAAATTACCAAACAAGGCTTTTTAAAAGTTCGCGTAAATGGAGAAGTTCAGGATTTGGTTTCAGGAATGAAACTGGATCGTTATAAAACACACGATATCGAAATTGTAGTCGACAGAATGTTGATTGAAGATACTGAGGACAATCAAAAAAGATTATCTGAAAGTATTAACACAGCTATGCATCACGGCGAAAATGTTTTAATGATTTTAGATCAGGACACCAATGAAGTACGTTATTTCAGCAGAAATTTAATGTGTCCTACAACGGGAATTTCGTATCAAAATCCGGAACCGAATTTATTTTCTTTCAACTCTCCAAAAGGAGCTTGCCCGCATTGTAATGGTTTGGGAACGGTTCACGAAATCAATATAAAAAAGATTATTCCGAATCCAAAATTATCTATTAAATCTGGTGGTTTTGCTCCGCTTGGCGAATATAAATCTTCGTGGATTTTTAAGCAATTAGAAGTTATTGGAGAAAAATTTGGATTTAAAATAACAGATCCAATTGAGAAAATTCCAGAAGAAGCGATGACCATGATTTTACATGGCGGAAAAGATAAGTTCGTTGTGAATTCTAAAGATCTGGGCGTTACACGCGATTATAAAATAGATTTTGAAGGTATATCACATTTCATCAAAAATCAATTTGATGAAACTTCTTCAACGACCATAAAACGTTGGGCAAAAGATTTTATGGACGAAGTGAATTGTCCCGTTTGTGAAGGTTCCCGATTGAAAAAAGAAGCACAGTTTTTTAGAGTAAATGGGAAAAATATCACCGAATTGTGTGATATGGATATTTCCGATTTAACTATCTGGTTTCAGGATTTAAACAATCATTTATCAGACAAACAGCTTTTGATTGCTTCTGAAGTAGTAAAAGAAATCAAAGACCGTTTGAACTTTTTGATGAATGTTGGTTTGAATTATTTGGCTTTAAGCCGAAGTTCAAAATCACTTTCAGGTGGAGAAGCACAGCGTATTCGTCTGGCAACACAAATTGGTTCGCAATTGGTTGGTGTTTTGTATATTTTGGATGAACCAAGTATTGGTTTACACCAAAGAGACAATGAAAAACTGATTCATTCTTTGGAACAATTACGTGACATCGGAAATTCTGTGATTGTCGTAGAACACGATAAAGACATGATTGAACGTGCTGATTACGTTATTGATATTGGCCCTAAAGCAGGAAAATACGGAGGAGAGATTATCAGTATTGGAACTCCGGCTGAAACTTTAAAATCCAACACCATTACTGCTCAATATCTGAATGGTACAATGAAACTGGAGATTCCAAAAGAACGTCGTAAAGGAAACGGAAAGTTTTTAAAATTGACTGGAGCGACTGGAAATAACCTGAAAAATGTTTCGATCGAATTGCCTTTAGGACAATTGATTTGCGTGACAGGAGTTTCTGGAAGCGGGAAATCGACTTTAATAAACGAGACACTCTACCCTATTTTAAATGCCTATTATTTTAATGGTGTAAAAAAACCGCAGCCTTATAAAAAGATTGAAGGTTTAGAACATATTGACAAAGTAATTGATATTGACCAAAGTCCGATTGGAAGAACGCCTCGTTCAAATCCAGCGACTTATACGGAAGTTTTTACTGAGATCAGAAACTTGTTTACTATGACTTCTGAAAGCATGATTCGTGGTTACAAAGCCGGACGTTTTAGTTTTAATGTAAAAGGCGGACGTTGCGAAACCTGCGAAGGTTCTGGTGTCAGAACGATTGAAATGAACTTTTTACCTGACGTTTATGTAGAATGTGAAACCTGTCAGGGAAAACGTTTTAACAGAGAAACGCTGGAAATTCGATACAAAGGAAAATCAATTTCAGATGTATTGAATATGACGGTTGATGAAGCAGTTCCATTTTTTGAAATGATTCCGAAGATTTATAGAAAAGTAAAAACCATTCAGGATGTTGGTTTGGGTTATATTACACTTGGTCAGCAGAGCACAACGCTTTCTGGAGGTGAAGCACAGCGTATCAAACTGGCGGGAGAATTGTCTAAAAAAGATACCGGAAATACCTTTTATATACTAGACGAACCTACAACTGGTTTGCATTTTGAAGACATACGTGTATTAATGGATGTGATCAATAAATTGGTGGATAAAGGAAATACTATTCTGGTTATCGAACATAATATGGATGTGATCAAACTTGCTGATTATATTATTGATATTGGTCCTGAAGGAGGAAAAGGTGGTGGACAATTAATTGCCAAAGGAACTCCTGAAGAAGTAGCAAAAAATAAAAAAAGCTATACGGCGAAGTTTTTGAAAAAAGAGTTGGAGTAAAAAGATTTTCGTGATGATACCTTTGTCAAAGTTTTAAACTTTGACAAAGGTTGAAAATGAACATTTAACAGCCAATAACCACAATCATTGTCATCCCGAAGGACGAGGGATGATAAAAATGCGAATACTTTCGTGCATAAAAATATGTTTCTAATATTAACCAAGCCTACAGCTTTTTTCGATATAATCTTTAGTTCCGGAGGAACGAAATGTTTATAGCAACGGATTAAAATCCGTTTATAATTTTACATTTTTCGTAATTAAGTTCCGTAGGAACGACATATATTATCGCATATTGTAATTATTGTAAAATTCATTTTCTATAATCTATTGATAATGAAGCCTAATCCAAAACCTACCCATTTAAAATTGTTACATTTAAATTAATAAATAGACAATCTTGTGACAATTCTGAAAAAAAGACTTAATTTAGCTAGCCGTTTTTGAAAAAATTTTTGATTTCGGTGAAGACTAAATAGAGAATCTATGAATTTAAAAGACAAGTTCAGCAACGTAGACCAATATTTTTCGCCTAAAATAATTGATGAAGTAAACGATCAATATATTAAAGTGGCTAAAATAAAAGGTCAGGAAATACCGTGGCATAATCACGAAAATGAAGACGAGTTATTTTATATTGTTGATGGTGAACTTTTAATGGAAATTGAAAACGAGCCATCATTTACTATGAAAAAAGGCGAATTATTCGTTGTAAAAAAAGGAATAAATCATAGGGTTTCATCTGTTGAAGAATGTCTAATAATGCTTATAGAATCTAAAACAACAGAGCATACCGGAAAAGTTAAAAGCCATATTACTAAATCAATTGAAGAACAAACCTATTAGTAAAGGATTTTTCTTTTGAAAACGAGTCACATAGCCCTGATAGGAACGGTATCCTTTTATGTGCGCCGCGGCGAACATAAAAGATACAGTGGACAGCAGGACACGAGCGATAGCGACTGACGAAGTAAACAGCTCCTTAAAAAAATATAAATTATAATATACCAAAAATGAGATTAGAAGATTTTGATAATGATGAGGATAAAGTAATTCAGGATCGTTTGAAACAAAAAACGTGGAACGAAATTAGAACCAATGACAGCTGGGCGATTTTTAAAATCATGGCCGAGTTTGTAAACGGTTACGAAAGTATGGGACGTATTGGTCCGTGTGTTTCGATTTTTGGATCTGCGAGAACAAAACCGGACGATAAATACTATTTACTTGCCGAAAAAATTGCCTATAAAATTAGTAAAGCTGGTTATGGCGTGATTACGGGCGGTGGTCCCGGAATTATGGAAGCCGGAAATAAAGGTGCGCATTTAGGTGGAGGAACTTCGGTTGGTTTAAATATTGAGTTGCCTTTTGAACAGCATTTTAATCCTTATATCGACCACGATAAAAACCTGAATTTTGATTATTTCTTTGTTAGAAAAGTAATGTTTGTAAAATATTCACAGGGATTCGTGGTTATGCCTGGAGGTTTTGGAACTTTAGACGAAATGTTTGAAGCGATTACTTTGATTCAGACCAAGAAAATTGGAAAATTCCCAATTATTCTGGTTGGAGTTGAATTTTGGTCAGGTTTAATCGAATGGGTAAAAACGGTTTTGGTTGAAAAAATGAAAACAGTAAGTCCTGACGATTTAAACTTATTTAAAATCGTAGATACTGAAGATGAAGTTGTTGACGTACTGGATAAATTCTATAAGAAATACGATTTAAGTCCGAATTTCTAAAATATTCTCCACCATATAAGTGATATGAGTTCATTTAATCTTTGCGTAAAAACTAAGCAAAACTAAATTTTCTAATATTACTTATATGGTTAAATACATAAAAATTGAAAGCTGTTTTTTAAAACAGCTTTTTTTATGCTATTTTTACAAAAAACCAAAACAACTTTACCCTCGTAACTTAAGTATATCCGTTAATTTCTAAGCCATCCTTGAAATCATTTTATAAAATTATATTCTTCATTTTAGTTTTATTCAGTTCGATAAAACAATATGCACAACATCAGTCTAAGATGGAAGTGGCGGTGAACCTTGAACTTAAAACACTGAATGTTAAACAGGATATCACGTTTTATAATACTTCTAACGACTCTTTGACTTCGATTGTTTTGAATGATTGGAATAATGCATTTTCAGATAAAAATACGCCATTGGCAAAGCGTTTTTCAGATGAATTCTACAGAGGTTTTCACGTTGCAAAGCCTGAAGAAAGAGGAAATACAACAATTTTAAATCTGACGGATTCAGATAATTTAGCTTTGGAATGGGAAAGAACCGATAAAAATCCGGATTTTATTGTTGTAAAGCTGAACCGAAAATTAAATCCGGGCGAGAAAATTGATTTGCATCTGACATATATTTCGAAGATTCCGAGTGATAAATTTACACATTATGGTTTTGATCAAAATGGCGGAATGAACTTAAAAAATTGGTTTTTAACCCCTGCCCGATTTGAAAATCATAAGTTTATAAAAAACAATAATTTCAATCTTGATGATATTGCTAATGCCAGTTCAGGTTATGAAGTTGAAATAAAAATTCCGAATAACTATTCTGTCACGACCGACTTAAATTCGGTTTCAAAAGATATTTCAAATACTGCTTTTAGCTCTTATTTGTTTTCCGGAAATAACAGAACTGACTTCAATTTATTTATTGAAAAGCAAAATAGTTTTAAAAGTTATACTACTGGAGATTTAGAAGTGCTTTCTGATTTAAAGACGAAGAAACTCAACGAAATTCAGAGAGCCCTTGTTATTAACAGAGTAGCCACTTTTGCTAATGAATTTATTGGTAAATATCCACATCAAAAAATCATGGTTTCTCAGGCTGATTATGATCGAAATCCGTTTTATGGATTGAATCAATTGCCGTCATTTATTAGTCCATTTTCGGATGAATTTATTTTTGAGATTACTTTCTTAAAAACCTATCTGAACAATTATTTGAAGAATAGTTTACGTTTAGATCCCCGAAGAGACAATTGGGTTTATGACGGAATTCAGATTTACACCATGATGAAATACATGGAAGAAAATCATCTGGATCAGAAGATGTTAGGAAGACTTTCGGACATGAAACTCTTTAAAAGTTATAATATCACAAATCTGACTTTCAACGAACAATACAGCTATTATTATATGCTGATGGCGCGAAAAAACCTGGATCAGCCACTTGGCGACCCAAAAAACACATTGATTAAATTCAACGAACAGATTGCCAGTAAATATCGCGCCGGCTTAAGTTTGAGCTATTTGGATGATTATTTAAATCACAATATTGTTCCTGAAAGTGTTCAGGAATTTTATAATCTGAATAAAAAGGAACAGACAAACCGATATGATTTTGAAGATATATTAACTAAAAATAGTCCCAAAAAAATCAATTGGTTTTTTGAAACTATTATAGATTCCCGTGAAATTATCGATTATAAATTCACAAATGTTTCCCGAACCAAAGACAGCGTTCAATTTCAGATAAAAAACAAAACAGGTATTTACGCTCCCATTCCGATTTATGGAATAAGGAAAAATGAAGTCGTTTTTAAAACATGGATTGAACCAAAAAACAACAATGATTCAATTTATAACTTTGAGCGAAAAAATGCGGATAAAATTGTCATTAATTACGATAATGAAGTTCCGGAATACAATCAAAGAAACAACTGGAAATCACTGAAAAACGTTGTAATCACGAATCGTCCGATCAAATTTAATTTTGCTAAAGATCTGGAAGATCCCTATTACAACCAAATTCTATATATACCGACACTTACCTATAATTATTATGATGGATTTACACCTGGAATCCGTTTTCATAATAAAACGATATTAGACAAACCGTTTACGTTTGACATAAATCCAGCGTATTCTCTAAAAGCCCAAACAATTTCAGGATCTTCTGCCTTCGCGTGGAATCAATATTACCGCAACAGTACCTTATATAATGTACGATATTCTTTAAGTCAAAATTATTACCATTATGCGCCAGATGCCGCTTATTTAAGATTGAATCCGATGGTTCAGTTTAGAATTCGGGAAGAGAATTTCAGGGACAACAGAAAACAACTTTTCTTATTTCGTCAGGTAATTGTAAATCGTGAAGCAACCGAATACATTACAGATAATTCAACACCTAATTATTCTGTTTTTAATGCACGATACTCAAATACCAAAACCGAATTAATTAATCATTTTAATTTTATGACTGATGTTCAATTTTCCGGAAATTTCGGGAAAGTGGCTGGAGAAATTGAATATAGAAGATTATTTGAAAACAATCGTAAGCTAAATTTGAGATTATACGTTGGAAGTTTCCTTTATAACACAACAAATTCAGACTATTTCAGCTTTGGCTTAGACCGCCCAACAGATTATATGTTTGATTATAATTTTTATGGAAGATCTGAAAGTACCGGATTTTTCAGTCAGCAATTTGTAATGGCAGAAGGTGGTTTTAAATCGAGAATCGAGCCTTCTTATGCCAATCAGTGGATGTCAACATTAAACGCAAGTTATGCTGTGTGGAACTGGATTGAACTTTATGGAGATATTGGTTTTATGAAAAGTAAACACCAAAGTGCTGATTTTGTTTACGACAGCGGTGTTCGATTAAATTTAGTGCCGGATTATTTTGAACTTTATTTCCCTGTTTATTCAAATAATGGCTGGGAAATTACCCAAACAAAATATAACGAAAAAATAAGATTTGTTATAACATTGTCTCCCAAAACATTAGTTAATCTTTTTACCCGAAAATGGCTTTAATTAAATAAATTTTAATCAAAAACATATGCAATTCTCATTAAATTGTGTTTTTTATTTAATAATACATAAATAAAATACGTAGTTTTTTGATTTTAAATACAAATAATTAAATTATATTTATTTTAAAGAATTATGATTATTGATTGTTTTTAAGTAATTTCGCAGTCTTAACATGACCATTCCAGATTATGATTACAGAAAAAAACAATACTACATTAACATTTGAGGATTTCAAAACTGAGGTATTAAATGACTACAGAATTGCAATCACCAGCCGTGAATGTAGCCTTTTAGGTCGTAAAGAAGTATTGACAGGAAAAGCCAAATTTGGAATATTTGGTGACGGAAAAGAAGTGCCGCAGCTTGCTATGGCAAAAGCCTTTAAAAATGGTGATTTCCGTTCTGGATATTACCGCGATCAGACTTTTATGATGGCGATTGGCGAATTGACTCCAAAACAATTTTTCGCAGGTCTATACGGTCATACCGATTTAGATTTTGATCCAATGTCAGCCGGAAGGCAAATGGGCGGACACTTTGTAACGCACAGTTTAAACGAAGACGGATCCTGGAAAGACTTAACAAAACAAAAAAATTCAAGCGCAGATATATCACCTACAGCCGGACAAATGCCAAGATTATTGGGATTGGCTCAGGCTTCAAAAATTTACAGAAATGTTGATGGCATTACTATCAAAGATAAATTCTCTGTAAATGGAAACGAAGTGGCTTGGGGAACTATTGGTAATGCCAGTACTTCTGAAGGTTTGTTTTTTGAAACTATAAACGCTGCGGGAGTTTTACAAGTTCCAATGGTAATGAGCGTTTGGGATGATGAATACGGAATTTCGGTTCATGCAAAACATCAAACTACCAAAGAAAATATCTCTGAAATCTTAAAAGGATATCAACGTGATGAAGATTCTAAAGGTTATGAAATTTTCAGAGTTAAAGGCTGGGATTATGCTGAATTGGTTTCTACTTACGAACGTGCCGGCGCTATTGCCCGCGAAGAACATATTCCGGTTTTAATTCACGTAAACGAATTAACGCAGCCACAAGGACATTCTACTTCAGGTTCTCACGAACGTTATAAAAACGGAGAAAGACTGGCTTGGGAAAGAGATTTTGATTGTATTCGTCAGATGCGTTTATGGATGATTGCCATCAATATTGCATCTCCGGAAGAATTGTCAGAAATTGATTTTGAATTGAAAAAAGAAGTTCTGGAAGCTAAAAAAGAAGCCTGGAATTCTTTCATCAACCCAATTATTGAAGATCAAAAAAATCTTTTGGCTTTATTGGAGCAAATTGCAGAAGCAAGCATCAATCATAAGGAAAGAATTAGAAAATATATTTCAGAATTAAGTGCTATTAAATCACCTTTAAAAAAGGAAATGTTGGTTATAGCGCGTAAAATATTGCGTTTTGTTGAAGTTCCAAACAGTAAGGTTTTATTATCTAACTGGATTACGGATTACATTTCAAAAACACAACCAAGATTCAGCAGCCATTTGCATTCTGATTCAGAATTAAATGTTTCCTCAGTAAAAAAAGTGCTTCCTGAATATGCAGATAATGCAAAACCAGATTCAGATGGTCGCATGATTCTTCGTGATAACTTCGATGCTTTGTTTACCAAATATCCTGAAACGCTAATTTTTGGTGAAGATGTTGGAAACATTGGCGATGTAAACCAAGGTTTAGAGGGCATGCAGGAAAAATACGGAGAACTTCGTGTTGCCGATGTCGGAATTCGTGAAGCTACCATTGTAGGTCAGGGAATCGGAATGGCTTTGAGAGGTTTACGACCTATTGCTGAAATTCAATATTTAGATTATTTACTGTATGCGATTCAAATCATGAGTGATGATTTGGCAACATTACAATATAGAACGGTTGGAAAACAAAAAGCACCGTTAATTATCAGAACCCGTGGACACCGTTTAGAAGGTATCTGGCATTCTGGTTCACCAATGGGAATGATTATCAACGCTATTCGTGGAATTCACGTTTTGGTTCCAAGAAACATGACTCAGGCTGCAGGATTTTATAATGCACTTTTAGAGACTGATGAACCAGCTTTAGTAATTGAATGTTTGAATGGATACCGTTTAAAAGAAAAAACACCTTTGAATTTTGGTGAATTCAAAACGCCAATTGGTGTTGTTGAAACATTAAAAGAAGGTTCAGATATTACGCTAGTTTCATACGGTTCAACGTTGAGATTGGTCGAACAGGCTGCAACTGAATTATTAGATTTAGGAATTGATTGCGAAGTTATTGACATTCAGTCTCTACTTCCATTCGATATCAATAAGGATATTGTAAAAAGTATTGCTAAAACGAATCGTTTGTTAGTAATTGACGAAGATGTTCCCGGTGGAGCTTCAGCTTATATTTTACAACAGATTTTAGAAGAACAGGATGCTTATGTTCATTTGGACAGCAAACCACAAACTCTAGCTGCAAAAGCCCACAGACCAGCTTACGGAACTGATGGCGACTATTTCTCAAAACCTTCTGCTGAAGATATTTTCGAGAAAGTCTATAGTATGATGCATGAAGTTAATCCTTCTAAATTCCCGGATTTATACTAAGGATTTAGTTTTAAATATAAAAAAAGCTCCAGAATTTTGGAGCTTTTTTTTATTTCTAAATAAAGTATGTCATTCTGAGGAACGAAGAATCACACTAGAGACTCGACAAAGATTGTCAACATACTGTGCGGAATTTCTAGTGTGATCCTTCGTTCCTCAGGATGACAAAAAATCCTCGCCATCCGTGTGCCATTGCGCAATTTATTTCGAAGCCAAAATTGCCCTCGCCTTTTCTAAATCCTCAGCCGTATCAATTCCAATTCCAACATGAGTTGTTTCGACCATTTTAATACGTTTTCCGAATTCTAAATAACGTAATTGCTCTAATTTTTCAGAAGCTTCCAAAGATTTCATCGGCAGACTATAAAAGTCTAATAAAGCCTGTTTTCTAAAAGCATAAATTCCGATATGCTGAAAATAACGAACTCCTACATCCTTATCTCTAGGATACGGAATTACAGAACGTGAAAAATACAACGCAAATTGCGATTGATCTACAACTACTTTTACATTGTTCGGGTTATTAATTTCGCCTTCATCTGTAATTTCACGCATTAGCGAAGCCAAATCTACTTTACGATCTTCATCATTTCTAAAAACCGATAAAACTTGTTCAAGAGGGCCAACTTCAGTAAAAGGCTCATCACCCTGCACATTCACAACAATATCAACATCTAAGCTATAAATAGCTTCTGCAATTCGGTCACTTCCTGATTCGTGTTCTTTGATGCTCATTATGGCTTTACCTCCATTCGATACAATTTCATTAAAGATCAAATCAGAGTCGGTTACAACAAATACATCATCAAACAACTTTGTTGCGACGGAAGCTTCGTATGTTCTTAAAATCACCGTTTTACCTCCTAAATCCTGCATCAATTTAGCAGGAAATCGTGTTGATGCGTATCGTGCCGGAATTACAGCTATTATTTTCATTTTTTATGTCATTGCGAGGAACGAAGCAATCTCATCCTCATTAGTAATTTATTTTTTTTTCTTTTGCGAATCTTTGTGAAATCTTTTGCGAATCTCTGTGAAAAAGTTATAACACAGAGATACACGAAGATTTCACAGAGATACACTAAATATTTTTACATAATTTTTACCGATGTCATACTCAAAGAACCCGCCAGTAATTTATCATTAAACAAACTCAATTCTTCTGACTTTTCCTTTAAACCTAAAGTATATAATAAAGGCAAATAATGATCCGGTGTTGGAATTGCAACCTGAACTGCTTTACTCATTTTTTCGAAATCAATCAAAGGCTGAAAATTTTCATCCAACAAATAATTATTAATCGTTTCACGAGCTTCTATAGCCCAATCGAAACCATAATTATCCTTATCAAAATTCCTGAAATCAACCAAACGAAGATTGTGAACGATATTTCCGCTTCCGATAATCAGAATACCTTTATGACGAAGCGATTGTAATTTCTGTGCCAACTCAAAATGATATTGTCCAGACTTGGCGTAATCAATACTCAACTGAATTACCGGAACATTTGCTTCCGGATACAAATGTTTAATTACACTCCAGGCTCCGTGGTCTAAACCCCAATGTTCGTCTAAATCGACATGAACTGGTTCTAATATTCTTTTTGTTTCTGCTGCCAGTTCCGGACTTCCTTTTACAGGATATTGTACATCAAAAAGTGCTTGCGGAAAACCACCAAAATCGTGAATGGTTCTTGGCATTTGCATCGAAGTGACTTTGGTTCCGTTGGTAAACCAATGTGCCGAAATACACAAAATCGCATTTGGCTGTGGCAATGTTTTAGCCAGATTGCGAAAACCAGCCACAAACTGATTTTCTTCAATGGCGTTCATCGGACTACCGTGTCCTAAAAACAAAACCGGCATTTTATCTGTATTCGAAAACGTTGATGAAATCGAATGTAAGTCGTTTAGTGTTGTCATTCTAAAATGTTTTCTTTTTTGCCACAGATTAAAAGGATTCTCTCAGATTTTAAATACATATTTAGGAAATCTTTTTTAATCCTTTTAATGTGTGGCAAAAAAACTATTCCTCGAAACTCTCGTCTTTAAATCCTATCAAATATAATTTATTTTTGGCACGCGTCATAGCTGTGTAAAGCCATCGTATGTAATCCCGATCGATTCCGTTTGGCAAATACGGCTGTTCAATAAAAACAGTATCCCACTGCCCTCCCTGTGATTTATGACAAGTTATGGCATAGGAGAATTTTACTTGTAAACCATTAAAATATTCGTTTTCTTTTACTTTTTGGAATTTCTTGTATTTGGTACTTTCATCTTCGTAATCTTTCATTACTTCTTCATACAAACGATTGGATTCTTCGTAGGTTAATGACGGAGATTCACTTTTAATCGTATCCAAAAGTAAAACGGTTTCAAAAGGTTTTTGATCCGGATAATCGACCATTCTGATTTTTACATTCGCAAAAGTAAATCCGTATAATTCTTTGATACCGAACATTTCTAATACTTCAATAATATCTCCGTTGGCAATAAATCCGGCTTCATCAGTTTCTTTTAACCAGAAATAATTATTCTTCACAACCATCAAAAAATCGCCTACCGAAAGTTCACTTTCTTTAAACAAGATTCGGGTTCTGATTTGTTCGTTATACTGATTCGCTCTTTTATTCGAGCGTACTATAAAAGCCGTATCTTCAATACTATAATTACTATAAGCCGTGTTTATTGCATCCTGAATATCATAGCCATCAGTCAATCGAACGATGTCTTTAAACTTTTTTACATTGAATTTAAACTCCGTAATAAAGCTTTCTTTCAGCAATTCACGTAATTCCGTCGCATTGTACAAAATACCTGAATTCTCTTCCTGACGCATTACTTCATCCAATTCTATATGTTCCACTTCCTTATCGTAATGAACTCCTAAGGTTTGAATATCAAGAGCCGGGCTAATATCTAAATTTACAGGAGGCAGCTGAGCCGTATCTCCTAAAAGAATCATTTTGCAATTGGTTCCGGAATAAACATATTGAATCAAATCGTCTAAAAGTGATCCGTTATCGTACAATTTCGAATCCGAATTGCTGTCTGAAATCATAGAAGCTTCATCAACGATAAAAATGGTGTTTTTATGTTTGTTAATCTGTTTGGTAAAAGCCACGCCTCCACCCGAAGATTTTTTAGGAAAATATATTTTTTTATGGATGGTAAATGCAGGCGTATTCGAATAATTAGCAATCACTTTTGCAGCGCGACCTGTTGGCGCCAGCAAAACAAACTTCTTATTAATTTCTCCAAGATTATTTACAATAGTCGAAATCACCGTTGTTTTTCCGGTTCCGGCATATCCTTTCAGTACAAAAATGGTATCGTTAGCTGGTTCGGTTAAAAAAATAGCGATTTTTTGAAAAAAAATATCCTGTTTATAAGTGGGTGCAAAAGGAAATTTTCTTTGTAAAACGCCGTAAAACAATGCTGAATTCATAGGGTGAAATTGAACTACAAAGTACGGTTTTTTAAATGGCAAATTCAATGGCAATCCTAAAATCAATTTTCCTCACCATATAAGTGATATAAGTTCAGTTAAGCAGAGCCGCATAGCATTGTATCTAATTGGAAACAATCTAAAAGCACATATAAGAATGTAAAAATTCACAATTAAATGAACTTATATCACTTATATGGTGAGGAAAAAAAATTTAACATTGCCTTAAAATGTATATTAAATTGTTTTTTGAAATTGCAATTATTATTCTTGCTTTTTAATTTGTAAGTTTGTGTTCGAATTAAATTCTTTCTTGACACTACAACAGGTAATGAATTGAAAATCAAATTATGGCATTTCAAAATACTAATATTACATCAAAACTTTACAAAAAGCTTTCTATTCAGGTTTCCCTGACCGGATTTTCTTTTTGTTGTTTTGATACCTTAAATAATACCATTACTTCGTTTAATGAAATTCATTTTGATCCGACTCAAAAGGCGACTAAAATTGAAGAATCATTTAGTGATGCTTTTAAAAAATATCCGGAATTAAAAGAGACTTATGATGAAATTATGGTAATTCATAATAACAATCTTTCGACTTTTGTTCCAACTGCGCTTTTTGATGAAAATTATCTGGGCAGCTATTTACAATACAATACAAAGGTCTTTGAAACTGATTTTTTTACTTTCGACACCATTTCAAATTACGAAATGAATGCCGTTTACATTCCGTATGTAAACATCAATAATTTCCTGATTGATAATGTTGGATCATTTGATTACAAACACGTTAACAGCATTTTAGTCGAAAAAATCCTTGACGCTTCAAGAAACAATGACGATAAAAAAATGATCGTCAATTTTAATCCGGAGCATTTTGAAATTATCGTAGTTCAAAATCAAAAACTATTGTTATTCAATTCTTTTGAATATCAAACACCGGAAGATTTTATCTATTACATCCTTTTTACGGCCGAACAATCGAATTTAAATCCTGAGATTTTTCCACTCGAATTGTTAGGTACTATAGAAAAAAATGACCCTTTTTATGCCATCGCGTATAAATACATCCGTAATGTTTCCTTCTTAGATGTAAGCACATTACAAGAGAAAAATGACTTTTCTACTGCACAAAATCAAAAACATTATATCTTATTTCAATCATGAGAATCATTTCTGGAAAATACAAAGGACGCCGCATTTTTCCGCCAAAAAACCTTCCTGTAAGACCTACGACTGACATGAGCAAAGAAGCATTATTTAATGTTTTGAACAATCATTTTAGTTTTGACAGCTTAAAAGTTTTAGACTTATTTTCGGGAACAGGCAATATTAGCTTTGAATTCGCTTCACGCGGAAGCGCGCCCATAACATCTGTTGACGGAGATTTTGGCTGCGTTAAATTCATCAAACAAGTTTCGTCAGAATATGATTTTGATATCGCTGCGACTAAAAGTGATGTTTATAAATTTTTAGAAAATTGCAAAACCTCTTACGATATTATTTTTGCCGATCCTCCTTACGGATTAGATCAGACTGCTTTTGAAAAAATAGTGCTGACTGTTTTCGAAAGAGATTTATTGCACGAAGATGGCATGATGATTATCGAACATTCTAAATATACAAAAATGGAGCATTTGAGTAATTTCTCTTTTCAGAAAAATTATGGAGGTTCCTTTTTCAGTTTCTTCGAATTGAATTCTACAGATGATGATGAAGAATTACCGGATGATTCATTAAAAAAAGTTACAGAAGAAGACGAAGGATAATTTCCTTTAAAGTATAAAAAAGCCCTTGAAA
>NZ_JCAXEB010000025.1:0-33451 GCF_059758655.1 Flavobacterium sp. GQ95
TCCCCTACAGCAACCTGCATTGCAGAAGCGGTAAAATCAACGATAGGTTTTGCCGTTACAGTTACCATATTCTCAGTTGTCTTGGTATTGCTACCTGCAATATTTACTGCGGTAAGGGCTACCGAATACACACCTGGTTCTGTAAAAGTAAACTCGGGATTTTGTAAATCCGAGGTAAAGAGAACAGTACCTGCTTTGGTAATTTTCCATTCCCAGGATGTAGGGGAGTTGGTTGATGCATCGGTGAATTTTATATTTCCCCCTACAGCAACCTGCATTGCAGAAGCGATAAAATCAACGATAGGTTTTGCCGTTACAGTTATCATATCAGCAACTGCCTTAGTATTGCTACCTGCAATATTTACTGCGGTAAGGGCTACCGAATACACACCTGGTTCTGTAAAAGTAAACTCGGGGTTTGGTGAATAAGAGGTAAAGAAATCTGTACCTTCTTTGGTGATTTTCCATTCCCTGAATAGGGGTGAATGGGTAGATGCGTCTGTAAATCTAATACTTTCGCTTACAGGAATCTTTGTTTCTGAGGTAGTAAAATCAGCAATTGGAGTAATATCACTAATATAAACGCCATAATCTTCTACATCGCCAATTAAAAAGGACTCCAATCCATTAACTTTGTTATAAGTTATTGCATTACTTTCAGAAGGATTTCCGGTGCCAATTATCCTCATACGTAATAGCTTATTTTTTATCGCAGTATTGGGTATTACAACATCAGTAATAATCTCTTTTTCTGTATGTGTTTCAGTAGAACCGGTAGCGATTTTTTCATCATTTTCAAAAGCCCCGTTATTATTGTAATCAATATAAGCAGCATAGTATTGAGACATTCCACTATTTCCTCCTTTAATTTTAACTGTTAATGGATAATTATTTCCCGATATAACAGATGTCATTTTTGAACTTGAAAAATCACTATATCCAGAATTTATATAACGGTCTGTTACATTCGACATATTGCTAAAATTAACTTCATAAACAGTGTACCAATCATTAAAATCTGATCGTGTTGTAGAGCTAGCTTTGGGGCTCATGTCAGGAATAACTGTGATTAGATGTTTTATCGTTTTACTATTGGTTCCAATTAAGTTAGTCACGGTAAGAGTAACGGAATAAGATCCCACTTCATTAAAAATAAATCTGGGATTTTGTTTACTCGATACTAAAGTTGTTGTCCCATTGGTTACAAGCCAACTAAAAGACATTCCCGTCAAAAAAGTATCTTTTAATTGAGTATTGAAAATTCCTATCGAGCGATCAAATAAGTCTGCGGAACCATTTTTTGGAATTAGCTGAGCTTTATCAGTAAAATCAGCTATTGGAGCAGATACAGGCACCAAACTATTATTCCCTTCAGAGGGCAAAAATGATTTTCTAGAGCCTTCTAACGCTGTAATTATACGTAATTTTTGATCGTTTGTAAACATATTGGTACATGCATTCTCAGAATAACTCATATAGTTATTAAGAAACGATAAATTTGAAGGATCAATATCACAGGGATTAGTTGTAGTATTTTCACAGATAGAGACTTGCATATGAGCTGGAGTATCATCGCAAAAATCCCCATCTCCTTGTGGACATTGGGTTCCCCCGTTGTCTCCTTGAAAAGTATGATGTAAATTAAAAGCATGTCCTAATTCATGTTCAAGTGTATTGGATATTAAATCTGTGATAGTTCTGGTTATCATAACTGCGCCATCATATTGATACCCGTGTACAGCAGAATAATTAGCATATCCTTGGATCCCGCTTCCCCCTTCGTTATTATCAATTTCAGAGATAATCCAAATATTATAATATTTGGTAGGGTCCCAACTATCTAAAGACTTCAATGTTGGGTCAGAAATTCCGAAACTATCATATTTAACCCCATTGCTCATATATTCTGCATTACCAGACATGTCTGTTCTTGTGATTCCGGTTGTCGCATTATTCAATGGATCTCTAACTGCTAAGGCAAATTCAATTCCTACATCTACTCCATTTCCATTACCAAGAGAACCGGGTATCTTTCTATACCGTTCGTTCAAAACCTTAATTTTTTGGTATATTTGCTCATTACTTATGTTTGTACCTATGCCTATAGGCTCGCCCTTATGCATAACATGTACAACAATAGGAATAATATATACTGAAGAAGTTGCAGATTTTTTTGAAACTGCTTTATTCTGTTTAATCTTTTTTTCAGATTGTAATTTCAGTTCCCTTGCTTTAGGATCTGATTCTAACATTCTTCTAGTAATTTCATCGGCACCACACGGTTCAGGTTTTTTTTTTATTTCCTGGGAAAACGAATTGAGAAAACTCAATAACGAGACAATTAAAAGTATTTTTTTTTTCATTTTTTTTCATTTAAATTAAAAACATAAAAGACTTTATTACAAAGTGCTATAAATAAATATTTGCTTTGATTATTTTCTAAAAAAAAATAATCGTTCAAAAGTAAATAATAAAAGAATCCTCTTTAAATATTTGACCACTCAGCTCTACACGCGTATATAATTAATTATAAATGTGTTTAGTTTAGATGCATTTTTAACATTATCTAGCATAAATCGGAACACTTAAAAAACAAAAATCACTGTTGCTATTTTATTAATCTCAAATATCTTTTTTAACTCATAATTTAATTATCCTTTTAATTTCTTTTGAGTTGAATAAAAGATTAGATATCAAATAAAGCTTTTATTGAAAATATTATGTAATTAAGAAAATAATGAAAACACCATAGTAGTTGTCATTCAACTCAGAGATTGTGGTCTTCAAAATTAGCTTTGGTACTCAAACTGGTAATTTGTCTTCAGGTATTAATCAGAAATCCAAATCTCCATTTATTTTTAATTACTGTTTTTTTGACAATTGTTGGTTACATATGCCTTTTTTAACTTCATCTTAATTATTGTATGTACCGGCAAACGAATTATCAAAAACATGGTGTTTCAGGCTTAGAAGCTAAACCTAAAGGAATAACAATGACTTTTAAAAGAGCCAAAAAGAAATCTAATAAACCTCTAACCAGAGAGGAAGAGCTTTTACTAGAGATAGAATCATTACGATGTGAGAATGCTCTTTTAAAAAAGTTCAATGCCTTAGTTCAAGCCGAAGAAATCAAGAATTTAAAGCGCAAGCCATAATAGAATTAAGGCATCAGTATGATCTTGGCACTATGCTGGGTCATATGAATATGGCACGTAGTAGTTATTATTACTACGAAAAAAAAATGATATAGAAGATAAATATAAATACATTAAAGCGCTGATCAAGCAGATCTACCATGTTCATAAAGGCAGATTTGCATACAGACGTATCACATTACACATTAAAAATAAAAGTTTTTAATTAATCATAAAACTGTTTTGAGGTGAATGAAATATTTAGGTTTAAAAAGCTTAATTAGAGTAAAAAAGTATAAATCATACCAAGGAAAGCAAGGTAAAATAGCACCTAATGTATTGAAACGTAATTTTAAAACTACAATGCCTAATGAAAAATGGGCTACAGATGTTACAGAATTTAATGTCTTAGGAAAGAAGTTATATTTATCTCCCATAATTAATTTGTTTAATCGAGAAATTATTAGTTATGATTTATCCGAAAAACCAAACTTTAACCAAATTACATCAATGCTTAAAAAGTCTTTTGAAAAATACCCGATCAAACTAATTTAATACACCACTCAGACCAGGGATGGCAGTATCAAATGAAACAATATCAATATTTATTAAGACAAAAAGGAATCAGACCAAGTATGTCAAGAAAAGGAAATTGTCTTGACAACGCTGTAATAGAAAATTTCTTCGGAATAATAAAATCAGAGTTGTTTTATCTTAAAAAATACACTTCCATTAATCAATTGAAACAAGAAATAGTTGAATACATAAATTATTATAATAACAATAGAATAAAACTAAATCTAAAAGGAATGAGCCCGATACAATATCGAGCTCATTATTATCAAATTTAATTATAAATTCGTCTAAACTTTTGGGTGCAGTCTATATATACTTGCGTAGTTTTTTTTAAAAACAGTTTGAATTTATTGTCTACACTTGGTTATTTATATAAAGTTAATTTGTGATAGTTTGAAAGGCTTAGAATAGGCCGTAAAACAATATATATCTTAACAAACATGACCTTCATATGAATAAAATAATTGTTCTTTTATCTTTTTTAATTATACACATATACATGCACAACATTTTAAATTACTTTAATCATTAATACTGAAAAACTTTGAAATCCGAATCAACAGGTTTTAAAATGTTACAAACTGCCTAATCTGAGTTTGTAAACAAAACAAATTGGACAGGACCTGTATTAAAGCAGAATGAGAGAATTAATTGTTGGATGTATATCATATTGTCTTCTTATTAATAAGATCAATTCTTAGGTACGATACAAGTTCAATTATCCAGTTTAATTTTTAATTCTACTTATTTTTTCCTGATATTAAATTATATTAATCAAGATTTCAGTTTTACATATACAGAGAATGAAACCTTTTTGTTTAATCCTACTATTTTTAAATCAAATTTGGTTTCCGTAGTTTCGTCTTAACAGTTACTTAGTTTTAGGGATCGATGCTGACACTTTTGAAATGGGTAGCGGAAATCAATATCTTGAAAAAGTTCAAAATATTACAAATGTACCGTAGCAAGATGGTTTTAAAGGATGGAGTCAGGGAAAGGGTGGGGTTCAAAATCGTTACTTTTTCATTAATGATATGTTTTCGTTAACATATAGTGACTTACGGGAGGTAACTTATTTGTGTCATAAAGGGGTAGATACAATGAGCGAAGATTTAAAGGGAGCAAAAGAAAAAAATTAAGACTTCAATAATGATTATAGGGAAGTTAAATTCAGTTAAACCAAATGCTTTTTTGCCCAAATATTTTTTAATGCAAAATCGGACGAGATTGTTTCTGTTTTTTTGGTGCTCCAAGTGTTCCCATTGCAGATTTAAGAGATAATTTAAATAAAGTTTCGCTATTAAATGCTGCTAAATAATTTAATAAGTGTTAATAATTCAGAAAACAAATTCAATCTCAAAGATTCTGGAAAATAAAATTTCAATTTTTGTTTTTGTCTCGATCGTATTTTAAAGAATGCTTAATTGGTAATCCTTTCGTGCAAAAGAATTATTTGTGTTTTATACAATGGTACAAATTCCCAAAATATAAAAAATAGTATTTTAATATAATAGATTGGATTGTTTCCAGTCAATATTTTGTGGGCTTGTTTTGATGGCAGCGGTGTTGTATGTTCAGTCTAATATCATGTTTTTTTAGCCTGACAAAGGAAAGATATGCTTCTGCCTTTGACCGTGTTTTTTTAAATTACTTTTAAGTATGATAATCTTTTTTAATCTTCACTATTGTAATTTAGAAGATGCGATAATCTTTATTTTAGTCCTTTAGAATTTGTATTTTAATTTAGATACTATAAACTATTCAATTATTCAATTGAATAGTTTATAGTATCTTCTTTGATACAATCAAAAATCGAAAGCAGATACAACTTTACAATAATCATTCATTACGGTTAAATAAAGGCAACTTTTGTAAGTACCATGAAACACCAGTTTTAATTCCTCGAATAGAAAATTTTATATATCAAAAACAAAAGTGTGCTGAACTGCCAAAGAACCATTTTGTAACCTTTACTTTTCATAGAAGCTTATTATATATGTATTGTTTCAGATAAACAAATGAGGCTGTTATGTAATTGTATCATCAGCTTATTAAGGTCATAATCATTAAGAAGTTTTTCAATGATAAAATTCTTAATTGAACCAGACAACACATCTGGATAACCAATTTTCCAAGTAGATATATAAACATACTTTAAATTTTAATAAATAAAAAAGGTAACAAATTAGCTCATTAACAGAATATATTGATTTATAAATAGAGGTTTTGTGGGATTTTAATTTGTGTTAAATGCCTTTTAGATGAAAATATTGTGAATTTAATTATGAATGAAAAGTCTTTTTTTGGGATATGAAAAAAAAATATTATTAAGGAGTATATGTGAGTAGTGAAAATTCCTTAATGTTAGTTTTTTTTATAAAACTTTGCAAATAGTTTTGGAACATGTTTAGTTTAAAAAAATAATAATAAATTGTAATCTGATGAAGAAAATTTTTACTTTTTTTGTACTGTTGGCTATTGTCTTGCCCTCTGTTAAGACCCAAGCTCAATTCGTACAGGATTTTAATTCTGGGGGCATTCCTTCAGGATGGAATACTATATCTGTTGCAGGATTTACGGAATGGAAAAAAGATACGCATACTTCTTATAGTCCTTTTACATTGGAAGATGTATTGCATAATGGCTTTCTTAGTGTAGCTAGCCAATTCGAAAATACTAATAATGATTATTTGGTGATTCCGGCGATAACTGTAGTGGCTGGAGTAAATGACCGTTTATCTTATTATGATAAGAATTATGATTTTTCTCCTTCGGTTTATAGTCTTGAGGTATTAGTTTCTATTAACGGAGGTATAAATGTGTCTGATTTCACGGATGTTGTGAAGCCGTTGTATATTCCTCAATCTAAAACATGGAATTACAGAGAAATAGATTTAAGGCTGTATGTAGGACAAACTATACGTGTAGCTATTCATGTGAAGTCTAATGCAGGGACTGGCGTGTTCGTGGATGATTTTGTAAATGACGCTTATTGTTCAAATACGCAAGTAAATGCTGGTGCGAATTTCACCAAGACGTGTACGAGTAATCCTTTAGGAAAGATTATCGGACAAGCACCTGAGCCCGGAATTACTTATTTATGGAGCCCTACTGCGGGATTGGATGATCCAAATATCTCAAATCCTATGGCTAATCCAAATATATCAACATTGTATAAAGTAACTGCAACTAATGCATCAGGATGTTTTAGCTTTGATTATGTAGAGGTTACTGTGAACCAGTCGGTACCATTGGCGGATGCCGGTGTGGATTTTACCAAAACCTGTACCGCTAATAACACAGGAAAAACAATCGGTGTAGCTGCTGTGGCAGGTACCACTTACCAGTGGAGCCCTGCTGCGGGATTATCAAGTGCTACGGTTTCAAACCCTCTGGCTAACCCATCGGTGACGACTACCTATACATTAACGTCAACGAGGACTGCTACAGGCTGTACGGCTACCGATATGGTGACCGTTACCGTGGACCAGTCCGTTTCATTGGCGGATGCCGGTGCGGACTTTACTAAAACCTGTACTGCTAATAACACAGGAAAAACAATCGGTGTAGCTGCTGTGGCAGGTACCACTTACCAGTGGAGCCCGGCTACAGGATTAACGAGCGCAACAGTGTCAAATCCAACGGCCAACCCATCGGTGACGACTACCTATACATTAACAACAACAAGTACCGCTACAGGTTGTACGGCTACCGATATGGTAATGGTTACCGTGGATCAGTCGGTTCCAGTAACGGATGCCGGTGTGGATTTTACTAAAACCTGTACCGCTAATAACACAGGCAAAACAATCGGTGCAGCTGCTGTTGCAGGTACTACCTACCAGTGGAGCCCTGCTGCGGGATTATCGGATGCAGCAATTTCAAACCCAACAGCCAATCCAACGGTGACGACTACCTATACATTAACAACAACAAGTACTGCTACAGGCTGTACGGCTACCGATACGGTGATCGTTACTGTGGATCAGTCAGTACCTACGGCAGATGCCGGAGCAGACTTTACCAAAACCTGTACTGCTAATAACACTGGAAAAACAATCGGAACGACCGCTATTGCAGGTACCACTTACCAGTGGAGCCCTGCTGCGGGATTATCGGATGCAGCAATTTCAAACCCAACAGCAAATCCAACAGTAACGACTACCTATACATTAACGGCGAGCAATACCGCTACAGGTTGTAGCGCTACCGATATGGTAACTGTTACTGTGGACCAATTAGTATTGGCAGATGCCGGAGCAGACTTTACCAAAACCTGTGCAAACAATAACACAGGAAAAACGATCGGTGCAGCAGCGGTGGCGGGGATCACTTACCAGTGGAGTCCGGCTACAGGATTAACGAGCGCAACAGTGTCGAATCCAACAGCCAACCCATCGGTGACTACCACCTATACGCTAACGGCGAGCAATAGTACTACGGGCTGTACGGCTACCGATACGGTGATCGTTACTGTGGATCAGTCAGTACCTACGGCAGATGCCGGAGCAGACTTTACCAAAACCTGTACTGCTAATAACACAGGAAAAACGATCGGTGCAGCAACCGTGGCGGGGATCACTTACCAGTGGAGCCCGGCTACAGGATTAACGAGCGCAACAGTGTCGAATCCAATGGCCAACCCATCGGTGACGACTACCTATACATTAACAACAACAAGTACCGCTACGGGCTGTACGGCTACCGATACGGTGATCGTTACTGTGGATCAGTCAGTACCTACGGCAGATGCCGGAGCAGACTTTACCAAAACCTGTGCAAACAATAACACAGGAAAAACGATCGGTGCAGCAACTGTGGCGGGAATCACTTACCAGTGGAGTCCGGCTACAGGATTAACGAGCGCAACAGTGTCGAATCCGACGGCCAACCCATCGGTAACGACGACCTATACGCTAACAGCGACCAATAGTACTACGGGCTGTACGGCTACCGATACGGTGATCGTTACTGTGGATCAGTCAGTACCTACGGCAGATGCCGGCGCGGACTTTACCAAAACCTGTACTGCTAATAACACAGGAAAAACGATCGGTGCAGCAACTGTGGCGGGAATCACTTACCAGTGGAGTCCGGCTACAGGATTAACGAGCGCAACAGTGTCGAATCCGACGGCCAACCCATCGGTAACGACGACCTATACGCTAACAGCGACCAATAGTACTACGGGCTGTACGGCTACCGATACGGTGATCGTTACCGTGGATCAGTCAGTACCTACGGCAGATGCCGGCGCGGACTTTACCAAAACCTGTACTGCTAATAACACAGGAAAAACGATCGGTGCAGCAACCGTGGCGGGGATCACTTACCAGTGGAGCCCGGCTACAGGATTAACGAGCGCAACAGTGTCGAATCCAATGGCCAACCCATCGGTTACTACCACCTATACGCTAACAGCGAGTAATACCGCTACGGGTTGTACGGCTACCGATACAGTGATCGTTACTGTGGATCAGTCGGTTCCAGTAGCAGATGCCGGCGCGGACTTTACCAAAAATTGCAGTGTAAATACAACAGGAAAAACGATCGGTGCAGCAACTGTGGCAGGGATCACTTACCAGTGGAGTCCGGCTACAGGATTAACGAGCGCAACAGTGTCGAATCCAATGGCCAACCCATCGGTTACTACCACCTATACGCTAACGGCGAGCAATAGTACTACGGGTTGTACGGCTACCGATACAGTGATCGTTACTGTGGATCAGTCAGTACCTACGGCAGATGCCGGAGCGGACTTTACCAAAACCTGTGCAAACAATAACACAGGAAAAACGATCGGTGCAGCAACTGTGGCAGGGATCACTTACCAGTGGAGTCCGGCTACAGGATTAGCGAGCGCAACAGTGTCGAATCCAACGGCCAACCCATCGGTTACTACCACCTATACGCTAACGGCGAGCAATAGTACTACGGGTTGTACGGCTACCGATACAGTGATCGTTACTGTGGATCAGTCAGTACCTACGGCAGATGCCGGTGCGGACTTTACCAAAACCTGTACTGCTAATAACACAGGCAAAACGATCGGTGCAGCAACTGTGGCTGGTACTACTTATCAGTGGAGCCCGGCTACAGGATTAACGAGCGCAACAGTGTCGAATCCAACGGCCAATCCATCGGTGACGACTACCTATACATTAACAACAACAAGTACCGCTACGGGTTGTACGGCTACCGATACGGTGATCGTTACTGTGGATCAGTCAGTACCTACGGCAGATGCCGGAGCAGACTTTACCAAAACCTGTGCAAACAATAACACAGGAAAAACGATCGGTGCAGCAACTGTGGCTGGTACTACTTATCAGTGGAGTCCGGCTACAGGATTAACGAGCGCAACAGTGTCGAATCCAATGGCCAACCCATCGGTTACTACGACCTATACGCTAACAGCGAGCAATAGTACTACGGGTTGTACGGCTACCGATACGGTGATCGTTACTGTGGACCAGTCAGTACCTACGGCAGATGCCGGAGCAGACTTTACCAAAACCTGTGCAAACAATAACACAGGAAAAACGATCGGTGCAGCAACTGTGGCTGGTACTACTTATCAGTGGAGTCCGGCTACAGGATTAACGAGCGCAACAGTGTCGAATCCAATGGCCAACCCATCGGTGACGACTACCTATACATTAACAACAATAAGTACCGCTACGGGTTGTACGGCTACCGATACGGTGATCGTTACTGTGGACCAGTCAGTACCTACGGCAGATGCCGGAGCAGACTTTACCAAAAATTGCAGTGTAAATACAACAGGAAAAAGCATTGGTGCAGCAACTGTGGCGGGGATCACTTATCAGTGGAGTCCGGCTACAGGATTAACGAGCGCAACAGTGTCGAATCCAATGGCCAACCCATCGGTGACTACCACCTATACGCTAACAGCGAGCAATACCGCTACGGGTTGTACGGCTACCGATACAGTGATCGTTACTGTGGATCAGTCGGTTCCAGTAGCAGATGCCGGCGCGGACTTTACCAAAAATTGCAGTGTAAATACAACAGGAAAAACGATCGGTGCAGCAACTGTGGCGGGGATCACTTACCAGTGGAGCCCGGCTACAGGATTAACGAGCGCAACAGTGTCGAATCCAATGGCCAACCCATCGGTGACGACTACCTATACATTAACAACAACAAGTACCGCTACGGGTTGTACGGCTACCGATACAGTGATCGTTACTGTGGATCAGTCAGTACCTACGGCGGATGCCGGAGCGGACTTTACCAAAAATTGCAGTGTAAATACAACAGGAAAAACGATCGGTGCAGCAACCGTGGCGGGGATCACTTACCAGTGGAGTCCGGCTACAGGATTAACGAGCACAACAGTGTCGAATCCAACGGCCAACCCATCGGTGACGACTACCTATACGCTAACGGCGAGCAATAGTACTACGGGTTGTACGGCTACCGATACAGTGATCGTTACTGTGGATCAGTCAGTACCTACGGCAGATGCCGGAGCGGACTTTACCAAAAATTGCAGTGTAAATACAACAGGAAAAACGATCGGTGCAGCAACTGTGGCTGGTACTACTTACCAGTGGAGTCCGGCTACAGGATTAACGAGCGCAACAGTGTCGAATCCAATGGCCAACCCATCGGTGACTACCACCTATACGCTAACAGCGAGCAATAGTACTACGGGTTGTACGGCTACCGATACGGTGATCGTTACTGTGGATCAGTCAGTACCTACGGCAGATGCCGGAGCGGACTTTACCAAAACCTGTGCAAACAATAACACAGGAAAAACGATCGGTGCAGCAGCGGTGGCGGGGATCACTTACCAGTGGAGTCCGGCTACAGGATTAACGAGCGCAACAGTGTCGAATCCAACGGCCAACCCATCGGTGACGACTACCTATACGCTAACGGCGAGCAATACCGCTACAGGTTGTACGGCTACCGATACAGTGATCGTTACTGTGGATCAGTCAGTACCTACGGCAGATGCCGGAGCAGACTTTACCAAAACCTGTGCAAACAATAACACAGGAAAAACGATCGGTGCAGCAACCGTGGCGGGGATCACTTACCAGTGGAGTCCGGCTACAGGATTAACGAGCGCAACAGTGTCGAATCCAATGGCCAACCCATCGGTGACGACTACCTATACGCTAACGTCGACCAATAGTACTACGGGCTGTACGGCTACCGATACGGTGATCGTTACTGTGGATCAGTCAGTACCTACGGCAGATGCCGGAGCAGACTTTACCAAAACCTGTGCAAACAATAACACAGGAAAAACGATCGGTGCAGCAACCGTGGCGGGGATCGCTTACCAGTGGAGTCCGGCTACAGGATTAACGAGCGCAACAGTGTCGAATCCAACGGCCAACCCATCGGTGACGACTACCTATACATTAACAACAACAAGTACCGCTACGGGCTGTACGGCTACCGATACGGTGATCGTTACTGTGGACCAGTCAGTACCTACGGCAGATGCCGGAGCAGACTTTACCAAAACCTGTGCAAACAATAACACAGGAAAAACGATCGGTGCAGCAACTGTGGCTGGTACTACTTATCAGTGGAGTCCGGCTACAGGATTAACGAGCGCAACAGTGTCGAATCCAATGGCCAACCCATCGGTTACGACTACCTATACATTAACAACAACAAGTACCGCTACGGGTTGTACGGCTACCGATACGGTGATCGTTACTGTGGACCAGTCAGTACCTACGGCAGATGCCGGAGCAGACTTTACCAAAACCTGTGCAAACAATAACACAGGAAAAACGATCGGTGTAGCAACTGTGGCTGGTACTACTTATCAGTGGAGTCCGGCTACAGGATTAACGAGCGCAACAGTGTCGAATCCGACGGCCAACCCATCGGTGACGACTACCTATACATTAACAACAACAAGTACCGCTACGGGCTGTACGGCTACCGATACGGTGATCGTTACTGTGGATCAGTCAGTACCAGTGGCAGATGCCGGAGCAGACTTTACCAAAACCTGTGCAAACAATAACACAGGAAAAACGATCGGTGCAGCAACTGTGGCTGGTACTACTTATCAGTGGAGTCCGGCTACAGGATTAACGAGCGCAACAGTGTCGAATCCAACGGCCAATCCATCGGTGACGACTACCTATACATTAACAACAACAAGTACCGCTACGGGCTGTACGGCTACCGATACGGTGATCGTTACTGTGGACCAGTCAGTACCTACGGCAGATGCCGGAGCGGACTTTACCAAAACCTGTGCAAACAATAACACAGGAAAAACGATCGGTGCAGCAACTGTGGCTGGTACTACTTATCAGTGGAGTCCGGCTACAGGATTAACGAGCGCAACAGTGTCGAATCCAACGGCCAATCCATCGGTGACGACTACCTATACATTAACAACAACAAGTACCGCTACGGGCTGTACGGCTACCGATACGGTGATCGTTACTGTGGACCAGTCAGTACCTACGGCAGATGCCGGAGCGGACTTTACCAAAACCTGTGCAAACAATAACACAGGAAAAACGATCGGTGCAGCTGCTGTGGCAGGTACTACTTATCAGTGGAGTCCGGCAACGGGACTATCTGATGCAGCCATCTCAAACCCAATGGCCAACCCATCGGTTACTACGACCTATACGCTAACGGCGACCAATAGTACCACGGGCTGTACGGCCAGTGATGATGTAGTGGTAACAGTTGACCTGACTTTACCGACTGCTGATGCCGGCGCGGATTTTATCAAAACCTGTACTAACAATAACACAGGCAAAACGATCGGTGCAGCTGCTGTGGCGGGTACTACTTATCAGTGGAGTCCGGCAACGGGACTATCTGATGCAGCCATCTCAAACCCAATGGCCAACCCATCGGTGACTACCACCTATACGCTAACGGCGACCAATAGTACTACGGGCTGTACGGCCAGTGATGATGTAGTGGTAACAGTTGACCTGACTTTACCGACTGCTGATGCCGGCGCGGATTTTATCAAAACCTGTACTAACAATAACACAGGCAAAACGATCGGTGCAGCTGCTGTGGCTGGTACTACTTATCAGTGGAGTCCGGCAGCGGGATTAACGAGCGCAACAGTGTCGAATCCAATGGCCAACCCATCGGTGACTACCACCTATACGCTAACGTCGACCAATAGTACTACGGGCTGTACGGCCAGTGACGATGTAGTGGTAACAGTTGACCTGACTTTACCGACTGCTGATGCCGGCGCGGATTTTATCAAAACCTGTACTAACAATAACACAGGCAAAACAATCGGTGCAGCTGCTGTGGCAGGTACTACTTATCAATGGAGTCCGGCAATGGGACTATCTGATGCAGCCATCTCAAACCCAACGGCCAACCCATCGGTGACTACCACCTATACACTAACGGCGACCAATAGTACCACAGGCTGTACGGCAACCGATATGGTGATTGTTACCGTGGATGATGTTCTTCCTAAGGCGGGACCTGACAAAGCAGCTATTCAATTTGGAAGTGTAGAAATGGAAGCAGAAGGTTTTGGAACCTGGACAGCTTCAGTGAATAATCCAGGGACTGCAACTATAATGGAAGCATCTAATCCTAAATCAATTATTCAGGGTTTTAGTACGATTGGTACTTACAATTTTATCTGGACCGCAACCAACGGCTGCCAAGATATAGTTAAGATAGAAGTTGCCAATACCCCTATTGTTGCAGTTGATGATAATTATACCATACTGAAAGGGAAAAAGGATGCTGTGACTGAATCGGTATTAAAAAATGATATATTGAATGGTGTACTTTTAACTTCAAATGATGTGATTTTAACGGGAGTGACAATCCCATTTGGATTAACATTAAATTCGGATGGAACAATTACTGTTTCTTCTGATATAGAAGGAGGAGACTATAATTTAATTTATAGTATATGTCAGAAATTAAATCCTTTAAATTGTGCTAGTGGTAATGTTACTATTTCAGTTACAGATATCTCAATAAAGATTATCGGAGACCAGATTTTTAAGGATGAAAATGGAGATGGTTTTGCAGAAGTAGGAGAGACTGTTGAATTTAATTACAAACTAATAAATAGTGGAAATGTACCGTTGATTAATGCAGTGATAAAAGATTCATTGACAGGAATTATTTTTACAGTGGATAAACTGGATGGAAATGAGGAAAAACCGTTTGTTTTTAGATACACTATTAATCAGAAAGATATTTTTAAAGGATCTATTTTTAATTTAGGTACTGTGAAAGGAGATTATTCTTATGATAATATTGTTTATAAAAGGGAAGCTGAATTAGAAATATTGTTTAATTTACCACTAAGGAATTCTATCCAAGTATTTAATGAAGTATCTGCTAATGGAGATGGCATCAATGATATTTTTTATATTGGTGGATTGGAACAGTATCCGGATAACAATGTGCGGATATATAATCGTTGGGGAAAATTAATTTTTGAACGGTATAATTATAATAATTTAGATATTGCTTTTAGACCATCAGATAGATCATCTTTGACAGTTGGGACTTATTTTTATGCTATCAGATATAAGGATAAAGATTCAGATAGTTATATTGAGAAATCAGGATATCTCTACATAAACAAATAGTATAGATATAATGGGATTTATATGAAAATCATAAATTAGAAATACTAAAAGGACATTCTTTTCTTTGGATTATAAAAAATCGATATTAGAATGTCAAGTTCAGAATGATAGAAGTATCTAAATTTGTTAAGGTGTTCATTTGATGGACACCTTTTCATTTATAATAATGTTGCTTTATCCTAAAAAGGTCTTTTGGCTAATCTTTAAATTATAGTATATAATATACTAAATCAAGGTCGTCAGAGTCTTATACGAAGGACGATTTACTGTTGATACGTTACGATTTTAATGCTTAGTTATATAATTCGACACTTTTCGTAGATAGTGATAGTCTGGCTTTTAGATTTAAATAGGTATCTATAAAAAATTTTGCTCCGGGGAGCGTTGCTATAGAGTTAAATTTTGCATTTTAATAGGGTGAACAATACAGCATTAAGAATGCCAATTTTAATAATTTTTAATAAAAAAAAATCTTATACCTTCATAAAAGTAGTAGTTCATATTTGGCTGTTGAACAATGTTACTGTGGAAGGAGAATATTCTTTTGAGATAGAAGCACTCATTTTATTTGCAAACGAAGATATTATGTACAGATTGGTTGAATAGAAAATATTGATTTAACACATATAAGTTAAATCCAAATAAACTTTTATTTAGAGGTTAAAAATCTCAATAAAATAATTATAGATGCATTTTTCGATAATACGAAAGTAAAATTTACTGTAATTAATTTTTCTAATAAATTTTCACTTTAATAATAAAAAAGCTCTAATTTGTACTGTATTTATGAAAGATAAATTTAAGTACAACGGTGGATAATTCTAAAGCATCAAGTTGGAAAGCGTCCAATAAACCCTTAAAGCTGATTGTGGACTTTGTAATTTTAAAAGATGTGAATGAAGGAGGAATAAAAACACAAAAGATAATAAATGAATTACTGTAAACGAAACTATTATATTGGATGACAGATCAACAAGTGACGATCTTAGAGGTAACTGGAAAGTAACCAGAGGAGGAGAATCTCCTAAATTGTATGCTAGTGGAAATATTGCCAACATGCTTTTCAATTACCAGATGTATATACGGTTAGAATTTACAGCGTCTAATGAAAAAATAAGCCTCACAAAGAAAGAAAATTTACGGTTAAGCTATTGTCTATTGCAAATCAGAGAGGGATCACCATCAAGATATATAAAAAGAATAAAAATAGGTAAAATTGATAATCCTTCGACTGATAAAGGTAAAGGTTATTCCGATTATACTAATATTATGATACCTATTTTTAATACCAATACTATAACTATAGAGCTACAAAGATCGAATGGGGGATACGCTATTTATATTAATTACAATCGCGATGGAATTTTTGATGTTTCTGAATTTGTATGGAGTAAGTTTCTTATAATTTCAGGGAAACTTCAGTTAAAGGTACATTTACTATTCCAAAAACTGCAAAATATGGATTGACAAGGATGAGGATTTCTCTAGGAGATGGAGGAGTATGGAGACCATGTGGCACGATTAGCTATGGTGAGGTAGAAGATTATACGGTAAACATCAATACTATAGATTCAATTATAAAGGAAAAGGATTTGGAAAATAATGGTAGACTTAATTCAAATCTCACTGAAAATTTAGATATAGAATCATTTAGAGAGAATAAGGATTCTGGATATGATGTCATACTTAGTCCAAATCCAATAAATTCTATTTTAAATATAACACGAATTTCCAAAAATGCCACATTCATTATATACGATTTATTAGGAAAAATGACAAAAAAAGGTGTAATTGAAGATTAAACCGAAGGCGAAGCAGGAGTAGAGATAGAAGGCAAAATTGATGTTTCTTCCTTAGAGTCTGGTAGATACTTTTTACAAATTTTTAATAATGGTATACGGTAAGCAAATCTTTGTATTTTATTAAATTTTAATTATGCAGTTCAGAAAATGAAGTATCCAGCTATTTATACAATATTTTTACAAAAAGGAAGGCTTATAAGAACCCCTTTTGAATATTAGGAATAGAGATATAAACTCAACTTAGAAAAAGCTTTTCAATGGATCTTATCCATGAAAGGCTTTTTTGATTTTTCATATAGATTTTAATTTGCATTATTTAATCGGTTCACTGATATTCTCTACTTTTAGTTCCCAAAATGAGTTTTTATAATTTTTTAGAGGCATTTGCGGCCAAAGAAAGTTTCCACTGAGAGTAATTTTCCTGTAAAGAAGATAGGTATGAATTATTATCTGATAAAACGTATATAAGTTGATTTCTTTTTTTTAATTTCTAGATCATAAAACTGATGTTTTATTATTTTATCTAATACTTCTATTCTCGGATTTGAAAAAGAAATATCATTCTGAGTAGATGTTTGATTTACTATTCAAAAAATGTTTTTATAATAAGTATATATTTAGTGTATTATTACTATAAAATAAGGGTAATAAACTACTATTAAAATCACAAGATAAATAAATAAGAAATATCTTCTTATTTGTGTATAGATGAGTACTGTTTTTTCTTACATAATTTAATTTCTTGATTAGTTTTGAATTTTAGATTTTCGTCAGGTTTACTTTGTTTGATTTAGCCCGCAAAATTAAATTTGAAGTAATAAATGATGAACAAATTAACAAAATTAAAGTAAAAATACAATTCATATCTTATAATTACTTAATCATAAGACACAAATGGCATCTTTACAATATTTTGAAGATAGTCTGAAATAATTGGCCCTATAGTATAAAATATAACTTGACTAGTAAATTATCCATACTGATTAAAATATCTTGAATTTACTTTGATAATTTATAAACTTTTATATTTTGTTTAATAGTAGGCATAGTTTTTAAACCGAGATTGTTATAATGAGAAGTTTTGATTATAAATTATAAAGAAGCGAGTATTTAATATATAGAATGTAGTAAAATTTTTTAATTTATGAAAAAGAATCTGTTTTTGCTTTTATTGTTTAGTTGCTCTTATTTATTTTCTAGTAATAGAAATCCTTTTTTTGAATTTGATAATTATACTATAGTTAGTTTAAAAACCGATAATGGCTATTTGGATATTAGGGATAGACCAATCTTTGGAACTGATCTGCTGGGCTCTAATTTTACTACTGAATTCACTTCTATTAAAACAGGAAACAGTTTTTTCTTTACAAATATTTCGTCTAATAATCCTGCTTCATGGTCTAGGAAAATCATTAAGGGAGAAATAGGAAAATTTAATTCTTCAGGGCAGCATCCAAATTTTACGCTCAACGAACAGAAAATAGATAGTGTTGAACTGACCATAACAGATTCTGGTGAGAACAATGCAAAAGGGTTAGATAATATGATTGTGGCGACAGTCCTTATATCAGATTTTGTTGTTTTTAAAAATGTTCCTCTCGTTGGATGGATATTAAAACATGTAAGTAATGTAATTGCTTTGTCTCCGGGAGCTAATGCTTTTGATGGTAACAGGCTTACTTTTTGGCATACTTCTACTTCTAAGCAAGTTCCATATCCGCATGAGATTCATATTGATATGAGGAAAGAGTACAAGATAGATGGATTTAGGTATGCTCCTCGGCAGAGTCTTGGAAATGGTCTTATGGATGAAGATGGACTTATTAAAGATTATGAATTTTATGCAAGTTCTGATGGCGCCAATTGGACATTAGCAGGATCGGGCACCTGGAATAAAACTTTAGCTGACAAGGTACATTTTTTTACAGCGGTTAATGCTCGTTATATCCGACTTAGATCTTTGTCGGGATTTAAAGGACGTACTTTTTCTGCTATAGCTGAATTGGGGGTAAAAGTTCAAAATGATAATCCTGATTCAGTACAGGTTTCCGGAGGCGAGTCGTTGTGGTTTGTGGATACATCAACCAATGCACCAACTTCATGGGATTGGAAAATTAGAAAAGACGGTGTTGTAAAATTCACTTCTTCGGGAAAAAATCCAAATTTTACCTTCACGGAAGAGGGTTTATATAGTGTTGAACATACTTCTAGCAATGAAGAGAGAAGTAGTATCAAAACAGTTACAGGTTTGATAAATGTCACTCTTGTTCCAGCAGCTAATTTTACAGCTTCTTCAACGGCGATCAAAACAGATGAAAATGTAAATTTTACTGATACTTCTATTAATACACCTGATTGCTGGTCATGGGAAGTAAGTAAAGAAGGGGGTATAAAATATACTTCCACAGAACAAAATCCAAACTTTATATTCACAGAATCGGGGTTTTATAGTGTGAAACTTTTAGTTTCCAATAGAGCAGGAAATAATACAAAAACAATACTGAATATGATTGCTGTAGATGTTCCAATAGATGCTTTTACAGCTGTATCCACTTCAATCAAAACCGGGAGTAATATTCTCTTTACTGATATTTCTTCCAACAAGCCCTCTTCATGGTCTTGGAAAGTCAGTAAAGAGGGTGTTGAAAAATTCAATTCAGCTGAACAAAACCCAAATTTTACATTTACAGAACCGGGGATATATAGTGTTAGCCTTACGGTAACGAATAGTTTTGGCAATCATACAAAAAAAGTAGCTGATATGATTAAGGTAACCACAGTTCCTGTATCTGATTTTACTGTTTTTAGAAATGTTCCAACAACAGGATGGTCTTCAAAACATGTAAGTAGTGAAGAACCTCACAATGAAATCAATTATAAAGGAATCCAGGCTTTTGATGGTGACAGGAATACTCGTTGGCGTACAAAGAGCTCTCTTGCATATCCACATGAGATCCAGATTGATATGGGAAAAGAGTATAATGTAGATGGTTTTACTTGTGTTCCTAGACAGCAAAATATTACAAATGGACTTATTAAAGATTATGAATTTTATGTAAGCTCCGATGGGAGCAATTGGACATTGGCTCGATCAGGAACCTGGGCTCGTACTATAGTTGATAAAAAACAAACTTTTTCAGCGGTTACTGCGCGTTATATCCGTCTCAAGGCTATGTCCGGATTTGAAGGTGGAGGAGAGACTGCCAGTATAAGTGAATTAGAAGTACAACTTACAAACGATGATGTAATACATATTTTTGAAGGGGAATCGTTGGTCCTTAAGGATATATCAAGTAATGTGCCTACTTCGTGGGCGTGGAAAATAAGTAAAGAAGGTATTGTGAAATTTGCTTCTTCGGAGCAAAATCCAAAGTTTACTTTTACAGAAGAAGGTTTGTATAGTGTTGAGCTTACTGCGACCAATGATGGAGGCAGTAATGCCAAAATTGTCACTGATTTTGTAAAGGTTATTCTTAGTCCTACAGCTGACTTTACAGTTTCTTCAACAGTGGTTAAAATAGGTACAAGTGTAACTTTTACAGATACTTCGATTAATACACCAACTTTATGGGACTGGAAAATTAGCAGGGATGGTGCTGTAAAATTTATTTCAAGGGAACAAAATCCAAGTTTTACATTCTCGGACGCTGGAATATATAGTGTTGAGCTTTTTGTTTCCAACAAAGCTGGAAATAATACAAAAACAGTTGCTAATGTAATTACTGTAGGTTTTCCAGTCTCAAATTTTATAGCTTCTTCAACGGTGATCAAAACAGGTGAAAGTGTAACTTTTACAGATAGTTCGAGTAATACACCAACTTCATGGTTGTGGAAAATTAACAAGAAAGGAGTTGAAAAATTTATATCAGAGGAACAAAACCCAAGTTTTACATTTACAGAACCTGGAGTATATAATGTTGCCCTAATGGTAACAAACGAAGTCGGTAATCATACTAAAACAGTCGTTGATATGATTACCGTAGGTTTTCCAGTCTCAAATTTTACAACTTCTTCAACGGTAATCAATAAAGATGATAGTGTAACTTTTACCGATACCTCGGGTAATACACCGACTTCATGGTTGTGGAAAATCAACAAGAAAGGAGTTGAGAAATTTACTTCAAAGGAGCAAAACCCAAGTTTTACATTCACAGAACCGGGAGTATATAGTGTCGAGCTAATGGTAACAAATGATGTGGGCAACCATACCAAAACAGTCATTGATATGATTACTGTGGGTTTGCCAATCTCAAATTTCACAACTTCTTCAACAGTAATCAAAATAGGTGAAAGTGTAATTTTTACTGATACTTCGATTAATACACCAACTTTATGGTTATGGAAAATCAATAAGGGAGGAGTTGAAAAATTCACATCAGAAGAACAAAACCCACGTTTTATCTTTACAGAACCCGGAGTATATAGTGTTGAGCTCATGGTAGTAAACAATGTTGGTAACCATACCAAAACAGTCGTTGATATGATTACTGTAACTCTTCCATGTGCCATGCCATCCAATATAAGGATAACAAGGCCTATAGCATCGTGTGTAAGAATTAAATGGGATGTAATTTTAAATTCTTTGGGTTATGAATATGTTTTAGATATGACTTCTGAGAATCCCGTCTTTGAAGGTATAGCCACTGAGGGTACTTTTTATGATGCCATTTCTTTGATAACCTCTACTAAGTATTATTTTCATATAAGAAGTAAGTGTATTGAAGGATTCAGTGATTGGTCAACAATTTCATTTACAACGCCAGATGTATTAAAGCTGCCTGCCGACAATTTTTTCATTACTACCAAAGCGGAATCGTGTGACAATGAAAATAATGGCGAAATTTATATAAAGGCTAAAGTTCTCTATCCTTATATGGCAGTTATTAGTAATAAGAATTATAATTTTACAGACAACAGTGTGAAAATTGGTTCCTTATCTCCAGGAATTTATAGGGTTTCAATAAGGATTCCCGGAGTAGTATTTGAGCAAAACTTTACTTTTGTAATCGGTAAGGCAGTCACTATAGCTGCAAAATCAAAAGTGGCGAAAGATAAAGTGGAGGTTGAAATGGAACAGGGAAGTGCCCCTTTCTCTATTTTGGTAAATGAAATTGAAAAGTTTCAAACCAATGATTCGAATTTTTCGGTAGCGGTAAAAAAAGGAGATGTACTGAAAGTGAAATCTGCAAAATCCTGTGAAGGGGTATATATCAAAGATATTCAGGCATTAAAAAATATCGTTGCATTGTATCCAAGCCCTACATCGGGAGGTTTTGAAATTGAATTGCCTGTTTCGGCAAAAGAAGTTTCAATAACAATATACAATATAATAGGGAGTTTAATTTCAAGCAGAGTTTATACTGTTGAAAATTCAAGAGTTAAATTAACTTTGGAAAATCAGCCTTCGGGAATTTATTTTGCTAAAATAGGCCTGGAAAAATCCGTTGTTGTAAAAATTATAAAAAAATAGTTATGAAAAATCTTAGATATTTGACCCTTATTGATATTCTTGCAACTGCTTTTCTGACAAGGACCTAATTGTTTGAAGCGGAAAACATGGCCCCTGCGACTCCTGTATTGACACGCCTATAGATTTGAAATTATGTTCTTGACAATATTGTGAAATTTTAATGGAATATTGATTCTCAGAAGGATACTGTGGTCTCTGAAATGCAGATAGCTTTGAATAATGCTTTTCAAATATTTGGGCATACAAAAGAGGTTTTAGTGACTGATTAGATAATTATACTTGTCGAAAAATTCTCATTATTATTGGACAATAGGAGCAATTGATAATAAAGGATTGCCAAGTGTACTCTTTTCTTACTTATGATATATACCTTGTACCGAAACGTTACATAAGGAAAACAGATGGAGTAGATTTGTTACAGTCTAAGCAAATTTTAAAAAACAATTCAAGTGGATAAATTTGTATATTTTCAGATTAGTTGTTTTTATGAAATAGCAAGTAGTTTCTAAAGCTTTGTTTAATTCCCAATAAACATGAATTTAGCAAACTTCTTTAAGAAAAGGTATCATTTACATCTGGCTACTACAAAAACTAATGAAAATTTTTAATTTTGTTTTTCATTGTTGATGTAAGAATATGGTGTGTTTTTTGACTTGACTTTCATCTAGCTCTATACTCCGGGATTTCGGTAATTTGATACATTGTTGAATATTCATTTTGCACTGAGGGTTTAGTATGATTTCGGAAATATATTTAGATTTAAGAGGAGATTAAGTCTCAATTCTCTTTCTTAGTGGAATGCCTGATTTTTAATTACAGCAATAACTTCGCAAAAATGGGTTATGCCTTTTTTTTAAATCCTATTGAAACAATGCCCACTTTAAAATTTAAATTGTTGGTTTTTGTGGTATAAAAGAGGTGTAATGCGGACATATCGGTGTATGTTAATTGAGTGTTGCATACTAAATCTAATCACAAAAAACCTTCTCCTATATGAGCATATTTATTCGATTTGCTTTTGATATTACCTTGTTGGCAGAAACAAGACATGTACCTTGTTTTTTTTGAGTGAGCCACTGAAGATTATTTGTAAAAGAAATTAAAAAGTGAGCAAGACTATTTTTATAAGACGATTTATGCTCTTAAGGTCAACTATGTTTGTAAAATATTCTTTTTCTCTTCATCTGGATTTTTTTAGCTATAATGCAGTCTGTTTGTTGAGAAGATTATCCAGTAATTTAGATTTTATTTACCTTATTTGTAGGATTTTCAATTAATTCTAATTGTTCTGTTCTGTCAAACCTGATGATATTGATTGAAAATGTATGTTCAGTTGGCTTTTTTCAAAATGAAATAAAATTTAAAATTATGCAAAAATGAAAAAGAGGTTTAATCTGTTAATGCAAAATAATCTTCTTTGATTTGTATCAATTCATTTGTCATTAAAAATTCATACAATATATCTAAGGAAACTCATGGCTTTTATTTAGATAAAATTATAATTTAAAATTTTTAATCTTAAAACAGCATTTTTTTGATTGTATTTTCCCTTTATTACGCTCATTTTAGACTAGACTATTGTTCTAATTTATTGCTGTTAAGTGTTTTGTGTAAAATTTTCCTTACACGTGTAGATGTGCGTTATGTAATATTTTTATTTAAAATGATTACCTGCTTCTTTTGTAATTCCTTAATAAGACTTGATTATTTATTAAAAATCATTTGAACATTATAATTTATTCTCAGAATTAATTTGTTTTTAACTGAAAGTTTAAGATGATTAATAATATTACTAAACAAATTAAATCATGTTTTCAAGGATTTTCTGAATTTTAATAAATAATGTTAAATAATCTATTATGAAAACACACACACTATTGCTTTTTTTATTTCAAGTTACATTTCTCTTTGCGCAAAAGGATATATCGGGAACCGTCAGGGACCATTTGGGGAATACTTTACCTGGCGTTAATATTGTGGAAAAAGGAACTTCAAATAGTGTTGTTACGGATATAGATGGTACATATAAAATAAAAGTTAAGGAAGGAAGTTTATTGACTTTTAGTTATGTTGGATATAAAGAGGTATCAAAGGTAGTCAATAGTTTGGTGATTGATATTTTATTGTCTGAAGAAGGAGGTCAAAATTTGGATGAAGTAGTTGTAACTGGTACCAGAACAGCCCCCAGAAGTAATACAACAACTGCTTTACCAATTGATATTTTGTCATCCAAGGATTTGACTTCAACTGGGCAAACGTCCTTTGATAAAGCTTTGCAATATAAAATCCCATCTTTTAATACAGTTCAGACTCCTGTAAATGATGCTACATCCTTACTTGATCCTTATGAAATACGAAATATGGGACCAAGTAGAACATTGATACTTATTAACGGAAAACGCAAAAATCTTAGTTCTTTACTTTATGTGCAGGCATCACCGGGTCGTGGAGAAACAGGTGCTGATATTTCTGCTATTCCTACAGATGCTATAGAGAGGGTGGAAATCCTTCGCGACGGGGCGTCAGCACAATATGGATCAGATGCCATTGCCGGAGTGATGAATATTATTCTTAAAAAGAAAAATAATACTGGATCTGTGACTTTAAGGAGTGGGATAACTTCACAAGGTGATGGGCAAATGTTTGGTGTCAGTATGAATAATGGTACAACCATTGGTTATAAGGGCTTTTTAAATTATACTATAGATTTTTCTTCGGTAAAACTTGCAAATAGGCCTGGAAAGGTAGATGCCGATGGTGAGGCAAATGATTTTGGTGCATCATTTTCAGATGTCCAGTCTTTTCTTAACAAATACCCTGATGCAAGAAATATAAATGGTGCTCCAGAGAATTTTGCCGCAAAATTTCTGATAAATGGAGGAAATGATATAAGTGATGAAACTCAATTATATTATAATGCGGCTTATGTATACAAGAAAGTGAACTCTTTTGCTAACTATAGAACTCCTTACTGGAAAACACTTAAGGATTATCCCTACTTAAATAATTTTTTTGGTAACGGCAATTATAACAATCCTTCTTATGATGGTTATGGTCCAACATTTGTAGGAGATCTAAATGATTATAATGCCACAATAGGTTTTAAAACGACAAAAAATGGCTGGATTACAGATATGAGTATTACAACGGGAGGAAATAGTCAGGCTTACAATGTGGATAATTCACAAAATGCATCAGATTTAGTAGATGCAAACGGAGTATATATTTATCGTGAAAACAGCCCAATTGATTTTAAACCGGGAGGTACTTCTTTTAGTCATATTGTGGGCAATGTAGATATATCAAAAAGCTTGACAAATAGTTTAAGTTTTGGCTTTGGATCAGAATTCAGAACGGAGACATTTGAAATTATTGAAGGAGACAAAGCTTCTTGGGACGGCCTAGGAGCAGATTCGTTTGCCGGTAACCGACCTGAAGATTCAGGTAAATGGAACCGATATAATTTGGGTGTTTATTTAGATATTTCATATGATTTAACTAAGGATTTTTTAGTAAATGGTACAGCCCGATATGAAGATTATAGTGATTTTGGTAATGCAACAGTATGGAAACTAAGTTCAAGATATAAAATTTTAAATGACAAAATTACTTTTAGAGGATCAATATCTACGGGTTTTAGAGCTCCAACATTGCATCAAATTTATACTCAAAAATCACAATACTCTTTTGTTCCTGGTCAGGGAGTGCAAATAAGTGGTATTGTTAATAATGTTTCCCCACAAGCACGTCAATTAGAAATTCCTCAATTAGATGCCGAGAAATCAACCAACATAACCATTGGACTTGGCGCCAAACCATTAAGGAATTTTAGCTTTACTTTAGATTATTATGATATTAAAGTTGATGACAGAATTGTTTTAAGTGATGAAACGCAAACACAATTTGGAACTGTAAGTTGGTTTGCTAATTCATTTGACTCAAGAACTTCGGGATTAGATGTTGTAATGAATTATAATCAGATAGGTTTAGGATCAGGAAAATTAGGTTTTAATCTCTCTGGAAATGTCACTTTTAAAAATGAAAGGATCTCGGAGATTAAGAATGCTTATATTGGATCTGACATTGAAGCATTAATGTTTACCTCACGACCGAAGACAAAATGGATTTTGGGTACGAGTTATGAAATTGGCAGGCTTCTTTTTTCTCTTAATAACACTTATTTTGGAAAATCGACTTTTCACCAAAGAGGTTTAAGTACTGATTTAAGTACGGAATTTATACCAAAAATTGTAACAGATTTAGGGATAAATTTTAATGCAACAGACAAATTAACCTTAATGTTTAATATAAATAATATTTTAAATATATTACCAGAGTGGGAATTTAAAGCTGAAAATGAAAAAGGAGCTCTATTATTATCAGATCCTGCACAAGTTAAAAAACAAACTAATTTAATCACCTTCAATGGACGTTATTCACAAACAACATATGATGGATCACATTTTAGCCAATTGGGAACGATGTTAAATTTATCATTAAATTATAAGTTCTAACTAAAATATGATATCTTAAATAAGTTAGAATTAATATCATGTTTTACTTCTAAAAAAGGGAAGAAATATATTTTATTTCTTCCCTTTTTTAGTTAAATTTTTAATCCTTGATTAAGTACTAATTATTTTTAAAAACAAGTAAATACATGAAAAATTTAGGAGATATCTTTATTGTTAGTTGAAAAAGGAACTGTTCTGTTGTAGAATATCATCCATAGAATAGACAAAGTAATTTAAAACAAAACGATTTTAATTTATTGGGCCTTTTTGCATTTGATCATGAGTCCAACCAGTAGTACAATCACCGGAAGATTTTTGATCGGTGTCTAAAATAAACATTAATGGGTCACTTCTCTTTGATTAGAGAGATCAATAAATTCCATCTACAACATTAGATATGGAAAAGCAGCCACCTCCAAATAAAACGAGTTACGTTCTAATTTTTATTTCTAAAAAAGTATTCTGATTCGGACGTTGTTACAAATGTAAAGCAACCATCAATTGCAAGTGCATCTCTTAGCGGTTTGCCTGTTTTTAAATCAAAAACATGCTCAGGAATAGTTACACTGCCGTCCAGGCTTTTTAACTCAACTTTGCCTGTAGTCACTGTATATACTCCTTTATTATATGTGGAAGAAACTATCCTGTTAAAAATAGCATCCAGCTAAAATAAACAAAGCAGACAATAATGAAATGGACCCATATTTTCATTTGGATTATATTTTATTCCTAAATTTAATAAAATACTTCTAAATATTCATAAGTCCTTGTGTATATCTAAAGATACTAAGCCAATTAAGAGCCTTTTTTTTAAAACTTTTTTGTGGGTTTTTATTTCCCAGATCATCTAATCCTGTCAGCTCGATATTAATTCTATTTGATATTCTTATTCTGTCCGCCTTAAGCAAATTAGCAAAATCATCAGTTTGTAAAAGACCACCCCACGCCACGTCTTCGTAGAATTGTTTTAGGTAGTTTATATTCTTGACTGATTCCATGTATTTTTAAAGCCCACCCAAATGATCTCACCAAGCCTATGGCAATATTCCCGTGCTGTTGTATAATTAAATTCTTGTAATTATCAGCAACCCCTGCTTTAATAGTACAGGCATATTCAGCTTGATAAGCGTTGCTGTATTTACTATAATATTGAGTTGATAAATAAGGATGAACCGCCTAATGCATCATTGTTCTCGCCCACGATAAATCAGTAGCACTTGGACTGTATATCAAAGATAGTTGTTAAACATCTTGTGGTATTAAATGGTTTTGTGTCAGCAGGGCAATCAGGACGTGTTTTTCCAGGTTCCAGAGTCCAACTATAATCACAAGACAATTTTCCCGAAAATTGGATAATCATATTGTTTGGACCGGTATCAGTTCTTTTCAAGTCATTAAGAACCTTTTTTAACTCTTTATCAAAAAAATCATCATCAATCTTTTAACGACCACCGCAGTTCCTCCTCTGCCACTTCCACGACCATTAGGGAATGCATAATGGTTTATTTGTTATGAAGGAATGGGTTGGTAAAATGATTCTATCTTTAAGTGCGGGGAAATTTCTATAATGAAAAAAAGATGTCCATTGCTGGACATCTTTTTACTCCAAACGATAAAAACTTGAATTCCAAACGTGGGAATTCTAAGGTAACATAAACTGTTTCAAAACTAAACAAAAAACAACATTATGTAGGAAAAAACACAACACATTAATACACGTGTAAGTAAATTTTTATATAACTTATTTGTTTTAAATTATTTACTATATTGCTTTTGTCTGAAAATGAGTAGAAAATAAATACAAATTACCTGACAAATAATATGTTATTGATTTGCAATTCCATTTTGATCAAAGTCAATTCTCTGCTCATTTAGCTTGGTGATGCCTTTTTTGCCTGTTCATAGTCTAAAATTAAGTTAGAGAACTGGGTTTTCCAATCGGAAAAGCACTTCCCTTAAATGATCTTTCATTTCAGAATCATTTTCAGGTATAGTTCCAGGAGGAAAGGGCTATTGTCTGCAAAAAAATGAACCCTGCGTCGAGTTTTTTCCTGGCAATGGTATTGATATAATGTGGGTTTTGAGTCATAGTTTTACGATTTAGGGGCTTGGACAACATTTGTCATAGGGCCAAATTTATCATGTCCAAGATGTCGACTACTGTCAATAAAATCACCATAGAAAATCTTTATTTGTTAGGAGATTTGGCCGAGGTTACCTTTTTAATTTGAAGATGGTAAAAAAAACTTTTAACCCCCACTGTAAAGTTTTAGAATTTCACGAATAAAGACTAAAATCGATTTTATAGAAATAAAGTAAGCTCAGTTATTAAATACAGTAAAGGGAAGTATTTGTAACGGTCCTTTTCGATCTTAAAAAAAAAACGCCCTTTCGTCTTAGACTTTTTAAATATCTTGAAAACCACCTCGTTCGTGTAGTTTGGTATCTGAATAAGTATACAATTTTTTGGTGTTGTTTTGTAAAATTCTTTAAAAACAGGCCTGGTAAATAAATTTTGTGGTTATGCGTATTTGTGTGTATTGATTATTTGATCACTTGATTATATTATTACTTTTTTTGCAAAATCAAATGAAATACGTAATATAATAATGAAAAACAAAGTACAATTTCTTTTCACTACACTTTCTGTCATTCTTTTCTTTTCGTGTAAAATACATTATGCAACAAAATATAAAATAATTGATATTGAAAAAAGATCTTATTATACTAACGAGTATACAATTAAAAATGATTCTATTTATTTTGTAGAATATGGGAGAAATAAGAAAGTTAAGAAAATATTTACAATATCATTAAACGGAGTGAAAATATTGCAATAAGTTTTCATCAATTGTGATTCTTCGTATAGAATGATAGTTACACCATGTATTAAATTTGATTTAAGTAATTTTTTTTTAAGCATTTTTGACACTTTGAACCCAGTATCACCCATAATCCAAACTTTATATTCTTTGAAAATGTGACTTCGTAAACCTCCCTAAAAAAGGTGGCACCTTGTAGGTTTTGAATATTTGTTTAGAATTTAATGAACACCATGCCGACCTGTGGAAGATATCCTTGGGTGGTAATCCCTGTAAAAAGAAGGGATAATTATATAAAGACATTGGAAGAAAGTGCAATTATAAATCAGAATATTGAACCTTTTGCTTCATTTATGGACCACCTTGTAAAAGAAACGATGGGTGGAAAAGCTGTGACGGAAGTGTCGGACTAAAGTTTTATATGTTTTATTAATGTTTGATCATTAAATACAATAACGATTTACCCATTTATTTTATCCTTATGATACTGATTGCTAAAGTAAGTTCAGGTGAATGGGATGCAAAGGGAAATAAAGGACCGTAAACAACGCTATTAGTGCCAAAATCTTTTACAGAATGTAATTTCTCATCAATCAGATATCTGTAGTTTTTCAATCTGTCCGTAAATATCATTTTGCTTCTGATAATTGGCTTGGCAATATTCTTCGCAATTGAAACAATCCTTCAGTAATGTTGTGGCTTATATTTTTAATATTCTTGCTGTGCTTCGTATTTCTAGACCTTCTTTTGTTAATTGAATACTGTTCTGATTGATATATGATGTATAGGCTTGATATGTATAATTTTCTATAAAACGGTAAAAGCAAATTTTGCAATAGTACTGTTGTTTTTAGTTCTCCCATTTTTAATAACCTTTTTCTCGCTACATCTTGGACAATTTATACCATCACTAACTCTGAAACACTACCGTTTTTTTGAAGAACGAGAAAAAACCGTTATGCACACTTCTCTGTCTTTGTTCAATAACTTAGTTTGATTTTATTTCTTTTAAAATAGTTTTTAGCCTCCGTTTGTAGAGTTCTACAACTTTGCTAGTTTGGGTTAAAAGTTTGTGCCAACATTATGCTGAAATGGAAGCTCTTGAGGAATTTTACTTTTCAGGTTAAAAAAACATGTTTCCTTAACTTAATTTGGATTTATGACTTGCTTGATGCATCGAGGATCAAAATGAAAAGAAAATTACCACTTATAAAAGCAGAAATCGGAAATAAATAAGGACTTTTCACCACTTAATTATTTTTTTTCTACTCATTATCAAAAAAAAAACAAATTCAAATAATTAGAAATAAATAAGTTGAGTATAATTTGCTTACACATGTATAGTTGTGTAGTGCTTTTCTTTGCCTCTTACTGCTTATTGATTAATTTTGAAACATGTTTAAATAGTAGAGATTGAATTAGAAATGGCTTTCAAATTCAGTTTGTGATTTTGTTAAAAGATGCCTGTGAGTGGGCATCTTTTTTATTAAGATGATTTTACTTTTATTAGGTCAGATTTTTAACCAAGTTTATTTTATTGTAATTAAATAACCCATAAAATATGAAAGAAAAGTTAAAAATTTTAAAGGTATTATTTGTTTGTATGGCTTTGGTCATGGTTAGCTGTGAGAATAATTTTGAAGAAAATAAAGAAAGCGCTAAACAAAACGCCATTTTAGAAGATATTAAAATAGTACACGGTACGGTAGAGATGGAGAGTAAAACTTCCCTTAAAAATATTTTTATTCTTACAAAGAAAGTACTGAAAAAATCATCTTATTAAATTAGAAAATTTAACAATTGTAGTGCCTAGTAATATTGTTATTGGCAATGAAAAAACAGCCTCTACTGGAATCCCCGTTCAAGTCTGGGATTCCATCTTTTTGCATTTTCTATCATGTTAATTATGACTTCAATTCCAAAACCAAACTCTTGTAATGGTGGCAAATAAACTAATTTTCCTTCTGCATCTACTGTTAAAAGAAATAGTAATTTTTGTTTCTCATATCTATTGGCATATTCCTTGAAATTGTGTTTTAAACATATCTATAAAAGGAATTCATGCCTTTTTCAGGTGAAGGATTTTGTTTTATAATAGTATAGGAATGCTCTACATTTAAACCATCTACCCTTACCCCGGAAATTAAGTTACCCTCCTTATAGTTTTCAATAAAAGTATAGTTATATAACCTTCCTTTCCAGATACCTTCTTTAAAACCATCTTTTATTTTTCCACCTTCCTGATAATCCTTATCTTGATATTGGTAATTACCGTTTCCAGCTTTTATCTTCTGTTCATTTTGAAAATTCCAGTAATTAAGAATTTTACAATTTGGTAATCCTTTTTTACTTTTAAAATATTCTATCTCAGATTTTGTTTTTCCATTTTCGGACCAATTAAATTGTTTTTCAATTTTTATTCCATTCGAATAACTAACAGTGAGTTGTTTGTTTCCGTTTTCGTAGTAATAGATAAATTGTCCTTCTTCTTTTATATTATCCTTATCCAATGTTGACCCGATCATCTGTAGAACTTCTCACTTATAAAATCTTTAGTAATATAAATTTCTTTCGTGGAGTAATACTCTTCAATAATTCTAATCTTCTGTTTTGCTTTCTGCCCACAATGAATCTAAAAGATAATCTTATGATTTGAATTTTGTGAAAATAACAATGTAGGATATACCAGTAATAAAGTGACAAATTTTTGCAGTTCCATAAATAATAGTTCGTAAATTATAACGATAATAAAGTGCTCTTTATCAATTGGTATTATTTAATTAGAGTTGCTTGGAAATTGTTTTTGTTTGAGTATTGTTCAAATACAAATAGAGTCTCTAAATTTTAGAAGCGTTTCCATCCATCCATATTATGTTATTTACAAATATAGATAATACTGAAAAGCAGCTATAAATAAACATTACGTGGGAATTGTTTTCCAATTGAGTGACAGTGGCATTTTTCCAGTAATAATCAATGTTATTAAATGTCGGATGAAATTCTTGTTTTAACTTGTAGTTATCAAACCATTCTTTTGCCTCAATTATTTTTTTCTCTTGACTTGTTATCTTGGTATCGGATGATGAATCACCTTCACTGCTAAACATGACTAAAGCTATACAAGAAAATAATCCTTTTAAATTGTACTTAATGTTTTTTTTAATAAATATAATTAGTTAATAAAGAAATTAGTAATAAAAAAGATGCTCATTGCGGAGCATCTTTAACTTAAAAAAAAATAAAAAAAATGAATTCCTACCGTATGAATTCCAATTGTATTAATAGCTTCAAAAATAATTAAGAAACCATTATATATAGAGAAAATACCTACACAAGAGTACACGTGTAGAATGTTTTTTTTTATAATGCTTATTTTAAATGTTTTAAGTTGTTTGTATGGTTGTTTTAAGAAAATAATAAAGATGCAAAACAACAAACTCAGTTAACTATCAAATAATTTATACTGATATTATGCTTTAAAAAAAAACAATAAATATGGAGTATTAAATAAAAAGGAGATC
>NZ_JCAXEB010000026.1:0-30971 GCF_059758655.1 Flavobacterium sp. GQ95
GCTTTAATTTAAAAAGTTGAACCCTTTTTTACTACAATTAAAAGTATAAATAATAGTTAATCTTTATTATGAAGACAATATTTTAAATTTAATTCCACTTTAAGGAAAATTGTTTAAATAAATTTTATGGAACAGAAAAAAATATTTGTCTTGTCAAAAAGTTTGTGAGAGTACAAATAATCATATTAAGATTAATCATGATGAATTATTCTGTTTATGTCAACATAATTATTCCAGAAATATAAGAAGTCAAGTTAATCTAATAGTAATTCTAAAATAAAAGTAAATATGAAAAAAACAATTTTAATTTTAGCCTTTTTGATAGTTGGTATAAATGTAAAGTCGCAAACAGCTCAAGTATTGAAATCTGTTAATGAAGCTGGTGATGTAGGAATTTTTGAATTGGATTGCTCTGTAAAATTTCAAACTTTAGCTAAAGGCTTGCGTTATAATATTACACGTTATGAGTTTAAAGGTGCAGAATTGAAAAATTCTTTTCGATTATTGTTGGTAATGGACGGCTTTTATTCTAAGACCTTAAATAATGCTATGACTATATCGGCGATTTTGAGTGATGGTACAATTATTGAATCTAAGCGAACAATTGAAGATGATGGTTTTTTTGATGGTGCCTGTACGTTGAAAATTAAAGACCCAAAAGCACTTTTAGAAGCTAATATTGACAAAGTTATTGTTCATGCTGATAAAGATGTTATTTATGCTTTATCAGAAAAAAACAAAATTACTTTTAAGAAAAATTTAAATGCTATTATGCAGGCGAAATAAATTTTGTATAGTGTCAAAAGATATTTTTAGGACCTTATTTGGTTGATCATAAAAACAGAAAAATCTATAACTAATTTTAGTAGTCATATATCCTATTCATACTTTTTATATTTAACTTTTTTCATGATATTATTTATATTCTATAATTTAGTTTAAGTGTTTTTATAAAATAGTTTGATTACTAAAAATTAAAAAAGGTTATACTCCAGGCGAGTGGCTTTCTTAATGTGTTGTGCTATGTTCAGTTTAAAGCGGTATTCCATTATTATAGCTTAATTTGTTATTGCAGTCTTGGTTTAAGTGCAAGATTAAACTAATATTACCTACGATACTCGCTATTTTAGAAAATTCGAATAGATCCCTGATCTTTTTTGTTAAAAAGTATTTTAGACACCATAAATATTGGGAAAAGTAATTTTCCTTTTCAAAATTAAACGGAGCGCAGGTAGGAGAAATAGAGAGTTCTTTTGCAAATTTTTCCGAGTAAAGAGAATGGCTGTATTGGAAAAGTTAAGGCCCTCGCTTTGAATTCAGGAAAAATAAAGATCGGTGAAACAGTCAATATTAATTGACTAATTTTTCTGATAGAGAATTTAGTATTTTAAAGGGCAAAATAGAAACTATTTCCATAACTCCTGATAAGGATGGCAATCTTTTTAGTTAATGTCTTATTGTCTGGAGGATTAAAAATTTCGTATAAAAAAATAATTCCTTTCAAACAGGAAATGCGAGGAACAGCTGATATTGTAACTGAAGATTTGAAGGCTTATTGAAAGATTGTTATATCAATTTAGAGATACTTTAATTCATGAAATCTGTGGCTATTTTTTTAGATATTTATTCAAAAGTGAATTCAAAGGAAAATATTTATTTAAATAAAGATTTTATTGAAACAATTGGATAAGATTTGTCAGTAAACCTTATCTGTTTAATGTGATTTTCACGAATCGTACAATATTATTTTGATAAAAGAGGCGCTTATAAAGCGCCTCTTTTATCAAAGGAGTAATAGGATTCAGTAGTTATAATTAACGAATCCAGTAATGTGATATAAAGAAGTCTTCAGGATTCTTTTACTTTTCGAGTTATCTGTTTATCGGCTTCAGAAGCTGTGAGGTTTTTCCTGAAGGATGATTGTGAATCATCATATGTAATGTAGCATTAGATATTTCGGAATAATTAATTATTAGTTAGAGTACGCTTGTAAAAAAGAGGAATTTGATTCAATGGTAAGTTAGCTTTAAAATTCTAAGTTTTTATCAATCACCATTTTAAGATTGATTTTAGTGGGCGATAAGAACTTTGAACCAGAAAGTTAGATTTTATTTAAATTCTTTTAATCCTCCAATAAGTCGTGATAGTTCTGTACTATCTGGGCAATATATCATTAAAAAGCGCCCAAGTGACTACATATTGGGCGCTTTAAAAAGAGAATATCATAAATCAAACGGTAGAATTAATAACCTAATCAAAGTTATTTTTACAAAAATCCATAAGTCATTTAGATTAAAAATATAAATTCAGACATTAAAATAGCTTCATGAGTCAGTTTCGTGGGCAATTAACTTTGTTGTGGTAGTGCCCCTAGATCTTAATTAAGTCTGAATCAAAATATCTTGTTTAATTTATACTTACAACACTAAAATTAAACGATGATCCGCTGTTATTTGGGCCATAAGCTGATGGATTGTGTGTGTGAAAACTTGAATTAATTCTCATGTAGTGCTTTCCTGTTTTTACATTGGAAGGTATCGTGAAATTTAGTCTAGTGTCTCCCCATCCACCATTGCAGTACGCATTAACAAGCACCCTTTCATCATCAGTAAATTGTGCATCATCATTAAAATCAATCCATAAAGAGGCTCTTTGGGCATTAAGTGTGCAAATCTTTAATGTATACGAGTGGCCTCTTAAAAAATGAACTTCCTTGTCAAAATTTAATGAATTAGTAGACCAATTTGCTTTGGTTATTACATAATTCAGATCAAGAAATTCTGCAAAATGCAGAACTATATATCCATTTGTGTTATTCCACTTTGATTCTGTCGGGGCATTACGATATAATTTTTTTTGTTCCAGGTCAAATACATCATATTGGTATTTTTTTTGATTAAACATTTCATGAGCTTTGTATCCACCTCCATAAGCATAATCATGCTCATGTCCATAATTTATGTGGTGTATAAATTCGTGTGGAACACCTCCTAAATAATTTGTGTATCCAGGAGACATGGCCCAATGTGAAATACTTATATAATTCCATCTGTTTGATGTCCCCACAGCTCCTTGCATACTTGGTTCACTTCTGAATTCAACACCTTTTTTATGATTTCTTGCTTTCTCTATAAATTCTCTTCCGAGTACTTCACCTGCCGGTTTTGTTAAAATATACTGCTGAAATTCGGGAGTTCTTAATATTTTTAGCCATTTTGTATAAGTGTCCCCTAATAAGTCTATCTCTCTCTGATCAAGTTGATCTCTTCTGTAAGTTGGCTCTGGCAGGTTGCAGAAATTATTTTGATAGTAACTTGTCTTGTAAAAAGGAATTTTAAGCTTTTCTGTTCGATCATCTCCTATTATGGTAATCTCATCCCAGGCATCAAGTCTTTTGGCATCACTTGCATTATTTTTGTCCAGGCCTATAATATGATCTTCTGCATAATCACTCATACCATCCATGTCACTATCCAGATTGTCAATCAAATCTACTGAAGAAGTTAATTTGTTAAGTTTTGGGGTTAGTACTTCGCGATTATCGATATTATCATCGTTGAATTCGCAATCATAATTTTTCATTGAAGTTGCATCTCCAACCGGCGATGTTTTTGTTTCGTCTGAGCAAGAAGACATCATAATGACAACTCCTAAAAGGGCATAAATTTTTTTCATATATAAAGTTTTTATGCAAAAAAAAGCAATCAACACTTTAAAGTAGCCCTGAATAAGTCATTTATATAACAAAAACAGACTACAATAAACTAAGTATCGATTAATGTATTTGATCCAATTTTTAAAGGATTGGCATTAAAAAAAATATATTGAAATGAATGTGGAAATCTTAGGATTTCTTTTGGGATTTACAATGCTTTTCAATAAAAATGCAATGGGGTGTAAAATTAGATCGGATTAGGATATCAACAATACTATCTAACTAAAGAACTATCAAAATTTATTTCATTTTGTAATTCGTAACCACTTTAAAAAGATTCAAAATACAGTCTGAACGATAAATTTCTTTCACTTGATGTAATTAGAAAAAAACTGGAACGTATTAGTGTTGAGTAGAAAACATAGTACCAAACTTTATTAATTAATGCAAAAAAAAATTAAAGCTTTTGTTCCATATATTATTTATTATCATTAAATGTTACGTTCAAGAAGATAAATTTTCACTGAATTTGTAGGAGGCTATATTTTTTCAGACAAAGTTGAATATAAGAATTTCTAGTGTTATACAAAGATGATTTTGAATACGATGCAGGACTGAAATATTTATTATCAAAACAAATTCAGATCCAGCAGAGTTGACACCAAGCCCCCTTTATGGACGTTTGGGAAATCAATTCAATTCAAGAGATGATAAGTATGCTCTCAATTATGTCTTTGGCTAATTTTATCTGTTATTTCGAGGCAGGTTCTCAAAAGCTATTGTAGTATCTAGGAGCTGATACGGGCGTAATATCTTATTTAATTTTGTCACAAAGTTTGGGTATCGCTTGGGGGCGCTTTCAAAAAATCCCCTATAAATGCAGGAAAAAATCCTGCTTTATTTAGTTGCTTTTTGCGCTTGTTAGACGATTCCCGGTGACTGTTCCATAATTAATAAAATATAGAAATTATGGAACTTTAAATCAAAACTCGAAGACTGTATCTGAAATTGTATTGATCTACAAAATAAAAGTTAAAAACTCTGAAAGACCGCAAATCAAATCTCCCAAAGATGCATAAACTGGCTCTTTCAGCTTGGGATTATAAATAGATTTCTTTGTGCAGTTCAAAGTATTGGTCATGTACCATGCCCACAAAGTATTGGGAATTTACGAAATCTTTTCTAGAGGAATTACAGGAACAATTGTAGATCTTAGATTAATATTCTCATCAACTCTTAAGGAAATGCCATATCTTTGATGATGATTCAAAATCATCTCTCTGAGAACGTTATAGCCTCTGAAACCGATAAAGATATAACTCAAAAAGCAAAAGAAACCAGAAGACTTTTTGTTTGCATAATAGGTGTGTCTACCTGCGGTATGCGGATTAAATATATTTAACATACTTGCACTGCGCAGTCGTATCACTATATTTTTAACATAGTTGAGTCCCGTTAGGTCAAACTTAAAAACAAATGCATTTAAGCTCAAATCCAAAAATAAATCAAAACTACCAAACTTTTACTATAACATATTGTTCTTCTATTTAGTCTTTAAGATGAGTCCTCAAAGTCAAGTTTTTTCTTTCAATATAATTTAGTGCCAAAACGTTTTACAGAATGCAATTTCTCATCAATCAAATACCTGAAGTTTTTTAGTCTGTCGGTAAATATTTTTTAGCCACTGATAATTTTAAAGTATCCAGAACACGGTTTAATGTTTTATTAGTTCGTTTGCCAACATTAAAGCTCACAACATTTTTAGAATTCTTTTTCAAGCATAAACCAGCCAGATAAAATTTTGTTTGTGTCTTAATATAATGCACATCTCATCTACTTGATAAGTTTTTCCCTTAATGATAGTTGGCTGATTGATAGTTTCAGCAATTGATACAATTCTTTTTGACAATATTGTGGTTGAAATTTTTAATATTCTCAAAGTGTTTCTTATCTCTAAACCTTCTTTGAAGAACTGAATAATATTTTTGTTTATATCTGGCTTATGAGTTTGATAAGTATAATTTTTAACTCTCGTTTTTTTACACAGTTTACAAATATATCTTTGATTACCTGATTTTGTTTTGCTATATTTTTCTCATGCATATAAATTCATCAATACATCTGCAACATGAAGCCTACTTAAAATCATTTTATTCAATTTAAAGCTACATCTCAAAAAACAACCCAAAGCTTGTTTCGTTTTTGACTACGATAATACTATAAATAGTTGGTTTTCTGCCAATTTTAAATGAACTAATTACTTATCAACACATTTGTATATTACCACTTCTATTCGATTGAAATCAATTCTTTATGCATTTTGTTTTAGTAGAAATTAAATTTTCTTATCATGACCTAGTTGGATAGACTACGGTATAACAAAAGCGTTTTTAAACCTTTTTAATGAAATAATTTACACTATAAAGATTCTTTAATTATTCTTCCATTTAATTCTTGTACATTTCTGAAATTATTTTTTGGCATTAATTTTCTTAATTCAGTAATCATTTTTATAGATACATTAATTGGCATTTTAATTATAAACCACTGAACTCCTTCTGTACAGGGAGGTGTCGTCAACGAGCCCATATAAGTGTAATATGACTTGTTTTGAGGAAAAAACTTATTTATGTTAAAATTGTTATCAATTTTTTTAGTCTCATTTTCTTTAACGGGCAAATATTTTTCAAGGAAAATAAAAGCATTATTATTTTCGTTACCTTCTTGTGCCATAACAGCTATAACTAGAATTTTTCCTTGTTTATTTTTATGAACCAAATGAATAGCAAGAGGATATCTAACACCTTTAATTGTATGCTCAGCAGGTTCATGAAAGTGAAATTGTTTTAATTCATATTTATCTCCATTCAACATGATGTAATCTCCTTTTTCAAAATCAAACTGAATTGAATGCCCATTATTTGCGACATCATTTATCTTGGTACCTTCAGCATATTGAAAATCAATTGGCTGTAGTTTTTTATCTTTTATAGTTTCAACAATATCTACTGGAGACTGTGCTTGACCCCCACAATCATTTTGATCTATTTCACACCAATGTTCTGGACCAGTTTCTCCTTCATATTTCCAATGTTTTTTTTCTGTCTTTTTAATTTTAGTAGTATCTGAAGCTTTTGTCAAAGTTTCATTTTCTTTACTTCTATCTTTACAAGTAATCAACATAATTAAACTTAGTATAACAAAGAAATATACTATTGTATTTTTCATTTTTTTAGAATTTATATTGGATGGTTATGTATAAAATATTGTTATTTTCATAATTATTCTCTTTGAGTGCCGTGTAAACATTTAAATAGCCTACTCCTAACGTCATTTTTTTTGCCACAGGAAAATCTACTCCTAGATATAACCAATTTTGATTTAAGCTGGTAGGGGCAAGTCCTTTTTCTTTTTCATTTATCCAAATTTCATCAAAAAATTTGCTTGAAACTAAAAGATTTTCGCTTAATTTGAATAGAGGAATTATAGTCGTAAATCTATATCTAAATCTATGATCAAAATTATTTCCATCTCTTTCGTAAGCTGTTCCATCTGGAGTTGTAATAATATTATCGACAAAACGTTGCTCAAATCTAAATCGATGATAAAACTTTACTATACCACTACTATGATTTAATGTTACTTGCTCCCATACATTATTCTCATTTGCATCAATTGGAATGCTATAATCAGAATATGAATAATTTCTAATGTATGAGTATCCAACTGCAAAATCAACACTTTCATTTAATTTATAATGAATTCCTGGTCTGAAAATTATTTGTTGCCATTCAGTTAAAAAATCTATTCTCCTAAGATGAACTTCAGCTTCTGCAGAGAATTTTCCTTTAAGAGGAATTGTTACATCTCCAGTAATCCAACCGCCTGATTGTTTGTAAGTTTGGCTTTCTTGTCCAAAAATGGTCCCAGATAAAAAGAAAGCAATCATGCTTATATATGATTTTATTTTATAAATATTTCTTCTCAATTTATTTTTATTTAGTTAACTAAATCTTAATAATCAACAAAATTTAATGCAATATTATTACATATGATTTTTTATCTTGTTAGAAATCATTTCTTTTATGATTAAAGGGAAAATGACTATTATAATCTAAAAAAACATTTTATAGCAGAAATTCATGTGTTGTTTAAATAGAATCTTTATCGATAAGCTCTTAATAAGATAATTAAATTTCTATTTCAATAGTCAAACCAATTTTTCTGTATTGCTGGCAAATTTTGGTATAGCTTTAGTCAATTTTTAGAATAAATTGGTGTTTTTAATTTAAGAGGAAAAAATATTGAAGTTTCTTCTCTTTAATTATTTTAGAAATTTTTAGCATATCAACTTTTAAAAGTTAGAACTAATACAGTAAATGTTATTTGCTTTTAAAACTTTTCAGTTTAATTAATTTTAGCTTATATTTAGTTTTTTGTTGATCATTCTATTATTCGCTTTTCTTTGCAACGAATTAGGATTGAAAATTTAGCTGTAGATAAGACAAGTTTTTTACACTCTTAAATAAATATTTATTAGTAATTCCTTGCAATTACATCTATGATTTATTTGATACTATTTAAAGACTAAATTTTATAAAAACTTCGTACTAAATCTTCATCATTAGTCACAATAACTAAAGTTTTAGAATCAAGCTTTTCTATAAGGTAAGTTCTACCTTCAAAAGTAACAAGGTCATGTTCTAAATGATCAATAAATCCAATGCTTTTTTCTATTCGATAAGAACTATTTCTAATTTCAACACCATTTTTATAAGTGATAACCCTTCCATCGGAAGTAAAACTTATTTTTTTTCTGAAACCAATACTATTTGTGTTAGCTAAATATGGGTTTCTCGGCCCTCCAATTGACTTTTCCCAAACCCATGTATTAATAATAAGGTCTGATGAATTTATATCGTCTATTTCTTTTAGTTCTTGCATGTAAGCTATAATAAAAGGGCTAAACAAAATGAAAATTATTTTTTTCATAATCGGATTATTTTAAGGTGCTATTTTTTATTATGAATGTTTTTTTATGAGGCATATTTTGGTTATTAGTTAATTTTTTCAATACTATTGATCACGAACTAATATTTTAGAATCTTGAATGCTAATTTGTGAAGTTTTCTTAATTGTTTAAAAAAACATTATCAGTGATTTTGTCAGCACTTCTAGATTTTGACATTCTTAATGTTTTAGTTCAATTGTAAAAATAATTTTTCACTTTGAAAAACTTAACCGAATATATAATAAATAAGTTGCATCGAATATCATTTGTATACTTAAGAAAATACACTTTCTTTAATTATTTTGTATTGTTTTATAGATATTAACCTTGAAGTTATTTTTTAGCAAAGGTAAAAATCGATTCTAAACAGTAATTATTACTTTGAATGCATAAGTTAAATGTAAATGCCTGTATGTAATTCTAAAAACTTTATAGTTAATATTAATGGAACAAAGAAAAAGAAAGAATCAGTGAAAAGTGAGAATGAATCCACACATCTATACACGTGTATGTGTTTTTTATTTGAACAAAACATATACGGTATTTTAAACGGAGTAAGCTCGCATAATGAGTACTTCAATAACTAGGTTTTTAAAAGAAATAATAAAATATTATGAGAATCAATTTAGTTTGAATGTAAATATATGAATGTTTACCACTTAAGAAAATTAATAGTATAAGGTATTAATGATGTATTAAGGTTCTATATTGATTATATTTTATAAACACGGGAATGTACAAGGATTTTTCGATAGAATTTTTGAATGTTTTTACAACAATTGAAAAATTGCTTTAGATGAAAAAAACTGCGAATTCTTGATTGTTTTATACGTTTTTGGTAGTATAGGGAAATATTGATAAAGTGGCCATTTTTTTCTGATTTTTCATAGAGGAAGATTTTTTTTCTAAGAAAAATGAAGTAAGAGTCATTAAAATTATGATAATAAAAATGTTGGTTTTTTGGAATCATTGTAAATAATTTTGATTTGCATAGTATTAACTAAATCTATAATATTTATTAATGCTATTTGAGAAAGAAACTAATTTTGCTTTTTATTTCGCTTAGTTAACATATTAAAACCTAAAACGATTTTTATTTAATAAATATATTTGATTGTAACATTTACATCGGAGGTATGGAACCGTCTTTTTTCATTTCGTCAACAACAACTTGCATAATTGCATCAACTGTTTGGCCTAAATCAGTCACATACTCAGATTTTGTTGTCCCTGTCCAAATTAGTTTGTTTTCTTTTAGTGAAAAAACATTAGTTTCTACCATATAAGATATGGTTTCTTGATAATAACCAGGGTCGTAGAAATTTGGAGAATACATACCGTACCAATTTCCAAATCCATACATACCATTAATACCTCCGTAATACATTCCTGTATTTGTTCCGGGAACATAATTTGTTTCTTTTTCTTTACTAACTAAGCGCATACTTATAACTCCATCAAATTTTTCATTTTTTAAAATTTCTAATTTTTGCTCGTGAGATAGTTGGATGGTGTTTTTGTTTAAGTATTGATAAGAAGTTTTAAATATAGAATTGCTAGTTGCAATTCTGTCTTCCGTTGTTCTTCTGGCTGCTTCATCTTTTAATAAAGCTACAACCAAAACTTTTTTAAAATGTTCTTGAGCTACTGTTATTTTTGGATCCCTCCAACTTGTAACAATAGAAGTGTTACTGCCGCAATTAAAAAGTGCCAGAATGACAATTGAGAAAATTAAGTATTTTTTCATATACAAATGTTAAATTAATTGATTTTTGGTAGTCATTAAATTAATGCTAAAAAAAGATGCCTGTTAGTGGACATTCTTATCAGAATTTAGAAAGCTAATCCCAAAATTTATTATATAAACTTATATGGTGCAAAAATACCCATATATGCATTATTAATTCCTTAAAAAAAGTACGCAGTTATACACGTGTAGTAGAATAAAATGTACTAATTGTTTTATGTTGGTATTTTCGCAAAAGTTGAGTATTAGAAAAAAATATGAATTAAAAACGACGAGAGAACAATTAAAATTTATAGCTCTATGTTATTAGGATTACAGCTAAATTATTTCTCTTTAATCTGGCTTTCATAGAATTATTTTCAAAATGAAAAAATTAGGAAGAATCATGATGATATTAGATACTTAAGAATGTGAAGTGATATAATTCGTGAGGTGTGACAATGGTATTGACCGGTTTGGAAACAGAACTTTCGCAAGACAATTTATAAGATGCTTGCCCGTTAGTCCATTTCTAATGGAAATATTTAACTGAATAAAATGAAGAAATGGTAAAAACTCTAATCCAGAAGATTGGAGGTATATATTCATCTGTAATAGCATTACGTTACATAATTTTATTGTAAGAATACAAAATGTTATATTAGTAATTGTTGGAATGTAAAAAAGATGCACAGATATGAGTATCTTTTAAGAAAGCAAATTTAAAATACCATTTTTAAATTTATAGCTTATTTAAAACAGAACAAATATTTAAGGAACATGTGGAAGTTTAATTAAGAAGTTCCTATTCAATTTTATACCTGTAAAGAAAAATTTTATCTTTTTTTTTTTTAATCATGAGATACTTTGTCTTTACATGAGTATTAAAGTTGAAAATAACGTTTAGTTTGTTAAAAGAGGATACCAACTACACTTCTTTTATGATCTAAATTTGTTATCATTATTTAGGTTGTGTAAATTAAGGACATGTATACAAAAGTGTATTAAAAGATTATATTACATTTTTCGATTTTTTTTGGTTTCAAAATTCTTCGATAGTCTTGTATTGAAAAGTAAAATATGTTACGCTTTCTTCCGACTGTATCAAATTTCGATATTTCAATCTCATTTGTTCTTTGTTTAAGCTTATCTCTAAACCAGCTATTTTTGAGTATCTTAAAAAAAAATCTATATTACTGTATTGCCTGGTGTCATTTTTTCTGCTCATACTTCGTTTAACGGTTTTGAAGAATTCTATCACTTACTTACTTACTTACTTACTTACTTACTTACTTACTGCCATATGTTTATTAGTACATTGGACATTACAAAACTATAATAATAAAAAGAATGTTTTTGAAATTCACCTCCGTAGAAGCATTGGCTAGGGTGCTTAAATATAAAATTAATTTATTTGCTGGTATTGTAAAAAACTGTAAATAAGAATGTTGGACTATATGCTTCTTGCTTGAGTATAAATGTGTATTATTTTTTTTAGTTTTAGATGATTTCTTGTTTAGTTTTGGTTAATTAAATTCTGGAAGATTAGTTTACCACATTTAAAATATACTCGATTTTAATATCTCTTACTTTTTATTTTTTGAAACTATAAAACAACAAATGTTTAATAGCTTGTATTTGGAGATAGAAGGTTTAATTATCAAAAGCATTCAATAGATTTTATTCAAACATTAAATTAGAAACTCCAAAACAAAATGAGTAAAGATCGTCCTAGTATGTTTTTAGAAAATGCAAGAAAAACAGGAACATTATTTTTTAAAATTATGCGACTAGCTCAGAATTGATAATTATGCTAAATCTTTTCTAGGATTTAAAAACTAGAATTTTAGCAAAATTATTAGGAAGCAACGACTGTTTAACAGTAATAAGCTTCTAAAGTAATAAATAACATTAAGAATCAAATCATTTTACATCAATTTGTAGTAACTACTAGCAATGAAATATAATACATTAATAGCATCTTTCTTATTATTTTTTAGTATGAATATTTTTGGTCAAGTATATACTGATAAAATAGTTGGCAAAAAAAACGAAAAATTTAAAGATAGTCTTAGAATAGAAAAATATCCATTTGCTTTACCAATCTGGGGAGAAAAAGTTGCTCAGAAAGGATATAAATTGCCTTATTCTGCGGGGCTTTCGATAAATTACTTTTGGCAAGATTCTGAAATTGTGATAAGTGAGTTACAAGTGGGTTTTAATCATGGCCTCCAATATAATCTAGATGAAATTGTACGCTTCGATAAGTCTTCTGCTGAGGCAGGTGCCCTAACCATTAGACCTGATATTTGGCTTCTTCCTTTTTTGAATGTCTACGGTATTTTTGGGAAAGCAAATACATCTACGAAGATTAATGCCGGAATATGGATTCCGGATGCTGATAATAATTGGTCGCAAATAGCCAGTTTTAGTACCAAAGCTAATTTTGACGCTACAACTTTCGGAATTGGTATGACACCAACCATTGGTATTGGAGGTTGTTGGTTTGCGCTTGATATGAATATGTCCTGGACTGACATCAGTTCTCTGGATAAGCCGGCTTTCTCTTATATTTTTGGGCCAAGGTTAGGTAAAACTTTTAAATTTAATAAACCGGATCAAAATATTGCAGTGTGGGTTGGTGCTTTTAGAGTCCATATTTCTGGAGACACAGATGGGAATATTCCGTTTTCAGACATTTTTGATTTGGATGGTTTACAGCAAAAAGTTGATGACGGTCTTGCAAAAGTAGATAAAAATCAGATTAAGGTAGCTGCCTGGTGGAGTGGTTTAACGCCAGCAGAGCAAAAAAATCCTTCCAATGTCACAAAACACAATACCGCCAATAAAGCCCTCGAAAGTGCCGGAAATATATTGACAGCCATGGATGGCGCTTTAAGTACTGCGGATTCTTCATCAGTACAATATTCGCTGCAAAAAAGACCTAAAGACATGTGGAATTTCCTAATTGGCACTCAATTTCAATACAATAAACATATTATGCTTCGGGCAGAAGTTGGTTTTTTAGGAAGCAGGACACAAGTTTTAGGAGGTCTTCAGTATCGTTTTGGACTTTAATGCATAATCTCATGAAAAAAAAATAGTATTAGTTATCACTTTCTTTTGTATTACATCAGCGCAATCACAAGTTTTAGTTTCCCTGCTTTTTGGAGATAAGCTTAACTCTTCTTTTTTAGAGTTTGGTTTGGATGGTGGTGTCAATTTTTCGACGATTTCAAATACGGAAGCTTCAGGCAGCGAAGTTGGTTTTAATCTTGGATTTTATTTTGATATCCGATTTAAAAAAAATCCAGCCTGGATGATTAATACCGGTGTAATTGTAAAATCACCAATGGGAGCTCACAATATACCAGTGTATTCTTTGAGCGATGCAAATCTGGATAATACCTTTGTCGGAGGTAGTGTTGATCGTGAAATTCGTTATTTTAATGTGCCGATTTTGATTAAACATCAATTCAAGAATAATATCTATTTAAAAACTGGTCCGCAATTAGGACTATTAGCCAAAGCATTTGATAAATTTCGAAAAGAATATGATGGCGCTGAAGTAGTTTACAAACACAATATCAGAGATCAAATACACGTAATTGATGCTGGTATTGCCTTTGGTGCAGGCTATCATATGAATGTTGGAAACGGGTTGAATATGACGGTACAATATTATTATGGATTAGTTCCGGTAATGAAGGGAGACGGCCCTGAACAATTCAACAGATCTTTGTATGTAACAGCCGGACTGCCTATTGGCCGTGGAAAAGCAGCCGGAAAAAAACCAAATTAAACCGTGATATTTTACCTGAAGAAGAATCACCTGGTCCAAAAAATAACTATTTGATATTGGAGTAACAATCAATATTGCGCTTTGTAGAATAAAATTGGATGATCCGCAATGGAGAATAAATATTTGCACCACTTCTTGATTTCTTTTTACTATTAGGCTAAAGCAAGATTTGCAATTTTTATAGATATGTGTTTTTAATTCTGTTTTTTTGAGTTTAAATAGAAAGTTTAAGCATGAGAGTTAAGTCGTTGTCATTAGATTTATACTTTTTATTTCGTATAAGCACAGTTTTTGTTTAGATGTATTTTTTAATTATATATTTCAGTGACCACGAAACTGCCATGCATATTTAAATTTAAATTTTGTTTTTTTTGTTTTCATAATTCTTAGAGATTGATTTAAATTGCTTAAAACATACTAATTAAATATTAGATACATCTACACTTGTGAACTTTTTTAAAGTAGTCTACTTGTTATCGACTTAGCATTATTAGAAGATCCATATTTTTTTTGTGGATTTATTCTTTGAATTGAAATGTTTTAGGATTTATAATTGTGTGAAAAGAGTTTTTTTGTAAAACTGAGATTTAGGATACAAAATATTTTTCGAAAGCGATTATTAATTGTAGTGTCAATAATCTTCTAATAGCAAATTTTAAATAATAAAGTAATTTTAGTTATATGTAAAAAGAATATCGAATTTAAAAAATAGCGTTGAGTTCTATTGTAATTATAATTTGTTGGCATGAGAAACACCCTTGGTATTTTTTGTATTTCCTGCATTAATGCTCTTTTAATGTTACTAAAGATTTTTATATAGTTACAGATAATATTGAGAATAAACCTGACAATGTAAAAATTATACATAAAATACTTCGTGAAATAAAAAGGTCTGCATCTGATAGGTAGGTTTTGCAGTTAGTATTTATTATTCATATAATGTATGATTTTAAATTTGCCTATGGTTATTTGTTTTCTAAAATAGTTAAAGGTTATCGCTTTTGGGAATTGGTGACCTTAGTATAGTTTGGTTCAATCAGAAATTTTATGACAGAAGAAATTTTAAATACTTATGATATAGTAAATAGCTGACATGATTATATTACAGGTGCTTTTTTGCTTGTTTAAAAATAGTGCATATATAAATAAGCTTTTTATGAAAAGCAAAGATTATAAAAATGGTTTTTAGCAGTTCGGGATACTATTGTTTTCATGAGTGTGATTTTCTTTTTGATGAATTAAAAATAGGTACTTCTCTTTTAGAAATAGATAATCCAGTAGAAAGTATGTTATATGCAATAAAGAAAGAAGAGCAGAATAATAATTTACGGGACTTTTTTGATTATATTATTGTCGAAGATTTACATGGAAATATAGAATGGAATAAAGGAATAATAATTTATATAGGCAGGGTATGAAGCAATATTTTATGATTTAAGTAAATTTAAAACATCGTGTAGAAAGCAAAAAATATTAAAGCCAATACCTATAAAGTGCTATTTTATAAGAAGATCCATTTTTATAGGGAAACGACCAATTAAAACAGATTGATGTTTGTCTGGTTGTGATATGTTAAATCTCTTAAAATTGCTAAGATATATGAATTCAAAAGAAAGAAAATTATTAGCGTTGTTGAAGGTTTTTTTTACTGAATATTTGTTCTTTTAAATTTATAGAATTGTTTTTTTAGCACTATTTTTTTTTTTAGTAGAAGAGTCAATAGTGATTCCTGATTACTTTTTTGAAAAGAATCTAAAGATAAAATAGCTAGTTGAATAAGTCTATTGTTTTCTTTTTGTTCTAATCGTTTGCAATCATTGATTTCATGTAACTTATAATACAAATTGGCTTCTTTAAATTAAAGGATGTGCCTAAAGTGCCAATTAAAATCTAATGCATAAAATTTTATCCGCTTTGGTTTTCGTTTTATATCATTTCCACGTCTTTTACATAATCGCTCTTCAGATAAAAACATTTACCTCTTTTTAAATGTGAATTCTAATTTTATATTTTTTCATTTTAAATACTTAGCTCTATTTTGAAGTATTGTATTAAATTTTTGATGTCCTGTAGGCACTTTAATGAAGATATGATGTTTAATTAGCTTATATTTTTAAATCTTCTTTTTGATCTATTTGAAGTAACTTTTTTAAAAAGGTTAGAAGTTTGTTATTTTTTTAGAGTCTTGGAGTAAATTTTATTCTTATCCAGATTAACCATTGGTCGTAGTACAGTGAGTTTTGAGTTATTGCTATATTTTGATAAAAATAAAATAATCAAGCAGATCAGTCTCCCTTTTTTTAATTTTCATTTGTGAGTTTTAACTTATGTTTTAGGTTTGATTGATGTTTTGATATAAGTTATCACTCGATTTGTTTATCGTACTACTCATGTAAAGAAAAATTTGAACATAAGGGATTGAGAATTAACATTAAATTAAAAATTAAGTTACATGTGTATATGCAAGTAGTGTATTTTCTTTTTTTGATTGCTTTATGGTATTTCTTTGGATTTTCAATATTAACTACGGATATAAAACTTGTTTGAAAGTTTAAATATAATTAATTACGTGTTAAAAGTTTGATAAAAATGTTTGCGATCTAATATGTTTTTAATTTGATTAATAATCTTTATGTAAGAATAAAATTGTTTTTTTTCATCAGTATGAGTGTTAAATAATTTTTATTTAGTCTTACTACAATTTTTATCAAAATTATTAATATAAATAAAAGATTGGTTAATAATTTTCTATTGTTCTGTTGGTTTAGTTCTCATTATTTTCACAATTATCTAAACAAGTTGAGGATTTGAAACAATTATATTTTAGCTAAAGTTGGTAGCACTTCGGCACATTTTAACGAAAACAAAATAACTAGATATTGAGACAAAAACTGAAAATTGGATTTAATCCCTTGGAAAGATAAACCACAGTGATTAAGAATTTAAAATTATCAATTTCATTTCTTATAAAGAAAATAATGAGAATTAAACTATTCAAACATATTTGTCCTGTGAGTATAATGATGCTTTCTTATTTGGGAATACAAGCTCAAACCGAGGTTTCAGGAGATAAGTGCGAGCATATGACATTGTTCGAACTTTTTAAGAAAAAGGACTCAATTTTGGTTGTTAAACCAGTTAAAAACAGTTTTTTTTTGGTAATACCTGTTATTGGGTCACAGCCTGCAACAGGATTTGTATTTGGAGGTGTTGCACAATATACTTTTAAAGGAAAACAGCTTAAAGATAAATATTCAATTGTGAACTTGGGGATGACGTATACTACAAAAAAACAGTTGTTGATAAATGCTAAGAATAGTGTTTTGTTAAAAAATAACAGAATATATCTCAATGGTGATTATCGCCTTTATCTTTTTTCGCAAGCAAATTATGGGCTAGGAACCAATATTATACCGGCTGAAAGAGAAAATCCTGATTTTGCTCTGGAAAGTATCCAACAGCCAATGGATTACAATTATTTCAAGTTTCACCAGTCTATGTCATGGCAAGTTAAGGAAAATTTTTATGTTGGAGCAGGAATTGATATAGATTGGTATTCTTCCATAAAGGATAAGAATCTGGATTTAGAAAATGGACAATATACTTATCATTATCAGTATAGCCAAAAAAACGGATTCGACGATTTGGAATATTTTGTAAACGGAGTTAGTTTAAATTTGGTTTATGACTCTCGTGACAATCAAGTTAATGCAAGAAAAGGCACCTTTGCTAATCTTAATTTCAGGTTTAATCCTGACTTGTTTAATAATCAGAAGACGAGTCAGGTTCTTTATACAGAATATAGAAGATTTATTCCACTTAGTGTGAAAAATGATAGTTATATTTTAGGCATTTGGGCGTATGGACAATTTGTTACTGGTGGGAAAGTACCCTATTTGAACTTACCGGCACTAGGCTGGGATCAACGAAGCCGAAGTGGGGAAGGATACACACAAGGGCTTTTTAGAGGAAGTAATATGATTTATTTTTCTTCGGAATTTAGGTTTCCAATCACCTGCAATCAATTATTGAGCGGAACTATATTTACCAATTTTATAACAGCAAGTAGCAATGATATTGATGTAAAGCTTTTTGAATACATCCAGCCAGCGGTTGGAATTGGTTTAAGAATTTTAATCGATAAAGCTACCCGTACCAATCTGGTAATTGATTATGCGTGGGGCCGGAATTCAAAAGGATTCTATCTGAATGCTGGAGAAACATTTTAAAGATTGTGATAATTTTTAGTAATAAATGTATCTAATTCAAATTGTGAAAAACTATAAAATAGAACCATGAATTACAAAATGATAATTATACGAATGTTAATTATGGCATTTGCCTTATTGTCTCAAATAACTTTTTCACAAGAAGTTGCAATAATGGCTGTGCCTGAAATTATAAAGGATACTAATGAAGAAAATTTTTCTTTAGAGAATCAAAATGATGATTTGTATTTGTATAAAAAGTCAAAACCAACTCCACCTTGGTTTGTAAGACGTTTTAAAGCAACAATTGGATTATTTATACCGGTTAACAGTACTAAAATTAGGGTTGGGAGCAATGACGATTCATTTGGAACTGAAATCGATTTAGAAGATAATATGGGATTTAGAAAAACAACTACTACATTCTTAGGAGGTTTGCAATGGCGTGCTTCCCACAGGTCGAGATTTGATTTGGGATATTTTCATCTCGATCGAAGTACAATACATCAATTGCAAAAAGAGATTGAGTTTAGAGATCATATTTATCCTGTCAATGCAAGTGTAAATTCTTATTTTAAAATTAATATGTATTTATTCTCATATGGGTATGCATTTTTGCTAAAGCCAAAATATGAATTGGGGCTTATGATAGGAACACACACCTTGGGAACTAATATCGGAATCAAACTGGCAGGAGAAACTTCACAGGTTAGTTATATTGACAGTTTTAATTTTACTGCTCCTTTGCCAGATGTTGGTATTTGGGGAGGCTATTCCTTTGCAGACAAATTTGTTGTCAATGGTAACTTAAATTACTTTTCAATTAAAGTAAATGATTTTAAAGGAAAAATAGTCAGCTATAACTTAGCCGTTATGTATCAGGTTCTTCGTGATTTGGATCTTTCTCTGGGATTCAACGGGATGAATTTCACAGTGGATGTCGTGAAAAATAGACTTGACGGTTATCTTAAATGGGGATATAATGGTCCTTTATTGACAGTCTCATATGCTTTGGGGAAACGAAATCCATTTGAGTAAATGTAATTATACTATAAGCAGTTTGAAATTAAATTAGTTAGTTTTTTAAGTTATATGTATGTTCTAGACATAAATAAATTTTTAAAGAAAAATGTGATATTACAAATGATACGAGTACTTGTTTTTCTATTACTGGTCTTTACCTTGAATCAGTATGCCCAAACAGATAAATTAAACCAATTTTGGAATGAGTATGCTTTTACCAAAGATTTAAGCCAGAAGTGGGTATTAGAACTTAATATTGGATTAACAACAAGTAGTACTGGTGACGATAGTAATATGTTTTGCAATTTAACACAGGCTTATGGTAGATTGTGGGCGCATTACAGACCAGACGCGCGATGGAAAATTTCTTTTTTTTATGCTTATTATTCTAATAAAAATGTTCCGGAAATAAATCAAAGAGAAGCTCCTGAAATTAGAATGGCAGTTCAGGGAATGTACCGTATAATGAAGGAAGGGAAATGTAAATTAAATGTAAGAGGGAGGTTTGAAGACCGTAATCTGTATAATGACAATGGATATTTTGAAACAGTAATGCGATTTAGAATTCAGTTAAGGACAATTTATTGCTTTACAAATAATGAAAACACAATGGATACATTCTATGGTTTTCTTTCAGATGAATTGTTTTTTAAGAGTAAAAGTCAGGTAAGTGGCCCTGATGTATTTGATAGAAATCGGGCCACCTTAGGGGTAGGTTATTTTTTGAATAGTAATACGCAGATTGAAGTTTCTTATGTTAATGAAATTATGCCCAGAGAACCTGTAAATAAGTTAGTTAATGCGATTCAGTTAAGTGTTGTTTTTAATGATTTTTTACCCAATTTAATTAAATCAATGGCTCAGAAAAAGACAATTTTGGAATAAATAGAAAAGTAGGGGACACCACGTCGAAATGTAAACTCTTAAAAGTAAATATCTAAGAAACAAGGAATGCTTTACAGCTCATTATCAATTATAAATATTAACCAATTAAAATTAAAATTATGAAAATGAAACAATTATTATTTGTATTTTTTTTAAGCTCACTGGGAGCTTTTGCCCAAAGTTCAAGATCTTTTCTCTTTAATTTATATGGAGGCTACACCTTTTCAGACAAAGTAGAATTTGATAATTCATATGCGAAAGTCGAAGACGGTTTTGAATATGGAGCAGGTCTTGAATATTTTTTCATAGAGAATAGCTCTATAGAATTAAAATACAACAGAATGGATACTAAATTGCCATTATATGGACCTTTAGGAACACAGCTTAACGCAGGTGATGATAAGGGTGCCATAAATTATATATTGGCGGACTATACCCATTATTTTGGTGCAACATCTCAAAAAATGCAGCCATTTTTGGGGGCAGGTTTAGGTATTTCAATTCTTGAAACTCCACAAAGTGGCAGCGGAACTTATTTTGCGTGGGAAATTAAAGGTGGAGTCAAAATAAAAACGAACTCTCCATTATCAATCAACCTCAATGCATATCTGCAATCCATGTCGGCAGCAGTAGGTAATGATTATTACTGGACATACTATGGACTTGTCGGGGTAACCGATTATGTATCTACCTACCAGTTTGGTTTAGGAGCATCATTAAGTTACGATTTTAAGAAAAAAGTAAGTAAATAAACAAAACCCTTTAATAAATTTTAACAGATTAAAAAATTAAATTATGAGAAAAATCCTTTTATTACTTGTATTTGCTTTAACAGCAGTAAGTTACGCTCAGTCAAAAGATGATGTAGCCATTATTCAGGCTATATACGGTAAATCTAAGGCTGATGTAGTCAAACAATATTTAAATTTAAATGCAGTTGAAACTGCGTCATTTCAACCTGTGTATGATAAATATGAAGGAGATAGAAAAGTACTTGGTCAGAAAAAAATCCAAATTATAAAGGATTATGCTGATAACTACGATACACTTGATGATGTGAAAGCTGTGGAATTGACTGAAGCCAACCTAAAAAATAATCTTGAGGTAGAAAAACTTTTGTCTTCAACGTTCCATAAGGTTAAAAAAGCAATTGGAGGTATTAATGCTGCTAAATTTGTTCAACTTGAACAATATCTGCAGGTGACTGTAAGGTCTGAAATTCAAGAGTCTATTCCTTTTATCGACGAATTGGATAAGAGTAAGACAGAATAACAGTAACAATTATCAGGCCTTAAATAATATTTTTTAGGCCTGATAATTATTTGAAAATCATTTGGAATTCAGGCATACACAGAACCCTATAACAAAATGGAAGGATGCTTCTTTTGAAAATAATACTGCAATAAATAACTTCTGCCTTATTATGAAGAACTACACAATATGTAAAAATTGCGAGACAGATTTCATGGGTATTTATTGTCCGATTTGTAGACAGCCAGCCAACACAGGTAGGATTACCTGGAGTGAGCTAGGACATCATGCAATGCATGCCTTTTTTCATGTGGACAGGGGATTTTTCAAGACAGTTTATGAAATGTTTTTAAGGCCAGGAAAAACGATACGAGACTATTTTAATGGAAAACGCGGTTTCCACTTTAATCCATTTTTCTTTCTAATTCTTTTAGGCGGAATTACATCATTACTTTTTTCTGTTTTTCATATAAATCTAATTGCAAAAAAAGTTGATACCGAATCAATAGAGAAAATAAATCCGGTTTTTGCACATAAACACTTTACAATAATTGGAACTGTCATACTTTTTTTTCTTACCTTGACAGACTTTATTTTTTACCACAGGAAAAAACATACACTTCCTGAATTACTTGTTTCGAATGCTTTTCAAATTGGTGAAATGTTGTTTTTCTTAATTTTGTCAATTCCTTTTTTGTACCTACAGAATTATATTAACGCTCAGTATCAAAGTAGTTTTGAAATAAGATATATAATCCTGTTCATTTTTTATAGCTATCTTTTTTTTGTACGCTATCAATTATATTATACCAGGCCTAATTATATGCTGATTTTTAAAATTATAATTCAGCTCATTCTATTATTTGCAGTTGTCCAATATAGGATTTCCAAATCAATTATGGAAAATTTGTAGTAGCAGAGTTGTAACTGCAAAAAAGTTATTGAATATTTTTTAATTGATATGATACTTGGTTTAATGCACAGAATATGTTAATAGCAGTTTATTACATGTAATTAGGATATTTGTGTTTCTATTGTATATTTCATCCTTTCATGCTTACAGAATAGCAATTTGGTTTATACATACAAAGCAGATAAATAATCATTTGTTAGGTTCATTTGTAGATGTATGGCTTAACGTTCTAAGTTAGATTTAAATAACAGAATGTCATTTATATTTGAATTCCGCATACCTATTGCAATCCTCTGTTTATTATTCACATAATATTTCTCATCAATGTTTCTACTAGGTTTTCAGTTGGGCATAGGCCGATAAAAATATAATAATTTGGCTACATATTGGTAATCTTGCCATTTGTGGTGTTTTTAATTTTTAGCATAATGTGTTGAAGCTGACCGATAAGATTTAATCAAATACCAATTTTAACATTTCACAAAAAGTTGTACAAAAGTAAAATGTGAAACAAATTATTTAGCAATAACAATTACATCTAGTATTATGAAAATTTTTTTTGTACCCTATTTGGTCATAACAATAAGTTTGCTATGCCAATGCGTTTTTTCTCAGTCTGAAAAGGATGCCAAAGAGCTTGGTTTACCTGGAGACAATCTCGATTTGTATGCTGTTCTTACCTTGTTTCAAAAATCAAAAACAATAGAAGAATTTGAAAAATCTTTAAACGAGCAAAAGACCGGAATCAACAACATGGATTTGAATCTGGATAAAAAAGTTGATTTTATAACAGTGACCACTAAAAAAGAAGAAGAATCTTTTGCATTTATACTTAAGACAGCGGTTAGTAAAACAGAAATACAAGATATCGCCGTTATTATTGTTGATAAAGATAAAAGTAGCAAGCTGACTATACAGATTATCGGTGACGAGGATTTGTATGGAAAAAATTACATTATTGAACCTGCTAAAACAGCCTCTCCAGCAGTAACTGCAAATCCTGCTTATATTGGTACTGAACCGGCAGCTGTAAGTGTTCCAGCGACAACTGTGGTCGTGGTTGAAACGGTTCCAATAGTTCAATATATTTATTCTCCAGTTTATGTACCGTATTATCCTCCTTATCATTATGGATTTTATCCTCCATATTTTACAGCATTTGCTGTAATTACAGTAGGAGTTTATCGACATAACAATTATTATCATCATGGAGGTTATTATGGGGGGCATTATTATCATGGAGGAAATACTGTTGTAATACACAATAATAATGTTTATAACAATTACAATAAAACTAAAATGAAATCTACAACTGTAAATGTTAATACTTCCAAGGGGAGATATAATACAGCAACAAATAATCAAAACATATCACACACACCTGCTCCAACTACAAATAGAACAAATCAACCCCTGCTAAGCTCAATGGCAGGCAAAACAAATAACGCGAAAACAAATCGTAGTGCTTCTCAAAATATTAGCCAAACTAAGGGCACAAGAGGTGGAAGAAGGAGGTAGAAGAATGTTTTAAAAGTTTTTTGGTTTTGGTGTTACAAATAATAAAAGATTAATACGAATATATTTATATCGATGATTATGAAAACTGAATTTATACGATTATTTAGACAATATCTTTTGTTTGTTTTGATATTTATTACAACAAATGTTATGGCTCAACAAAGTATTTTGAAGCAAGTTGAAAAACCAGAAAGCAAATGGGATTTTATATTAGAACCTTATGTAATGTTTCCAAATATGAGTGGGACAACAGCAGTATCTTCTTTACCGGAAGTAGAGGTTGAAGCTGATCCAAGTGCTATTCTCGATCAGCTTGATATGGGTACCATGCTGTATTTTGAAGCTTCTCATAATAATTGGTATTTTTCATCGGACCTGCTTTATATGAGCCTGAAACAAGGAGTCAAATCAGGAACAATAATTCAAAGCGGCGAGCTAGAAGCAAAACAGTTTGCTTGGGAGCTTGCGTCAATGCACAAGTTACTACCTAAATTAGATACTGGTGTTGGTTTAAGGGTAAATAGCATGTATATGGGGCTAGACCTAATGCGAAATGTGGTTGGAGGCAGCGAAGCACTTAAAAAATCAGCTTCGGAGACCTGGATTGATCCAATATTAATAGTTCGTTATAGAAGTGATCCTTCCTGTAATTTTATTTATCAGTTGCGAGCAGATATTGGCGGATTTGGAATTGGGTCTGATTTGGCATGGCAGCTGCAGGCGTACGCAGGTTATAGATTTTCAAAGCTTTTTCAGCTTACAGGAGGTTATAGAGCAATTGGAATGGATTACGACAAAGGAAGCGGTAAAAATCATTTTATGTATGATATAGATACATTTGGCCCAGTTGTACAATTTGGGTTCAATTTTTAAGATAATTATTGTATCAGGTAAAAACAATGTATGATAAAAAATTTGAAAAAATTTTTTATCATACATTGTGATGTGAAAATTTATCAAAGAGTTAAAAAGAGGAAATTTTAGTTTAGTGAAATTTTTTAAATGTATTTCCTAACTTGGATCAATAATAATCCAATTGTAATTTTTGATTTAAAAGCTCTCAACAATACTAAATAGTTATGATTTATTGAGCAATAATTTTTTATGCATGAATTAATAATTGGTTTAATTTTTAAATCAAAACAAGGTTTTTATATTTAGTAATTTATCGAAAGAAGAATTAAAGAGATTTTATAGAAAATTGAAATGATTTAAACTTAATTAAAACTGTTATCTATTTAGAATCTGATTATGTTTTATTTTTTGAATCTATTCTTGAAGATCAAATAATTTATTTACAGCTCTGTTAGTTTGCTGTAAAAATAGTCAGTAGGTATTATTCTGTCTATTGTAACTGGTTCAATACTTCTTTTTATAGGAATGTATCCAACATTAATTCGCAACTCACTTGCTATTTAGATAGAACTTATTACAAATTATACTCTTCAATTTACTTACTTGATACAGTATTGCAAAATTAAGTGAGCTCTATTTTTGAGTTTTGCGAATTTATTCTATGACGAACAACTACTGGAAACATAATTTTTTAGTACAACTAAAAGTAAGATTACGTTAGCATTAATTTAGCAAAGTTTAAAATTTCCATTGGTGAATACTATTAAAGGTCACTGTATAGGTGATATAATATAGTTATTGAACGTGCCTTTTCTCATTCTAAACACAGAATGGGATATGAAATATTGTTAAAAAAGATACACATATCTAAGTATCTTAAAGATTTAAAATAATATAAAAAGTTTTAAATTGTCGATTTTAACTTCGCTAATGTTTAAAAAACTGTTTTTCAAATCTTGCAATAAATCACGTAAAGTCAAAAGAAGGTATTACACTACAGAACTTAGATAAATTAAAAAAACTTTTGTTTATTTTTATAATACTGAATACTTTTCTGGATAGAAGAAATTTATTTAATGTTTTTATTATATTTTATAACTATATGTAAGCTTATTAGTGAGCAGGATTTACATAATTAGAATTATTATTTCCTTTTTGAACTATTTTGTTCTTTTGATTAAAGCAACAATTATTCAGAACCAAGAATAATATATTGGTTTGATATCAGGAAGTGCTACAATTGCTCGTCTAAAGTTTTATAAATCAAAACCACATAGCTTTTATTTTGTTTTCAGAGGGTTTACTTGTACCAATCTAAATGCTATCGTAATTATTATAGTAAAGATGATTCTGTTTTTATCACAATTTCTTAAATATCGATAGCTTTGGTTTGTCAGAAAGATCCACGGATTAGTAAATGCAAGAAATCTTAAGTTGCGTATTGTTTTTTTTGTTAAAAAAAATCTTATATATATTGTTGGAAATATGTATATTTTATTACAATTTAGATTTAAAAACAGTGTTGACTATTAAATTAATAATTTATATTAAGATATCACGATAAATTTGTAATTTTTAACAATTTTACTATTGAGTTACTAAACTTGTAACAAATCATTTGGCGTTAAATCATATATTTTATTTTTTATTTAGCATGAAATTTCTAACAATTTTAATTTGTTTCGGTACATCAAATATTAATGATAAATTTAGATTCGAACATATTGTATTATTAAATAAATATTTACTGTTAGTAACATTAATCCAATTTAGAAATTTTATATTTTTTAGCTTTGTGAATCCCATAATTGCGTTTAAGTCGATTGTAATATTATTTTGTGTTATTACTTTATTATTTTCTAAGTTGAAATATAATACTTCTGCAAAGACTATTGTTAAAATTTTATTTGGTTCTGATTTGTTGTTTAATGTTTCGAGTTTTGAGCTTGAAAAAACATCCGCATTGCCATATATATTGTATATATTGTCAATTTCGTATCTATTTGATTATAAAAAAGATAAGAAAAATATTGTTGTTGTATTTTGTGTAATGATTTTTTGTTTTTTTTGTAATGTTTTTCCCGATTATATTTTTAATAGTAATTTCGATATTTCTGAGTATGCTAAAAGTAGATTTTATGTTTGTTCATTAATGGATACATTCTTACTACTTTTGTTTAATATTTATTTTATTAGTACAAAAGAAGGTGCCATCAAGTTGTTCGATATGAATCTTTTTGGAAATAAAATAATTGATAAAAATATTCCTAAAATAATTAATATTGATGAGTTGAAAAAAATAATAGATCTAGGTATGAATAATGATCCTCTGTTCCTTTCTACATTTAAGGAATTTTATCCTAGTTTATTTGATAAAATAGAGAAAATTGCTCCATCTATTACGATTAGTGAATTAGAATTTTGTGCATATTTAAAATTGAATTTTTCTACGAAAGAAATTGCAGTTTATACTAAAAGTACGGTTAGAGCAATTCAAGCAAAAAAATATAGAATTAGGAAAAAATTGAATATTCCTAATGATGATGATATTAATGTATGGATAATGAGATTGTAAAATTTAAGTATTTGTAGAGTTATTCTCAATCAAGGTATAAACTATGAAATTATATCCGTATTGCTATAGAAACATAGTGTTAAAATTTGGACGGTTTCTTGTATAATGACATTAATATAATTTTATCAAGGTTGCTGTCAACTATAGATCCATATTTGTGTTGTGTCCAGATTATCATCCTTGATGTTTTTTAAATAGATTTGCCTGAGCACTTTATATTGGAAGAAATCAGTAGGTATCAGTAGTGGTTGTACAAATGGGATAAGTTTCCGCTTATGTAAAAATGGTAACACATACAATATTGCTTATTATGTTTTATAAAAGTGGTTACTGTAGTAGACGCTTTCACGAATCGTGTTATATTAGTTGATGTTTTAATCTCTATTACTTTTACTTTAGATTCTTTTCAACTTCAATATTGAATATCCTCTTTTGACCAAATATCTCATCAATGTTTATTACTTCAATCATTGTATTCAATAGAACAATATAAAAGTAGAGATAAATTCTATGACTTTGAGCAAGTAAAATTAGATTGAATTCCAACTCCTTCGCTTTTCTTTAAATTTTCCTTTTTTTCATACTTTATTAAGAAGAAAGGTTGACGTTTTTTTTTTTTGAAAAAAACAGATGATCTGATTTTTTACAGATGTTAATTTGTTTCTTGTCTTAATATTTTTGGAGGGAACTATATTGATTTTTTTGTAATGTAATATCTTTCAAAGTAATATTTTTTTTAATTAGAATAAGTTTTTTTAGTTAGATATTTCTTTCAATATCCATTTTAACATTTAATAGTACTCAGTACTTGGTTAAATGCTTCGTGAATTATAGTAATGAAAAAAAATGAAATACACGTGTATATTCGTGCATGTGTTTTTTCTTTTCCAATTCTTCTAAAGTGTTCCTTTGTGAAGTCATTTAATTCATCATTGAAGCTGCAAAATCAATTTTAAGTTCAATTATAAATTTTGAGTAGTCAAACGAATTTGATTGAGTACTTATGTGTGTCATATGTTAGTTGAAAACTCTAATGCTAACTACTTTTTTTTAAATGCAACTTATTAAAATTGATTACTTAAGACTTTTAATTACTGTTTTATCTGATAATCATTTAAACCCTTACTAGGAAAACTTAATTGAATTGATTTATAAGTATTAACTATTTTGAAAGTTCAATTGTTTTGTAAACTTATTCTGTTCTAAATAATTAATTGTTTAACTAAAAAAAGAAAAATGGGAATTAAAAAACTACTTATTAATTACGGTACTGAAAAATTAGATAATGAAATTGATATCGAACATAAAATGCTCTTGAATAGCTATGCTATTTTAATAGTATTGATAGTCGTGGAGCACTCGATATTTAATTTTTTTATAATTAAATCGATAATTGCTTTTAGGTCACTTATTATTTTTTTGTGCATTTTAATTCCTTTGTATTCAAATTTGAATTTGAACTTGAAAAGCAAAGTATTGAAAATAAAAATAACGATAATTGAAATTGTTGCAAGTTTGATAATCTTTTTTTCTACTTCTTCCTTTGGATTTGATGCAGGTATAAGTTTATACTACATACCTTTAATTTTATCATTACCTTTTGTGTATGATTTTAAAGAGGATTTAGGTGAAATTGCATTGATTTGTTCTTTTGTTTTTACAGAGCTTATTGTTAATTATTTTACAAATCATAGTTTGTTCGTTAATCCTGATATTACAGAAAAAATGAGTCGCCAAATTTTTAATATTGTTGTAATAAATGTTGTATTGCTGCTAATTTTAAATGTTTATTTTCTATTTAGAAAAGAAACAGTTTTAATAAAGTATTATGAACAAAATAAAGAAAATGAAAAAAAACTACAAACAATAAGATTGCAAAAAGAAGCTGGAACTGAAGAATTAAAAGAAATTATTAATCTAGCAATTAATCATCAATCGCTATTTCTTCCAAAATTTAAGGAATTTTATCCTGAGTTTTGTGAAAAAATAATTGAAATATCTCCTAATATTGTAGCTAATGAGCTTGAGATTTGTGCGTACTTAAGACTTAACTTCTCTACGAAAGAAATTGCTACTTTTACCCGTTCTACAGTAAGAGCAATAGAAGCGAAAAAGTACAGAATTAGAAAAAAAAGCGGTATTCCAAAAGAAGATGATATTAATATGTGGATGATGAATTTGTAAATTCTTATTTGTGTTTTTTAAAAATCTCTTATGGTTAGGCTGTTAAATCATTTTGATTTTGGAAAAGATTTTAAAATTAAAAATTGAATTTCTAAAATTAGTTAGAATATCTTACGGTATAGGAGATACATTTAGAGGAATAGCCTTATCTACAAAATGACAGATGTATTTCTGTAAAATCGTAAAGAATCGGGAGGGTGATAAATCAATTCATCTTCGAATAAAAGGAGAGCTAAAGAAATGTAACAAAAGAGCCTTTGTGGTGTGAGTTGCAAAAGTTTTTTTTATGATAGCTGTACTGCGTTATAAAAGATGATAGTTTTTTGTACAGCTATTTAATTTCTTTTAAGTATATTATTATATGATTATCTTGATAAAACAAAAAAGTATAAAGAATTTGGCGATAGAGCAATTGGTTTATTAGTATTTCTTTTTACACAGTAAAGAGTAAGTTGTATCATTAAAAAGTTATTGATTACAGAAATAATTTCAGCGTACTTCACAGTTGAGTTAGTAAAATGATTAAGTTTAAATGATGATAGCTGTTGTGTTCTAGTGAGGGATTTAAATTTCATTTTTTGTATAGTTTTTGTGCTTCCTTTTTTCTTAAGGAAATTGTTGTATTTTACTGTAATTAACGTTTCTTTTTGTTATTTGTTTAATTACAATTTTAAAATTTACTTGTCTGTATCTATTACTAGTGCTTGAATGGATAATTTTCTTGAAAAATCCCTAGTGGTTCTACTCAATAGAAAGAAAGAATATTTTCAAAGTGTTGGAAATATTTGACTTGAAATGTATTTTATCTACACGTGTATTCTTGCGTGGGTATTTTTTTATAGCTAATAGTTTTATTGATTTTATTTGCGAGGATAATTTCTATTAAACTTTACATTATGAAAAAACTTTATTTGATTTACTTAACAGTTGGTGTTGGTGCAGTATCTCATGCTCAAGTTGGGATAGGTACTCCTGTGCCTAATATGTCTTCGCAGCTCGATATCGTTGCTACGAATAAAGGACTTTTAATACCTAGAGTAGCATTAAATAGTACAACTGATGTTGCTACAATAAAAAATGGCAATATAAATTCTCTTATTGTCTTTAATACAGAAGCTATAGCAGATATCGTGCCTGGTTTTTATTATTGGTATAATGATAGATGGCATAAAATTGTTACTTCATCAGAGGTTAAATCAACTATTGGTGTGGTTGTCTTTAATCCAGTTACAAACAGTTTTAATTATATTGATAGTACTGGTAGTTCCCAGGCTTTAAATTTAGGAGCACAAGGTCCGAAAGGGGATATTGGGAAATCAGCTTATGAAATTGCAGTTGCTGGAGGATATACAGGAACCGAGGCAA
>NZ_JCAXEB010000027.1:0-17950 GCF_059758655.1 Flavobacterium sp. GQ95
TTGACTCTGCATTAGTATAATGCAGCACTATGATATAAAGACCTGACGGGTAATGGCCAAAAGCAATAGTCATGCTGTTCTCCCTTGAAGCGGGCCGGTAAGCCCTAAGGAGCTGACCGTTTACAGCGAAAATTTCGATAGAATCCACCGTAATATTCTGCGCAAGCTGCCATTGCAGGTAGAGTTCTTCCCTGACCGGATTGGGGTAATACGAAATAACATCCTGGGCGGAGAATTTGAGTAAATCCTCCTCTGTCAGATCCTCAATTTCCTTAATTTCTTTGGCTGGCTTGCCCGTGGAGGAACACCCCGATAGGCACAACTCCCTTACAATCTGATTGCCTGCCATATCATAATCAAAGCTGAGCTTTGTCTGGGCATTTGAAATAATCACTGTTGCCAGGAAAATAAACAGGGTAATTTTTTTCATATATCTATAAGATTTGTTTCAGGTCAGGGATATTAATTGCAATTCACAAGTTTGGAATGAACTGCTCTTAAAAAATTTAGGATTGTGTGATTAGTCCATTTTTTCAATTGAATTCACTATAGAAAGATGCTCATTTCTAAGCATCTTTACCTCAACTTACGGATTCAATAAAATTAATTCCGAGAAAAAACTAGAAAAATGGGTATTAACCTGGATTTCAAATCTAAGGCAAGAATGAGAATGTTGTAGGAAAAAACAACACGCAAATATACATGTGTATCTAGATTTAATTTAATCAATTTATTTTAAACTTCTTAAGAAAATATATTGACCGAATATGAGTATGAAATAATTCCTTTTAAATAGTTATGACGTGTAAGCATCAGCTATATTATTGATTTAAATAATTAATTATAAACTCAAAAATGGATTTGAATCACATAATATATCAATCATTTGTAATTTCGCTCAAGACAATGTTTTCTGGGAGTGGTCTTCTCTTTTGCTTTTAATGGGCTAAGATCATTGATTTTTACTCTTATACACTAATATAGGCATGATGTAAAGCAGATGATCATATATTCTTTTTGAAATATTGTATAAAAACAATAAAATATCACACACAATACTATTATAAATTTGAAGATCAGAATTTACCAGAATTAGTACTAATAATTATTTAGAAGAAAAAACAATCATAAATAAGATTTTCTTTATTGTTTAAGAACACCTTCAAGTTGTTTATGTTATAAATAGAATAAATATTATAGTATTTCACTACTTAAACTGTAATCTAAAAAATTCATATTAAATTAATTAAAAATAAATTATTTACACACGTATATATGTGTGCTTTTTCTCATTAGATTACATTATTTCTTGATTATTTTTGCAGCAAAGTTTTTCAATTGAATTTAAGTGATATTAAATTCAATGATATTGTTTTTGATAAAGATGCTCTGCAATGGGCATCTTTTTTTGTTTATAGATTGGGTGATAACATCATTCTTATTTTATAAACAACAAGGATTAAATAAATTTAGTAACAATAGAGCTATAGCAGAAGCATAAGAATAGATACAATACTAGTGTACTTACACGAATCATATCTAGTAGGAATCAATTTGTTACAAATCCAAAAGAAAAAAATCGCCCTTCGGGACTTATAGCACTTCAACTGTCTATGTCCCATGCTCGAGCTGCTTTCTTTTTTTTCTTTTTCTTTTTTTTAATATTTGCTTGAATTTCACAATGCAGAGCTATCATAGTTAAAATATACTCCTGATAGGAATTATCAAAACTTCATTTTAATTTAGTATTAGACTTTTAAAAATTCGAAGACCACCTCGTTCCTGTGATCTGCAAGATGAACGGTTGTTAAACAACCGCCTATCTTGCCACCTATTACCTCGGAACTCGGTGGTGGAGACACTAAAAGAAAGAGAGTTTGAAAACAATGAAAATGAAAGATGATGAAAAGAGAAAATTCAAACAGAACACGAATCGTAGGACTACGATTCACTCCTTTGGAGTATGCCGAACTGGAAAAAAAATTTAAAGCAAGTACCTGCCGAAAATTAAGTGATCACATAAGAAGGCACTTGTTTAACAAACCCATTGTAACCACATACAGGAATGCTTCTTTTGATGATTATATCGAAGAAATAATGACACTAAACAACGAGCTTAATTCAATAGGAAATAACATCAACCAGATTGCCAAAAAGATGAATTCATTTAAGACTATATCTGAATTTAAAACACAGATGTTTTGGTTTGAAGTAGATAAAAAGAAGCTATTAGAAAAAATAGATGAAATTAAAATACACTCTCAAAAATTCTCAGAGCAATGGTTGCAGTTATAAAAACCAGTAATTCAGTACAGCGAATTTTAAACTACAATGAGATAAAAGTAAAAAAAGGAAAAGCAGAATGTATAAGTGCTATTAACTTTCCTCTGGAACTCGACAGGCTTAATTTTACTTTAAAACTTAATCGTTTTACAAAACAGGCTTCGCTTAACGAAAACGTTAAGCGAAACGCTGTACATATTTCCTTGAACTTTGATTCTTCAGAAAACCATTCCAAAGAAAAACTTAATGAAATTGCAAAAGTTTATATGGAAAAAATCGGATTTGGTAAACAGCCTTATTTGGTTTATCAGCATTATGATGCAGGACATCCCCATTTACATGTGATTACAAATAATATTCAAAGAGACGGAAAAAGGATTGATCTTCATTTGTTAGGGATTAGAAAATCAGAACCTGCCAGAAAAGAAATAGAAGAAACCTTTGGGCTTGTAAAAGCGGAAGGAAGAAAAATAAAAGAACAATTTTCTTTACAGCCAATTGCAAACCGCAAAGTAGAATATGGAAAAGCAGAGTCTAAAAAGGCTATCAATGGAGTTTTAAACAAAATTTTATTTGAATATAAATATTCAAGCCTTCCAGAACTCAATGCAGTTTTAAATCAGTACAATGTTCACGCAGATAGGGGAACTGAAGATTCAAGAGTTTTTAGAAACAATGGACTGCTTTATAAAATTCTTGATGAAAATTCTAAACCAGTTGGAGTGCCAATCAAGGCAAGTGACTTTTACAGCAAACCGACTTTGAAATTTTTAGAAGAAAGGTTTAAAGTAAATGATGTAAAAAAAGAATCACATAAAAACCATGTAAAAAATGCTATAAGACTCGCTTTCTATGACAAAAAAGTCATAACTCCAGAAAAATTAGCAAACTCTATTCAAAGTGAAGGCATTCATGTTGTTTTAAGAAAAAGTAAAGATGGACAGCTTTATGGAATAACTTATGTTGATCATAAAACACAATGTGTCTATAATGGAAGTAGCCTGGGGAAAGATTTCAGCGCAAAAGGAATTTTGGAACGCTGTGAACAAAGTATTTCCTATAATGGAAAATATCAAAATATATCAAGCTCAATTTCTCCAGAAAATACCCAAAATTTAGAGTCTAATGAGTATTTAAAAACGAAACCAATTGAATTATTAATGCGTGCCGAAAATATTAATGATTATGTACCTAAGCAATTTAAACAAAAGAAGAAAAAAAGAATTCGAAGAGGAATCTAAAAAATTAAGTTTGAAAGCCCTTTAACTTTGTCTCCAATTTTTGTTAGCACATCCACATTTTATAAATTAAAGTGTACCTCCAATTCCTTTAAACTTTTCAATCAATGCACTAATCTTTTGAAAAACGCTTTGTTTCTTCGTTAAATATTGTGGATGTAAAGGACTCATTTTTGGTAAGATGGAATTTAGTTCGGTACCATTATCGCTTGCATATTCGCGTTTTAATGAACTTGATATATAACGTTTTGCGGCTTCTTCGTTTAGGGTTTCTTCTGAAATTAATTCTGACACTTCTTTATTCTGTTTTTCTTGCGCATAAGCATAAAAGGAACCTAATATGGTAGGTTTGTCAGCAATCGTATCTAAATTCGTTTCATTAATATAATCTACAACTAAACTCTCTTTTGCTCTATTTCCAATACTTGCACGAATCATTCTTCGTATTTCTTCGATTAAATCTACCTTATTTTTTGTGTTATTATTATATTCAAAAATAAGTTCAAGAATGTAGTCTAAATTGATTTCCTGCGACTTAAGTAGATCTATTTCAAAAACTACATCATCCCAATCTATTGTTGATTCCTGTTGCTGCTTGCCGTTTTTCTCCCTTCTTAACCAATCACCAATGTCATTATATGTAGAACGATAATCTTGCGAAGCTCTTTCAGATAAAACATCAATATTTTTCATAAAATCAATTTCTTTATCCGTCAGAAAATATTTCTCTTTAAAATTTTGAACTTCTTCTGGATTATTTATGTCTACAAATTGAAATTCTTTTAAATTTGCAAACTCATCATAATTCTGTAAAATATTTTCTACCCTTAAATATTCGCCAAATAGTTTAGAAAACTCTTTTCTATCTTTTTCCTTAACTATTTGATCTGGATTAGGAAATTTTGTATTTAAATCGTTTACAATTTCAGTATAGCCTCTACGTGCTTGACCTGTTATAATATCCGTAAAACCATCTAGATATTCTTTATAACTTTTTTCGAGCACCACATTTTTGGTATTATTATCACCAAATAATGTAATAGCTTGTATTGTAGCTTGTTCTAAATCTCTAAATGTTATGATGTTTCCAAATGTTTTGGTAGCATCATATATACGATTGGTACGTGAAAAAGCTTGAATTAAACCATGATAACGTAAGTTCTTATCAACAAACAAAGTATTTAAAGTAGGAGCATCAAATCCTGTTAAGAACATACCTACTACTATAATTAAATCTATTTCTTTTTTCTTTACACGATTTGCTAAATCACGGTAATAATTTTGAAACTCCTTACTTTCAACACCAAAGTTGGTTTTAAATAACGCATTGTAATCATCGATGGCTTTGGTTAAAAACTCCTTTGCAGTACTATCTAAAGCAGTTGGCTCGAATGTTTCCTCTCCAATTTCACCTATTGCACTTTGCTCTTCGTTAGCTGCATAAGAAAAAATCGTAACAATTTTAAGTGGTTTATCACTTTGCTTTTGCAAATTGTTTAATTCTTCATAATATAATTTAGCTGCGTCTACGCTACTTACAGCAAACATCGCATTAAAACCTTTGTTACCTATTTGATTTCGGTGTGTTTTAATTCTGAAATTCTGCAAGATATATTGAGAAATTTCTGTTATACGAGCTGGATGTAAAAATGCCTTTTTATTTTCTGCTGCATTTAGTTTTTTCTCGTCTTTTTCTTGTTCAAAACGTTTAAACTGTGGTCTTACATCATTATAATCTACTTTAAATTTTAGAACTTTTTCATCTCGTATTGCATCTGTAATTACATAAGAGTGTAATTCTCTACCAAAAACCCGCGCTGTATCTTCAGATCCTAAAGAATTATATCCTGCAAAAATAGGGGTACCTGTAAATCCAAATTGATAAAACTTTTTAAATTTCTTTTTTAAGTTTTTTTGAGCTTCACCAAACTGCGAACGATGCGCCTCATCAAATATGAATACTACTTGTTTGTTGTAAATATCTAAATCATTATCTGCTTTCATCAGATTATTTAATTTCTGAATCGTCGTTACAATGATTTTATTATCTTCTTTTTCGATATTACGTTTAAGTCCCGCCGTACTATCAGAACCATTTACACTATCTGGTGAAAAGCGTTGGTATTCTTTCATGGTTTGGTAATCTAAATCTTTACGATCTACTACAAAGAATACTTTATCTATAAAATCAATTTGTGTTGCTAAACGTGCCGCTTTAAAACTAGTTAAAGTTTTACCGGAACCGGTGGTATGCCATATATAACCACCACCTTCTGTAGAAGACCATTTTTTTGCATGAAAGGCACCATTTATTTTCCATAAGATACGTTCTGTAGCAGCTATTTGATATGGACGCATAATTAATAATGTATTGCTTATATCAAATACAGAATAGGTAAGAATAACACTAAGCAACGTTTTTTTCTGAAAGAAAGTACATGTAAAATCTTTTAAATCTTTAATTAAAGAATTATCAGCCTTTGCCCAATTCATCGTAAAATCAAAACTATTTTTATTTCTCTCCACTGTATTTGCAAAATATCGTGTATCTGTACCATTGGAAATAACGAAAAGCTGTACGAATTTAAATAACGAATTTTCGGTATTTAAACTTTCTTTACTGTAACGATGTACCTGATTGAATGCTTCACGAATAGCAACTCCACGTTTTTTTAACTCTACTTGTACTAATGGTAGGCCGTTCACTAAAATTGTAACATCATACCGATTGGCATGTGCACCTTTCTGCTCAAATTGAGAAATAACTTGTACTTTATTACGTGTAATATCTTTTTTATCTACCAAATAAATGTTTTGAATGTGTCCATCATCAAATACAAAATCATAAATATGATTGTTATGAATTTTATTAGTTTTAGCCACCACACCGTCACTTGCTTTATTTAGATACTCTTCTAAAAAACGATTCCATTCTTTGTCCGTAAACTCCATATCATTCAACGCTTGTAATTGTGTACGTGCATTTGATAGCATATCAGCCAATGATTTGATGTATGTACGATTATCATAACCAAGATTAATTAAATCTTCTATGAATTCACGTTCTAAAGCTGCTTCTGTTTGATAACCATTTGAAGCTCCATTTAAACTGTTGTGTTTATCGTATTTATCTAATACAATAAAATTATTACTTTCGGCTATGGTATTATACTGTGGCATTATCTAATTAAGTTGTTACAGGTTCTACAACATCAATAGGTGTATTTACTACGTGATTATTGGCTGGAGCAGCTGTTTGAATTTCCTCTTTCCAATATTTGCTATCGACCAAGTGGTTCAATAAAAATTTAACTACCCCTTTTTCGGCTTCTGACGGTTCAGGCACCATTTCATTGGATAATGTAGAATGACTTGTAAATTGAATAACTCTATTATAATAAACTGTTTTATCATCAGGTAATAAATCAGACCATTTTTCATATCCTAAAAAGTTTGATGTTTTTTCATACAAATTACGAAGTAATATAAAATGATATTTTTCAATCGCATTATTTTTTACAGCTTCTTCAATTGTATCTTTCAAATACAGATGATAAGAAAAATTTTTATTAGAATCGCCGTATTTATTATCCAAATTATATGTCCCATCTTCATTTTTACTTAGTAAGTAACAAAATTTACTTCCCTTTAAATTTAACTCGTTATATAGCACATTATAAAATAAAGGATTATGAGTAGAAATAACAAAGTTTAATCCATTTGATTTTTTAATAAGCACAGCTAAGTTAACCGCCAATTCAATTAAGTGATTATCATCTAATGAACTAACAGGATCATCAATAAATACATACTTCAAATCATCAAAATCATGACTAGAACGATCGTCCTTTTCTGTATTCAATAATGCTGCAATTTGCTCTATTAGACTATAAAATATACACCAAACAAAGTTACTTTCTTCGCCTTTAGATATTTTAATGTTTGGAATAGAATTATCTCCGCCACTTTGAAAAGCAAAAGTAATTTCAGAAAAATCATCATTAAAAGATGGTGTTATTTTAGAGGTTGTGTAATGCTGAAAATTAGTCGTAATATTACCATCAAGATCTTCATCTTTTAAAAAAGTCAATGCCAAATCAGTAAAACCATTTGATCGAACTATTAACTTTCGATTTGTATCACTATCCAAATCATTATCCCAATAAAATAAATCCTCAGTAAACGCATTGTAATACAATACTTTTATATTATCATCTTCGTCCTGATTATTTTTCGGAGATACCAAATTTTTAAACTCGCGAGAAAGACGTGTTTTACCCGTACCATTAAAGGCATAGATTAATTGTACTTTTTTATTATTATCTATTAAAGTTTGTGCTATTTCGGGTAGTTTTTGACTCATGTTGACTTATTAATTTTCTTTTGGGAATGTTAATAATAGATTTCTGTAATATTCGTATTGTTTGTTTCTAAGATTTATTTCGTTTTTTATTTCTTTTATAATAAGTTGATTTGCACTATCGTATTCATCTAACAGATTTACAATTCGTCCTTGTTCTCCAATTGATGGAACTGGCACTTTAATTTTTGATAGGTCTTTTGTAGAAACATCCATTACTTTTGTGCCTTTTGCTAGTTTCTTTTTTTCCTTAAAAAATTCATTGATTTGAGTGTAATACACTAAGAATTTTGGATTTTGATCATGCTTCAAAATACATGCATGACCTCCTGTAACAATTTCATCTTCGCCTAACCAAGCAACAGCCTTACAAACATCTTCGACATTCTCACTAGTATTGGTTATAATTAAATCACCTTTATTTACTTTTTTTAATTTTTTTGCTAATTCTAAAGAAACAAATGACTTAGTTTTCGTTACTGATGTACCATAATATGTATAAATTTGACCATAATGGATGCAGCCTACTCCAGTATCTGTGAAATCAGATTTCTGTAATCCATTACCTCGAATAATTTCTCCTAATTCACCAAAGCTCTTCCATTCCACTTCTTTTCCTTCAAATCTTAATAACTGTTCACGATAATAATCATATTGCTTTTTACGTGAATCTATTTCCTCTTCTAAGAATGTGGTTAAAGCAAAATTTTGTTCACTTAAACTATCAAGAATACCGACTATTTCTAGTTGTATTTCTAATGATTTTTGAGGGTCATCGTGAAATGGGATAGGAATTTGAACGTTTTCAATATCAGATTTTTTTAAATTTGTTTGATCTATACCATTGTCCAATTTCAATAATTGAGGTGTTCGATTAAGGATGTAATTTAAAAATTTTGACAGTAATTGATTCTTTTCTTTAACACAAATTCTACCTATTCGTTGATTTAATGTATACTTATCGTCCTCTTTTACTAAATAAGTTTTCGCTAACGCTCTACCATTTGGTAAATCACTCATTACTATCAAAATATCATCTTTATGTACAGGACAGATTTGTTCATGTGATGATTTAATTACTTTGCCTTCAGTTGAAACAAATTTAGAATTTACAACAATGTATTTCCCATCTTCAGAAATAACTTTTTCATGTCCTTTGCCATTAGTAAAATATGCAACATCTTTTAAAGATCTCCACTCAACTGGAATATCCTTCAGTAATTCTTTTAATGTAATCATGCTTCAACCTCTTTTATAATATTTGCTATTGAGTTACGTAAGATATTAATTTTATTAACGGTAGTATTTATTTTAATATTTAGATCTTCTATTTTAATCATTTCTTGAGTATCTATGGCTTCTACATAAGAACTAACCGACAAGTTATATTCATTAGCAGCAATCATTTTGTTATCTAAAGTAACCGCCACATGGTCGATATTTTCTTTTTTATCGAAAATATTCATAATGGCTTCGATATGATTATCCTCCAACTTATTGTTATTGGTTACTTTCTTGAAAAATTCTTCACCCCTAGCATCAATAAATTGTGTTTTCGTCTCAGATTTATGTTTTGATAATACTAAAATATTTACCGCAATTGAGGTACCGTAAAATAAATTTGGTGCTAAGGAAATAACGGACTCTACATAGTTATTTTCTACCAAGTACTTTCTGATTTTTTGTTCTGCACCCCCACGGTAAAAAATACCAGGGAAACAAACGATAGCAGCTCTACCTGTTCCTGACAAATAACTTAAGGCATGCAATACAAAAGCAAAATCAGCTTTTGACTTTGGTGCCAGAACACCTGCTGGTGCAAAACGCTCGTCATTAATTAACGTTGGATCGTCTGAACCTTTCCAATTAACCGAATAAGGTGGATTTGAGACAATGGCGTCGAACGGTTGATCATCTAAGAAATGAGGATTCGTTAATGTATCTCCTAACGCAATATTGAACTTATCGTAGTTGACGTTGTGCAAAAACATGTTCATACGTGCTAAGTTGTATGTTGTATGATTAATTTCCTGTCCAAAGAAACCTTCTTCGATAATATGATCGTCAAAATGCTTTTTAGCTTGTAGCAATAATGAGCCCGAACCCGCTGCAGGATCATAAATTTTATTGACTTTTGTTTGTTTGTGTAAAGCTAGGCGTGCAATTAAATTAGACACTTCTTGAGGTGTAAAAAATTCACCACCTGACTTCCCTGCATTTGCTGCATAGTTGTTGATTAAAATTTCATACGCATCACCAAAAACATCTATTTGACTATCCTTGAATTTACCAAAATTAAATTTATTTATTTCACTTAATAATTTTGCTAAACGCTGATTTTTTTCAGCAACATTATTCCCTAAACGAGAGCTTGTTGTATCAAAGTCATCAAATAATCCTTTTATGTCTTGTTCTGATGGATAACCGTTTGCAGAATTTTGAATGGAATCAAAAATTAATTTTAAATCTGTATTCAAATTTTCATTGGTATTAGCTTTAGCCGCTACATTTGCAAATAATTGCGATGGATAAATAAAATATCCTTTTGTTTTAATAGCGTCAACTATAATCTCATTGGGAATGTCAGCATCTTTGAAATTTGCATAATCTACACTTTTATCACCAGCTTCAATATATTCAGTAAAGTTTTCACTTATAAAACGGTAAAAAAGAGTTCCTAAAACAAACTGCTTAAAATCCCATCCATCAACTGAGCCACGAACTTCGTTGGCAATTTTCCATATTTTAGCTTGTAATTCAGCTCTTTGTGCTGTACTTGTCATAATAATTATCAATTTATATTTTTATTGTGCATTTTCTTATGCACAATACTTTAACCTAAATAAACAACAAAAAATGACATCGTTTTTATCTATATACTTCATTTTAAGTCATTTATTATTTATCTTTTTAAGTAAAAATTAGAAAACGAAATTAGTTAAAATTTAGCTATGTTTTATTGGACAGATCATTAAAAAACATCACTATACTACATTAACGCTTTCTTCAGAATCGAAACAATAATCGAATAATTCTGCTGCTATTTTTTGAAGTTTTATCTCCTTCCATGGTTTAGGATTATTTAAAGGAGAATTGATGAATGCCTTTAATACTTCATCAATTATAATATTATGGAAACTAAACTGTAAATCATCAATTTCAATATAAGCACATTTTTCATTAGTATTAGTATCAATATAAAAATCGATATCGAATTGCTCTCTGTTATTAATAATATTATGGAATAACCATGATACTCTGGGTTTTAACATTCCATAATTAATGACTGCATCTTTTTCTTTGCTTTTAAATTCCTTTCGTTTTAAAGCTGCGTTGATTAAATTCATTGAAACTAAAACTTGAAATAGTTGATCGTTGTTTCTAGGCTTTGTTGCTATTATTGCTTTAGCTTTTAAAACTTTATTTAGAGTAATATCCGATATATGTTCTTCCTTACTTGCTAAGTCTATGATCTGGTTTAATTTCGGCATTTGTATTAATTAACGTTTTTTAAATAATTTGTGAGCTGATCTTGTACTTATCAATTAAATAAGTTTTGATTTGTAAACGACCAAAATTAACTTTTATAAATTGAATATAATGAATCATAGAAGTATTTATCCTATAGAGGCTCTATATCAATATATAATTGAAATCCACATTCATGTTAATACGAAAATTATACAATAAATTAAAAGCCTTTTATGATGTATAAACTTATTATTCTATATTTGAAAATAAATGAACCCTGACGTTTATCAGACATATCTACCCAATTGCTGGTTGAGATGTATTTTGTCAGAATGTATATACGAGAAATGTGTAGACTTAACGGACGCACTGAAAAATAAGAAAACATTGGAAACCACATATTAAGCAAAATAACAAAAAACAACTATGGAAATAATTTGGAAATTGACAGCTAAAAAAGAGATTATTGATTACACTAGCCTTGTAGTCAAAATTTCGAACGAACAAGACATTAATCTTCGGGACTTTACAGTCGAAGAAATTACTAGCGTTATTTATTCTTTCAGAGAAGAAATCATAGATCACATTTTGGAAAATGGCCTTTCTTCGCTCATTAATACAGTACCTCTTTTGGAGCATCTTGTTCCGAAAGGAGCAACTCAAAATACTATTGTCGACGCATTACATAAATATCTTGACAAGGTTGGCATTGATAATGAACTAATAGTTATTGATCCATATTTTTTTGCGCCGACAAGTGATATAACTTATATTTCAACTATTGACTTGACACTTGAAAAATATTTACCGCAAGTTGACACTTTACTCATAATTACTTATCCGAACAAAGTAGATGCCACTTTAAAGACAGCCATTGAAACGAATTTGAAAGCGAAAAAACCATCTCTCAACATTCTTCACAAAACATCTGACGAATATCACGATAGATTTTGGATTTCAAATAAGAGAGAAAGGGGAATTTTGACAGGAACTTCACTTAACGGATATGGAAAAAGATACTCTTTACTTGACAGGTTAAACACTTCTGATGTTAGAGATATTGTAAATTCACTTCAAAAATTAGGACTACTTTAAACTATTAAAATATAGTAAAACACATACTAATAAAAGAAAGCCAAATGCATAATAGTCGTTTGGTAAGATTGGGGTTTTAAGGTGAATTTAAAGCTGAATTTGTGTTTGGAAAATTTGTGTTTAACCGAAAAATCTCGCATCTTTATTGCCCAACCTCGACAAGCGTTATAACGTTATAGCTAATGGTACGAAGACCAAACTGCAAAACAAAAAACTAAAAAGCAATGACATTAAAAGAAGCCGTATTAAAAAGTTTAGAAGATATTAACGACATAACCAATTATTTAGCGGTTCTTAATCATATCGTTAACAAAAACTATTACGACTTTGGCGTTGCAAAAACACCTGGTTCGACAATTTCAGCAGTTCTGGGCGACTTCATTCGTAATGGCGACACTAGAGTAAAACGAATTAAACAAGACGGCGGAACATATTCCTACTATTTGACAAAAAACGAACAAAATATTGGTATCGAAATTTTGAGTGGAGACATCGAAATTGAAATATTAAAACCTACCAAAATAAATAAGTCAAAGACTTATGACGAAAGAGATTTACATAAACTTTTAAGCAGTTACTTAAAGAATACAGATACTTACTCAAAGACTATTTTTCATGAACAATCAAACGGAAAAGATAGTAACCAAATTTGGACACATCCTGATATGGTTGGAATTAAGTTCTTGAATTTGCAGACAAAAGTCAGTCAAAATTTTTTAAAATCTATAAATCGTGTTGACACTTTTAAGTTAAGCTCTTACGAGTTAAAAAGAGAAATAAACAGCGACAGTGAACTTAAAAAAGCATTTTTCCAAGCAGTTTCAAATTCAAGTTGGGCGAATTATGGTTATTTAGTAGCATTTGAATTTAGCGACAGTTTAAATGAAGAAATGGCTAGACTAAGTCAATCATTTGGAATTGGAATCATTGAACTTAACGCAAATCCATATCAAAGTAAAGTCCTTTATCCATCAGTATTTCGTGATTTAGACTTTAAAACTATTGACAAACTTTGCAAAATGAATAAAGAGTTTGAAAAATTCATTGAGCAGACAGAAAAATTAATGACAGCAAGTGAAAAATATGTTTCAGGTGCAGAAAAAGAACTTAATGAGTTTTGCGATAGTTACTTTGCCATTGACACGGAAGTAGAAACTTATTGTAAAGAAAAACACATACCTACAAACGACGAGTAATAAGAAACCACCGCCTATATAGCTACTACAACGCAATTGGATTAATGGAAAGTTGGTTTTGTATTTGGATGATTTGGAAAATCCGAAGAATTAATTTAGTCTCAAACCCGTTGTATTACCAGAACATTAGCGACAAGCTTAAAAAACATCTACCAATAAATGAAGTATCCAGTAATAGACAATATTTTGCCTAGAGAAAACAATCAGCAGTTGATGCTAGATAACGTCTCTAAACTCATTGATGAGGCAATTGATTTTGGAACCAATCTTCAGAAGTGGCAACTGGAAAAAAATTCAAATAGTGACGAAAACATCGTTCCTATATTATTTTTCAGAAATATATTGTCTGTTGCCGATGGAATTTCAGTCCTAATAAAAAATTCTTCGATTGACAATGCCAAATCGTTAGTTAGAGTATTAATGGAAAGTGTTTGTAGTCTTGAATATTTGCTTCAAGAAAATACTAAAAATCGAGCATTATCATACTTAGTTTGGAATGCCCACAGAGATCTAAAGTTTTTAGAACAACTCAATCCAAATACTGAATCTGGGAAACAATTTAAAGCAAAAATTGCTAAAGATAGATTTGCAAAAGATACTGAATTCAAAGAACATCCGGAATTTGTCACTGGAAAGGCAAATGCTGAAGGACTTCTGAAATTGCCTGACTATATCCCTGTAGAAGAGGAATATCAAAGAACTTATGCAAAAAAGAAAAACCCAAACTGGTTTACACTTTATGACGGACCGGCAGATTTTGAACAATTGTCTTCAAAAATAAATTTGGATGGATTTTATCAGTTACATTATCGTTCATATTCAAGAAACATTCATTCTACGAACGTTCATAAAGATGTGTTTTTTTCAAATGAAAATGGAACACAAGATATAATTCAGATTCGCTATTCCAAAGATTGCCTAGCGGTTTCTGTCGATACGATAAATTTTTTGATTGTGGCGTTTATGACTGTAATAGGTAAACTACTTCCTGAAAAAAATGACGATTACTTAAATTGGTATTTGGGTTTTAGAGACAATTATTGGAAATTACAGGAAGCTTCTCAGAAACAGAAATAGACAAGCCAGCCGCTAAAATCTTATAGAAATGAAACAGGTAAGATATTTGGCGATATGGAAATGGAAGATCAACTTATGACGTGTTATTTCTTTGTGTAGTATTGGAATAACAATTTTTATACTCTATGGGATCAGAATTCACATTGTTTAAAAAGTCTGATTGATTATAATGTTATTCAGCAAAGAATAGAGCAGATTTCTAATCTCACATCCGAAATAAATTAAAAAAGATTCGGAGAAATCTGAAGCTTTAGTCGTTTTAGCAGTAACGTGACTCTAACTAGCTGCAAAAATAGCCTACAATTAGAAATTAAATGTATTTCAGAATCTTTAAATCTTCAATTATTTTTATTAAAATGGTAAATCATCAGATTCAATGAAACTTTCTGAAGGAAGCGAAGATGTTGGTAGAGGAAGATTATTAACAATAAAGAGATTTAAAATATCATCTCTATCCATGAATAGAATTTGACTACGTTTTGAATAGTCTAATTTGCCGCCTAGCCAGTTCTTAGCTGATTTAGTTATTTCACCGCCAGCAACTATAAAAGCATGATCTACTAATACTTTTTTACCGATTTCTGGGTCAAAAATTTCGTGACCCAGCATCATTAAAACTTGATTATGAATTTCACTAATATTTGCGTTGCTCCCCTTAGTCATTCCTGCAGCATCAAGTTTACCTTTTTTTACTTGTATTCCAAAATATAACCAATGCTGAGTTGGAAGAATAAATTTCATCCAAATATCTTTACCATATTCTAAAGATTTATCTTTATGTCCAGCTACTGAAATTTTATAAAAGCCCAATTGTCGAAATAATGGCATCAATATCTCTTCAATTAAACTATCTTCTGAACATTTATCCAAATACTTAACAAGTATTTCACGTCTTTTTGCTTCTGCTGTGCTAAATGGGCGGTGTGGACTTGCAGAAGGTTTTAAAATTTTTTGAGATGGAATATGTTTAATGTAACATTTTTTATCCTCTCCATAAAAGACTTCGAAGTTTTCTCTTAATAATGCATTATTAAGTTCTTCTAGTGCATTTAATCGATTTTTATCTTCGTTAAATGCATTAGATTGATCCATGAGCACTTGAATAACTCTACAGAAAGTTTCAGAAGGCATGTCGTGACCAGTGGAAGGTTCTTTTAATATTTCAATTAAGGTTTCAGCAACCCATTTTGGTCTTGTTGAACCATCATGTGCAAACTCGGTATCTGCATCTCCAAAGAATTCCGTTAAATAAAAACTACTTCGATAAATAAAAATATGATATTTGATTATCCTTGCTATCCCCACAGATCATTTTTGCGATCTGATTAATTGTTCGTGCTTTAAACTCCATATCAACATGTTTTATCGTTGAGGCTAAGTTAAGAATTCATAATACAACTATGTAGCAAAAAATGATATAGATAAAAATTAGTATCACTTGGGATAATCATAACTTTTGTAATAAAATAATGCCTTTTCGAACCTAAGCCAAAGAGTCCATTATTCTTTTAAAATCTTATTTAATTTCGTCACAAAGTTCGGGAATCGCCTGCGGGCGCTAGCAAAAAATTCCCCCATAAATGCAGGAAAAAATTCCTGCTTTATTGCGTTGCTTTTTGCGCTTGCTGAGCCATTCCCAGCGAATGTTCCATAATTAATATAAAATATAGAAACTATGGAAACTTTAAATCAAAACTGGCAGACTGTATCTGAAATTGAACTTATCTACAAATCAAAAGTAAAAAACTCTGAAAGACCGCAAATCAAATCTTCAAAAGATGCATATAAGCTAGTCCTTTCAGCTTGGGATTATAATAAAATAGAATTCTTTGAGCAGTTCAAAGTATTACTTTTGAATCAAGCTCACAAGGCACTTGGAATTTACGAAATCTCTTCTGGAGGAATTGCAGGAACTGTTGTAGATCTTAGATTAATATTCTCAGCAGCTCTTAAAGCAAATGCTACATCTCTGATGATGATTCACAATCATCCTTCAGGAAACCTCACAGCCTCTGAAGCAGATAAACACATAACTCGAAAAGTAAAAGAAGCTGGTAGACTTCTTGATATTACATTATTAGATTCATTAATTATAACTACCGAATCTTATTACTCCTTTGCAGATGAAGGCGCTTTATAAGCGCCTTTATAACTATTTTTATCTTTAAAAATTTCCAAAAAAGTTAAAGATTTTTCAATATCTATTTTAAGATGCAAGAGAAATAATCATGTAATAATCTTCAATGAAGTGGTTAGATAATTGAATGCTTCCCGCTAGTAAGCAAAATTAAGAAGCTATTTTATAGCGCTCTTTAGTTCTACAAAACTTTTTTTTTAAGCAACAGTTTATTCTATTTATATATACTAGCGGGAACCTGACTCTAACAATAACGTTATTAACTTCGAATTAGAAATTAGACTTCATTCAAAATTTTAAATCCCCAAGTAAATCGCTGAAATTCTGTACCGTCAAAGTCGCATAAATCAAAATCCTTAAACGCTATAAGTTAATTAATAAAAAAAAGTGATTAGATCATATTGTTAGGAAATGATTGTAAGCGCTTTAATGACCAAATAAATATCAACCAAAAACAAATGTACTGTTGAACTCTTTCAAGAAGAGATCAAACAAGCTAAAGATGAAAACATTACAGACTCAACAGTATCTATATATTGTTTTTCTCTTCAGTTACTACACAAAAATGTTCTATTAGGAAATATTCTTGAAATAAACTATCCGATAAACTCAAGATTACTGCTTTTGAGACAACTTGATCCCAGCAAAAGATAGTGATGTAACTTAATTGGTCTTAAAACTCCATATCTGCCCCTTAGTCTGGCTTTCGTGGTTATCTTTCACTACAACCTGCCAAAAATACGCTGTATTGGGTTTCACGCTAACATCTGGTATCCTTGGCATAGCATTATCTGTAGCTATTTTTTCTGTTGGGGGATTTGTAGTGCCAAAATACACATCATAAACAAGCGTATCGCCGGGATCCGGATCCATAGCACTCCACTCAAGGGTTACAGCAGCGGTATTTTGAACAAGCTCTGCCATAGGCTGCAATAGTTCGGGGGCAAAAGGCAAATGATTTATCTTTGGATCACCAGCCGTATAAAAGCTTCTGATAGCGGAGTACCCACCCGAGAGTCCTTTACTATCGGTGGCTTTTACCCTCCAGTAATAATGAGCATTTTTTTCCAGTACAAGCATCTGATCGGTAAGC
>NZ_JCAXEB010000028.1:0-15972 GCF_059758655.1 Flavobacterium sp. GQ95
ATAACCAGTATTCGATATCAAAAGCTTCCTGATGTGGAAGTGAAGTATATTCTGAAACTGCTTCTGCGCCTTTCATTACGTTCACCGCATTCACATAATATTCTGATGCCAGTCTCGCCATAGTTTTATCTTTGGCAAAAGTGAACATTCCAACTCCAGGATATAAAATTACCACAGGATTCGGGTCACGCATTGCCGGTGAATTTGATTTCTTGCAGGCATTGTAATACTCTTTGTACATCGCACGGTATGCTTCAAAAGCAGGTTGTAATTTTGCTTTGATGGCGTTTACATCTGATAAATCCTCGTTTGGATCCAATTCCAGTACCAATGGACTGATTTTGGTTCTCAAAAAGTGATCCGGACAAGATGTTCCAAGCGGAGCCAGTTTTTCAAGATCATTTGAGTTGATGAATTCCAAAACTCTTGCATCATCAGTATAATGTCCGATCATTTGGCGCTCTGATGAGCAGAATCCTCTCAGGATCGGAGCTACTTTTGCCGCTTTCAATCTTCTTTTTGCTACCTCAAGGCTTTGTATTTTTTGTCCTCCAAAAACAGGACGTTTTTTTCCGTAGTTGTTCTCAAGGTAAGTTGCACATTTCTCGATTACTTCCAATGTGTTGATATAACTTTCGTATGAAGTGTCACCCCAGGTAAATAAACCGTGAGAACCCAACATGATTCCTCTTAATTTTTTTCCTTTTTTCTCTGCTTCTTCAAGGCATGATCTTAGTTGTAATCCAAGATCAAATCCAGGACGTTGCCAGCCCACCCAGCCGATTTCACCGTTGAATAATTCCTCGGTGATTTTTGCCCCGTCTTTGGCTGCTGCAATGGCAATAGCCGCATCAGGATGCAGGTGGTCAATATGTTTGAAGGGTAAAAATCCGTGCAATGGTGTATCGATAGATGGCGCTTTTGAAGCCAGATCGAAAATACAATGGTTGAAAAGTTCCACCATTTCGTCTTCGAATTCAATTCCTCTGTACACATTCTCCAGATTACGAAGTCTCTCTAAATAAAGTGCCGCACAACCTGATTTTGTCAGTGTTCCGATATCTCCACCGGAACCCTTGATCCACATTACTTCTGAGTTTGCTCCCGTTAACGGATCCTTGTCCGTAATCTTAACTGAAGTATTTCCTCCTCCGTAATTGGTCAATCGCAAATCAGCTCCCAGTAAGTTGGAACGATAAATGAAAAGCGCTACTTCATCTCCTGCCAAAGCTACTGCCTTAGACTCATCCCACAGATAGCTTACGTGCTTAAAATTCAAATTTGTATTTATATTCGACATTTTATATCTTTTTAACAATAATCTAAAATATTATGGTGTAAAATAAGAGAATGTAAAAAACATAACTATCCTGTACTATCCTTGTACAAAATGAAACGTATTCGATTGATAACTAAATCTTAACACTTAACAAAATCATCTTAAGGAAATTTATTTATTGGAGAAAAACATGTAATTATATGAAGATTAGACAGAAGCTAAATAATTTGGGAAGTAAAAATAGGATGAGGAAAATGTTTTTGAAACATTTTTAAAATATACTTAGCCTATAGAAATTCTAAAAATTTAACTTTAGGAATTTATATTATTTTTAATTCGATTGAAAAATCAAATTTTATAATGAAGAAAGGACTTCAAAATAGATTGAAGAAAATAAAAAGTGCTTCCAAATTTCATCAAAAAAATTGATTGAAACTTTTGGAAGCACTTTAAAATTTAAGCTTTATACAATTTAAAACTAAAGTTTATAAAACGATATAGCATTTTCATGCCAGATTTTATTTTGATTTTGAGAAGATAATTGAGCGATATAATCTTCTAAAGTTTTTACCACTTCTGCATAATCTGAAGCTACATTACAAACCGGCCAATCTGATCCGTACATTAATTTATCGGCAGAAAAATTCTCAAAAATGACATCTAAATAAGGTTTTAAATCATCCGTTTTCCAATTTTTCCAATCGGCTTCGGTAACCATTCCAGAGATTTTACAAAAGACATTTTCTGCTTTTGAAATTTCTTCAATTCCTTTTTTCCAGGATAAAATATCCCCCGATTTAATATCCGGTTTTGCAATATGATCGATCACAAAAGGCTGCTCCGGAAACTGATTTACCAGATTTATCGCCGCCGGTAATTGGCGATGAAAAATAAGAATATCGTAAGTAAAATTAAATTGTTTTAAGGCTGCGATTCCGTTTTGGAAATCTTTTCTCAGCATAAAATCATCAGCCTCGCCCTGAACAACATGTCGAAAACCTTTTATTATTTTATTCGAAGAAAAATGATTTAATCGTTCTTCGATTGTTACACCGCGCAAATCTACCCAACCCACAACGCCTTTAATGAAATCATTTTTTGCTGCGAGGTTTATCAAAAAATTAGTTTCATCTTCAGACTGACTTGCCTGAACGGCAACACAACCTGAAAATTGATTTTCCTGAAGCAATGGCAAAAGATCTTCGGGCAAAAAATCTCTTTGAATTTTCTGCATGGTTTCATCAATCCAGCTGTCTCTTACGGGATCAAATTTCCAAAAATGTTGGTGTGCATCAATTCGGTTACTCATGTGGTATTAATTTACATCGTTGATTAAAGCGCGGTCTAAATGTACGTATCCTCCATCAACAAAAACAAACTGTCCTGTTGTGTGCGACGAACGATCCGAAATAATGAAAAGTGCAGTATCTGCAATTTCTTCTGTTTGGGTCATTCTACCTTTTAGCGGAATACTTTTGTTGATTTTTTTCAAAACAGCTTCACCATCTGGTACTGTTTTAATCCAGTCTTCGTAAGCGGGAGTATAACTTTCTGCAATAATAATAGCGTTAGAACGAATTTCGTACTGAATTAAATCAACCGCCCATTCTCTTGTAAGTCCAAGAACTCCACCTTTTGCGGCAGCGTAACCAGAAGTTCCACCTTGCCCAGTCAAAGCTACTTTTGAACCGATATTCAGAATATTTCCTTTTGATTCTTTTAGATAAGGAAGCGCGTATTTCACCAATAGAAAATAACTTACGACATTTAGTTTCAAAGAATCCATGAATTCTTCGTAAGTCGAATCTAAACCGGCGCCATCATTTACACCAACGTTGTTAATTACGGCATCAATTTTTCCGTATTTTGCAATTATAGTTTTAACTGCGTTTTCGATTTCAACAGGATCAGTAACGTCTGTTTGTACAAACAAAGCGTCGATTCCCTTTTTTTGAAGTGCTTCGGCATAACCAAAACCTCTTGCATTTCTATCTACCAATACTGGAATTGCACCTTCATCAGCCAATCGGTTAATGATTGTTTCACCAATACTGCCTTGTTTTCCTGCCGAACCAGAAACAACGATTATCTTATTTTTTAAATTTAAATCCATTTTTGTGGTTATTAAGGTTGTCTAGTTAAACCCGACAGGTTTTAAAAACCTGTCGGGTTTGCTACAGATAATAGTTTATTCTATTTCAATCAACGCTTTGATTACATTATTTTTTGGATCAATTAATTGTCCAAAATCGGTAATCATTTCTGAGAAACTGGTTCTGTGCGTAATGTATTTTTTCGGATCAATTTTTCCATTTTTAAGACATTCCATTACATATTCAAAATCTTCAATAGTCGCATTTCTGCTGCTCATTAAAGTAGATTCTCTTTTGTGGAAATCAGGATGACTGAAACTCAATTCTCCTTTTTGAAGTCCAACCAAAACAAATCGGCCACCGTGAGAAATATAATTAAAAGCACTGTTCATGACATTTCTGTTTCCAGTTGCATCAATCACAACATTAGCCATATCGCCGTTTGTAATTTCTGCCAGTTTTTGCGCGACATCATCGTGTAACGGATTTATTGTTTCATCAGCATTCAATTCATCTTTACAAAAACCTAGTCTGTATTCGTTGATATCCATCACGATTACTTTGGCTCCTGCAATTTTAGCAAATTGAATCAATCCGATACCAATTGGCCCCGCGCCCATTACTAAAACGGTATCCGTAGGTTTTACCGCCGCTCTTCGTACACCATGCGCTGCAATTGCCAAAGGTTCAACCAATGCCAACTGATCATAATCTAAACCCTGACCGTGAAGTAAATATTGCTCCGGAATGGTTACATATTCAGCCATTCCACCATCAATATGAACTCCAAAAACTTTAATATTTACACAGCAATTGGTTAGTCCGTTTCTACAGGCAACACATTTCCCGCAATTAAAATACGGAATAAAAGTTACTTTATCGCCCGGTTCAAAACCTTTTGCATTTCCTTTTACATATTCTGCAGCAAGTTCATGGCCTAAAATTCTTGGATATTCGAAGTAAGGCTGAGTTCCGCCAAAAGCGTGAATATCAGTACCACAAATTCCGATTCTTTTAATCTTCAATAAAACTTCACCTTCTTTTGGTTCCGGAATTGCTTTTTCTTTCAGAATAAACTCCTGCGGTTTTTCGCAAACTATAAATTTCATCTTAAAATTTTATTTTAAATTATTTTGAGTATGCAACAGCCGTTTGTTTACTATTCCCTAAACCTTCAATTCCAAGTTCTACAACATCTCCGGCTTTTAAATAAATTGGATCTGGTTTAATTCCCAGACCAACTCCAGGAGGTGTCCCTGTGCTGATGATATCGCCAGGAAGCAAAGTCATAAACTGACTTAAATAATGTACCAAAAATGGAATTTTGAAAACCAGATTCAGTGTGTTACTGTCCTGGTATTTTTTGCCGTTTACAGTCAGCCACATTGATAAATTATCAACATCTTTCACTTCATCTTTTGTAGCTAAGAAGGGTCCAAGTGGTGCGAATGTATCGCTTCCTTTTCCTTTTGCCCATTGTCCGCCACGCTCGATTTGAAAAGCTCTTTCGCTGTAATCGTTCAACAAAGCGTAACCTGCCACATAATCCAAAGCTTCTGCTTCTTCTACATAACTTGCTTTTTTACCAACCACGAATGCCAATTCTACTTCCCAGTCTGTTTTTTCACTGTTCTTCGGAATAATCAAATTATCATTCGGTCCGCATAAAGAAGTAGTCGATTTAAAAAAGATGATTGGCTCTGTCGGAATTGGTGCACCCGTTTCTTTGCAGTGATCTACATAATTTAGTCCAATACAGATTATTTTTGAAGGTCTCGCCACCGGAGATCCTAAACGTACATTTGCATTCACTTCTGGTAAAGTCGGATTACTGTCTAATGCTTTCTGTAATTTCTCCAGGCCATTTTCTTCAAAAAAACTTTCGTTAAAGTCTGTTACAATTGACGAAACATCATATCTCTTTTCATCAATTAAAACTCCTGGTTTTTCTTTTCCTATTTCTCCAAAACGTATTAATTTCATTTCTTTTAAGTTTCTAAGTTACTAAGATTCTGAGATACTAAGTTTTTTCCTTAGTAACTTGAAACTTTAGCAACTTTATTAATTAATTATTTTTAAGATACTTAGGACACTAAGTTTGTAAGTTTCTAAGTTTTTTTTGCTTAGAGTCTCAGAATCTTAGGGTCTTAGCAACTTTTCTAGTTATTTAACTTAATAAATCCTCCGTCGATTGGGTAATCGCAACCGGTAATAAATCCGGCTTCGTCGCTGCATAGGTATAAGGCTAATGCTGCGATTTCATCTGGTTTTCCCATTCTTCCTATTGGTTGAGATTGGGATAATTTTTCGAACATTTCTTCTTCTTTTCCGGCATAGTTTTTTGAAATAAAACCATCTACAAAAGGTGTATGGACTCTTGCAGGTGAAATAGAATTACAACGAATATTTTCTTTTATATAATCTTTTGCAACAGATAAAGTCATGGCCATAACAGCACCTTTTGCAGTCGAATAAGCAAATCGATCCGGGATTCCAACCCAGGCTGCAATTGATGCCATGTTGATAATGACACCACCATTTGAAAGTCTGAATTGTGGAATTGCAGCAAACAAACAGTTATACACTCCTTTTACATTCACCTCCATTACGCGATCAAAGTCAGCTGCCGGAGTAGTGTCTACTTTACCCACGTGCGCGATTCCGGCATTGTTGATCAAAATATTGATGTTGCCAATTTTTTCAAAGGTTGAAGTTACTTCTTCCTGACTCGCTACATTACAGGCATAAGAAAAAGCATTTCCACCGGCTTTCAGAATTTCATCTAATGTATCCTGAGCGCTTTCGATTGTTAAATCTATGATATGAACTTCTGCTCCCTGCTTAGCGAACAAGGTTGCAATTGCTCTTCCTATCCCGCTTCCGCCTCCGGTTATTACCGCTTTTTTATTTTTTAATGAAAACATTTCTATCGTTATTAAGTCTTTTAATTATCGTTTTATTTTTAAAAATGTATTCAAAATTAATAAATGTAAAAAATACAATTACAAAAGTATATTTTAATATTAATATTTGAGATATATTTTCATCTGAATCTTCCAAAATGACTAAACTTTAATATATTATAACACTTTTTGTCAAATTTGTAAAAAAATTCTAACTTACTTCCACATACTTCAAAAAACTACTGTTAATAAACTCCTCTTCTATTGTTCAATTCAATCTTATTTCTATTTTTGTAATTGTATTTTTTACATTTATTAATTTCCGAATAAAATCATCCATATAAATTTTATTAAAAATGACAATATTAAAAGGGATAACCTGGAATCATACAAGAGGTTTATTGCCAATGGTCGCAACAGCTCAACGTTTTACAGAATTAAATCCGGGAGTTGAGATTACCTGGGAGAAAAGAAGTTTACAAGAATTTGCAGATGCGTCAATCGAAGATTTAGCCAAGCAATTTGATTTGCTTGTAATCGATCATCCGTGGACAGGCTTTGGCGCACACTCAAAAACCATCCTCCCATTATCAGATTATTTATCAACAGAATATATAAAAGATCAGGAAATAAATACCGTTGGACGTTCTTACGGAAGCTACGTTTTTGACAATAAATTGTGGGCATTACCAATCGATGCAGCAACACCAGTTGCAGCAGCACGTTTGGATATCTTAGAAAAACAAGGATTAAAAGTGCCACAGACTTATGATGATTTATTGGCTTTGGCCAAAAAAGGATTGGTTGCTTTTGCCGGAATTCCGGTTGATGTTTTAATGAGTTTTTATATGTTTTGCTGTAGCTTGGGTGAAGCTCCTTTTCAATCGACAGAAAAAGTTATTTCTCCTGAAACAGGAAAAAAAGCGTTACAAATGTTTAGAGAATTGGCACAATTAATTGATCCGGCCAACTTCACCAGAAACCCAATTCAGGTTTATGAAGCCATGGTAAACTCAGACGAAATTGCCTATTGTCCTTTTGCTTACGGATATTCAAATTATTCAAGAACAGGATATAGCAGAAAATTGCTTCATTTTTATGATTTAGTTCGTTTGAACGATCAACCGATGATTAGCTCTTTGGGCGGAACAGGATTAGCGGTTTCTTCATTTAGTAAACACATTCAGGAAGCTATTAAATATGCCGAATTTACAGGATCCTCTCCCGTTCAGCAAAATATATTTGCTGATAATGGCGGACAACCCGGACATCTTCAGGCATGGAAAAGTGATAGAATAAATTCAGTAACCCATGATTATTTCAAAAATACGTTGCCAACTTTAGAACGCGCATTTTTACGCCCAAGATATTCCGGACATATGTATTTTCAGGATTATGCGGGCGATGTTGTTCGTAATTATTTAATGAATGGCGGAGATGAAAATTTGGTTTTGGAAGAAATGAATTCGCTTTATGCGAAATCTTTAAACTTAGTAACAACATGAAACCATTAGAAGGATTAATTGTTTTAGAATTCTGCCAATTTTTGGCAGGACCTTCTGCCGGATTAAAATTAGCCGATTTAGGTGCGAGAGTCATCAAAATTGAACGTCCAATAAAAGGTGAAGCCTGCAGACAATTAAGTATAAAAGATCTTTTTGTTGACGACAGCAGTTTATTGTTTCACACCATCAACAGAAATAAAGAATCATTTGCGGCCGATCTTAAAAATCCTGACGATTTAATTCTGATTAAAAAATTAATTGCCAAAGCTGATATTATGACACATAATTTCAGACCAGGCGTAATGGAAAAAATAGGACTGGATTTCATCGAAAGCTTAACAATCAATCCAAAAATAATATACGGAACGATTACTGGTTACGGAAATATTGGTCCGTGGGCGAAAAAGCCAGGACAGGATTTATTACTACAATCACTTTCAGGATTAAGCTGGTTAAGTGGTCGCAAAAATCAGGGACCGGTTCCGTTTGGTTTGGCTGTAGCCGATTTAATGTGCGGGAATCATTTCGTTCAGGGAATTTTAGCCGCTTTACTAAAAAGAGCCAAAACCGGAAAAGGTGTTTTGGTAGAAGTAAGTTTATTAGAATCCGTTTTGGATGTACAATTTGAAGCCATAACTTCTTTCTTAAATGATGGTGGACAATTGCCGGAAAGAGGTAATATAAAAGGAAGTGCACATGCTTTTTTGAGTGCGCCTTATGGAGTTTATCAAACTCAGGACGGCTATATATCATTGGCAATGGGTGATTTACTTTTCATTGGAAAAACTTTAAGAGTAGATTTAAACAAATATGCAAATAAACAAGACTGGTTTACTTTCAGAGATGAAATCAGAGAATTGTTAGTTGAAAAATTAGCAACTCAAACAGCAGATTATTGGTTGAATTTACTTCAAAAGGAAGGAATTTGGTCTGGAAAAGTGCTCAATTATGAAGAATTAGACAGTCAGACTTTTGTAAATGAATTGCAATTGAAACAAACCGTTCAAAATTCTGCCGGAGAAAAATTAGTTACAACCCGAAGCCCTATTCAGCTTGACGGAAAAATTTTAGTAAGCGCAAAAGCAGCTCCTTCAGTTGGAGAAGATAATATAAAAATACACGAACAATTTTTAAGCGAATAGAAATGAAACCATTAGAAGATTATTTAATAGTAGATTTTAGCCAGTTTCTTTCAGGTCCCTCAGCAAGTTTACGTCTGGCTGATTTAGGCGCGCGCGTTATAAAAATTGAGAAACCGGGAACGGGAGATATCTGCCGAACCTTATATACTTCTGACTTGATTATGAACGGAGAATCTTCTGTTTTTCATACCATCAACAGAAATAAAGAATCATTTGCAATTGATTTCAAGCAACCAGAAGAACTTGAAAAACTAAAAAAATTATTGGCAAAAGCCGATGTTGTCATGCATAATTTCAGACCAGGCGTGATGGAACGTGTTGGATTGAGTTATGAAGATGTTAAAGCAATAAATCCAAACGTAATTTACGGTTCGATATCTGGTTTTGGTGAACATCCTGATTTGAAAGATTTACCAGGACAGGATTTGTTATTGCAGTCTTTAACCGCTTTAACATGGTTGAGCGGAAATCAGGAAGATGGTCCGGTTCCGATGGGATTATCGATAGTTGATATGCTGGCCGGAGCTCATTTGGCTCAGGGAATTTTAGCTGCTTTGTATCGAAAAGCGATACAAAATATTGGTGCTTCTGTTCAGGTGAGTATGTTAGAATCTGCTTTCGATTTTCAGTTTGAAACTATTACCACCTTTTTTAATGATGGGGGAGAATTGCCTGTTCGAACTAAAACCAATAACGCACACGCTTACTTAGGCGCACCATACGGAATTTACAAAACCAAAAATGGCTTTTTAGCTCTGGCGATGGGTTCGATTCCGGTTTTGGCTTCACTTTTAAAATGTGATGCTTTATTACAATTTCCTGAAAACAAGTTTCATTTAAGAGATGAAATCAAAAATATTTTGGCCGAACATTTACAAACTCAGGATACTGATTTCTGGCTGAATATTTTAGAACCGGCAGATATTTGGTGTGCTGGAGTTTTAAACTATCAGCAACTTTTTGCCGAAGAAGGTTTTAAAGTTTTAGATTTTACACAGAAAGTTGAAATGTTAGATGGGTATTCCTATCAAACAACAAGATGTCCAATTAAAATTGATGGTGAATATTTAACCTCCGGAAAAGGTTCACCGAAATTAGGACAAGACAATGAAAAGATCATTAAAGAATTTATCGCTGTCTAAATGGAAAAGTTAAGAATCGCAGTTAGAAAATTTGATCCTTTTGAAAGTACACTTCAAAAGTTATGGGATGCCTTTTGCCTGAAAAATAATATTCAGATTGAAGCTGAAATGATTCCTTTAGAATTGCACGATCTTTATGAAGAAACCATTACTAAAGAAGGTTTAAAAAAAGGAAAATGGGATATCGCCCACATTAATACTGATTGGATATTTGATGCTGTCAATGAAAAAGCGGTTCTTGATTTAACCTCGTTAATCAATCAAAATCCACCAAAAGATTATCCCGAAGGATGGCATCAGTCATTGTTGAATTTACAGCAAATTAATAAAGGAACTTATGGGTTGCCTTTTCATGATGGTCCGGAATGTTTGATTTTTAGAAAAGATTTATTTGAAGATAAAACGGAACAAGAAAGCTTCAAAACTCAATTTGGTTATGAATTACATCCACCAAAAACATGGGAGCAATTTGTTCAGATAGCAGAGTTTTTTAATCGTCCGGAGGAAAATTTATTTGGCTGTGTTTTTGCCAATTACCCAGACGGTCACAATATGGTTTTTGATTTTTGCCTGCAGTTATGGACTCGCGGCGGATCATTATTAGATCATCAAAATAAAATCAATATTAATAATTCTGCCGCAATTGAAGCTCTAGATTTTTATAGAAATATTGTAAACAATAAAAATGCGGTTCACCCAAAATCGAAAAATTTTGGATCTGTTGAAGCAGGAATGGCTTTTGCCGAAGGAGAAGCTGCAATGGCGATTAACTGGTTTGGTTTTGCCTCAATGTGTGAAGTAATTGAAGAATCTAAAGTGAAAGGGAAAGTAGATATTACTGAACTTCCCTCCGATCCAAACCACAAAACTGCTTCTTTGAATGTTTATTGGCTCTATACAATTGGAATCGGAAGCAAACAAAAAGAACTTGCATACGATTTTTTAAGATTTGCAACCTCTCCAAAAAGCGATAAATTATTGACCAATGAAGGCGGAATTGGTTGCAGAAAATCAACCTGGAATGATATTGAGATCAATAAAACTATTTCCTTTTACCATAAATTAGAAATGCTTCACGAAAATGCTTTGACTTTGCCACAAACTCCGGTTTGGCCAAAAGTAGCAGAACTAATAGATCAAATGGTTTTGAAAGCTTTGGAAAGTGATATTCCATCCAAAAAATTAGTAGAGGAAACTCAAAGTACAATTCAAAAAATTATTTAAGTCATGAATATTCCATATAAACCTTTATTGCCCGAAACAGATCAGTCCATAATTATCATTGGCGCAAGTGGTATTGTAAAAGATGCTCATTTGCCAGCTTATGAAATGGCGGGTTTTACTGTTTTTGGTATTACAAACAGAACAATTTCGAAAGCACATGATTTGGCAAAGCAATTTAAAATTGCACATGTTTTTGAAAATGTTGCCGATGCAGTAAAAAATGCACCTTCAAATGCTGTTTATGATATTACGGTGCTACCTGATCAATATATTGAAATTTTAGAACAACTTCCTGATGGTGCAGCTGTACTTATTCAGAAACCAATGGGAAATGATTTGGCACAAGCCCGGGAAATTGTTGCCGTTTGCGAAAGAAAAAAATTAGTTGCCGGAATTAATTTTCAATTGCGTTTTGCCTCTTTTGTTAGTGCAGCAAGACATTTAATCAACGAAGGAATTATTGGGGATTTGTATGATTTGGAATTTAAAGTCACAGTAAATACACCTTGGGAATTATTTCCTCTAATTAAGGAACACCCAAGATTGGAAATTCTTTTTCACAGTGTCCACTATATCGATTGCATCCGTTCTTTCTTAGGAAACCCAAAAAGTGTGATGGCGAAAACAGCAAAACATCCCTTAAAAAAATTATCATCAAGTCGATCAACCATTATTTTGGATTATGGAGAAGACAAACATGTTGTCATCAATACGAATCACGATCATCATTTTGGACCAAAACACGAAGAAAGTTACATTAAATGGGAAGGAACAAAAGGCGCCATTAAAGCTAAAATGGGTTTATTGATGAATTATCCTGATGGATTGCCAGACGAATTTGAATATTCATTACAAAATGAAAATGGTGAATACGAATGGAAAAAAATCGAACTCGAAGGTTCATGGTTTCCTGAAGCATTCATCGGAACAATGTCGAACTTAATGCGCTTCAAAGAAGGTTCAGATTCTAAATTATTAGCAAGCGTTCAGGATGTTTTGGACACCATGAAAGTAGTCGAAGCCTGTTACATCAGCAATAAAAGTGGCGGAGTTTCACTTAACGAATTATAATCAAGTCGAAAGTTTAAAGTCGAAAGTCAAAAGTATTGACCCTCGACTTTAAGACTTTACAACTTTCAAACTAAAAATATATGTATTTCAAATCAACATTTTTTGAAGATTATCAAATTGGCGATAAACGCGTCACATTTGGCAGAACCATTACTGAAACCGATTTTGTAGTCCATGCCGGTCACACAGGCGATTTTTTCCCACATCATATGGACGAAGAATGGTGCAAGACACAGCCTTTTGGACAACGCATCGCACACGGAACCATGGTTTTCAGTATTGGCATCGGTCTTACTGCATCAGAAATAAATCCTGAAGCTTTTTCTAAAGGATACGATCGTATGCGATTTGTAAAACCAGTACATATTGGCGACACCATCCATTCTGAAATTACTATTTCCGAAAAAGGCGAAGCCAAAAAACCAGATATGGGAACAGTAACCGAACACGTTGAAATTATCAATCAAAGAGGTGAAGTCGTTCTCGTATGTGATCATTTACTTTTAGTCAAAAAGAAGTAAACCCAAATATTAAAAATCTCGCAAAGTAGCGAATACGCAAAGAAAAATTTAAAAAACTTTGTGCCTTCGCGCCTTCGCGGCTAAAAACTAACTAATGCAAATAACCAATCAAATTGGCGATCAACATGAAATCGCTACAGAAAAAGGTACAGGAACACAATATCTTTTGCCTTTTATTTTAATTACAAGCTTATTTTTCCTTTGGGGAATGGCGCATAATCTGGATTCTATTTTAATTCCGCACTTAAAAAAAGCATGCGAATTAAACAACCGTCAATCTACGTTGATTGATACATCTGTATTTTTCGCTTACTTTATTATGGCAATTCCAGCCGGAATGCTAATCAAACGATTTGGCTATAAAAACAGTATTATTACAGGTTTATTAGTTTTTGCAACCGGGGCTTTTTTGTTTGTTCCAGCTGCAAACACCAGAACTTATGAATTATTCTTATTTGCTCTCTTTGTAATCGGATGTGGTTTAACTATTTTGGAAACCAGTGCAAATCCTTATGCTGCCATTCTAGGACCAGCCGAGTCATCATCAAAAAGATTGAATTTAGCTGCTTCGTTTAACGGCTTAGCTGCCATGGTAGCTCCAATTGTTGGTTCTTTATTTATCTTATCAGGAAAAACACTTACACCAGAACAAATGGCAGCAATGCCTGATGCTACAAAATCAGCCTATTTATTAGAAGAGGCTTCGTCTGTAAAATTACCTTATATTATTTTAGGAAGCGTATTGGTTTTAGTTGCAATCTTATTTTATTTCATGCATTTACCAGCTATGAAACCACAACATACAGAAGTAGAAGTTAAACCAGGATTTTTCTCTGTTTTAAAATTCTCTCATTTAAGCTGGGCAGTTGTAGCACAGTTTTTTTATGTTGGAGCACAAGTTTGCATTACAAGTTTCTTTATCAGAATTGCACAACAAGGCGCAGGATTAGATGAGAAAACAGCTGGATATTATCTTGGTATCTATGGTTTCCTTTTTATGGCTGGGCGTTTTATCGGAACTTTCTTTTTGAAATTCGTTAAAGATTATGTTTTACTTTCTATCTATTGTATAATAAGTATTTTCCTTTGTTTAGTAGCCATTTACGGAACCGGAATTTATGTCATTTATGCACTTGGTGGAATTGGTTTTTTTATGTCAATTATGTTTCCAACTATTTTTTCATTAGGTCTTGTTGGATTAAAATCGAATACTGAAACAGGTTCATCATGGCTTGTAATGTCGATTGTGGGTGGCGCAATTTTACCATATGGAATGGGAACTTTAATCGATATGAATCATGACGATATTCAATCTGGATATATTATTCCGCTAGTGTGTTTCATTATTATTCTTTCTTTTGGAGTTTTCGGACATAAAGTGAAAACTCAAATTTCAGCATAATTAATTTTCATTTTTTCATAAATTACCAAGGTTGTTGTTTCAATTGGGAAAAAACAACCTTGGTAATTCCATTTTAAATCAAATTTCAAATGAAAAAGACGTTTCCCATACTTTTATTACTGCTTGTCCTTAATACCACTTTGTTTGCTCAAAAAAGCAAAACTGCATATGATATTATTGTAGCTAAAGATGGAAGCGGAAATTTCACCAAAGTACAAGATGCATTTGATGCAGTTCCTGATAATAATTTAAAAAGAACTATAATTTTTGTTAAGGCAGGAATCTATAAAGAAAAATTGAAATTGGTTTCCACCAAGAAAAATGTAACCCTAATCGGAGAGTCTTATAAAAACACAATCCTGACATACAATGATTACGCTGAAATCGCAGGCGGAACAAGCAAATCATTCAGTACTCTTATAGAAGCAAATGATTTCTATGCTGAGAACATCACTTTTGAAAATACAATAGACAGCAGTTTACCTCAATATAAAAAAGGTGGTCAGGCAGTAACATTAATGGTTAATAGTGATAGATGTATTTTTCATAATTGCAGAATAAGCGGTTTTCAGGATACTTTTTATCTGAAAGCAAATAAGAGAACCTATATTAAAGATTGCATCATTGACGGCACCACAGATTTTATTTTTGGTTCTGCCATTGCCCTATTTGAAAATTGTTTTATTCAAAGTAAAAGAGATTCTTTTATTACGGCAAGTAATCAGGATGTCGGAAAAAATAAATATGGTTTTGTATTTAAAGATTGTGTTATAATGGCTGCGCCTAAAAAGGATGCAACAAAAGTATCTTTAGGAAGACCATGGGGCGCTGGCGCTAATGTGGTTTTTATTAATTGTTTTGAAGAATCTCATATTATACCTGAAGGCTGGTCCGTATGGTCCAAAGATCCTGAGCATAAAGCATACAACAATTGGAAAACTACTTTTTATGCCGAATATAATTGTTACGGCCCAGGTTATCAACCTAATAATCGTATTACATGGTCACATCAATTAAGCGAAACAGAAGCTTCAGAATATATAAAAGAGAAAATATTTGCAGCAAATACCACAACAGCAAAGAACCTTGAAGTAGACTGGAATCCGATAATTGAAAATGATAGCTGCAAAATTATAATGCCTTCAAAAAAAACTAAAAATGCAGATTCAGCTTTTAAAAAGGGATTTTAATTAATCAATAAATCCCTTAACAATCCACCTTTAGATTCTTTAATAAAAGTTAAAATTCTATCGCGTCCATTGTTGTTCGCAAAAACCTTCAATTAATTCTAAAGCAGAACTCGTGTTTCTCCTTCCAAAAAAAGGATTTTATAAATCTCTTTCAATTCATTTATTTTCCCTGATTCAAAACCTCTTCTTTTTAATCCCACAATATTTAAACCGACATAACTCAAGGGATCACGCCCCGCGGTTATATATGGCGGAATATCTTATACTACACGACTTAAACCACTAACCATCGTATGATCACCAATAACAGAAAATTGATGTATAGCTGTAAGGCCACTAATATTAGCCCAATCTCTCACTACAACTTCACCAGCCAATTCTACGCGTATAAGAAATTTTGCTTTTAAAGTCCGAGGCCTTTGCGACCTTAATAAAGACAGCAGTAAACACACAGAAAAAAAACCTTTGGGCCCTTTGCGGTTAAAAAACACAAAGTATTG
>NZ_JCAXEB010000029.1:0-14872 GCF_059758655.1 Flavobacterium sp. GQ95
GTTGCAGTTGCTGGAGGATATACAGGAACTGAGGCAGTGTGGTTATCTTCCCTAAAGGGAGAAACCGGAGCTGCTGGCGCTGTTGGAGCAACGGGGGCCGCTGGGAAATCAGCTTATGAAGTTGCAGTTGCAGGAGGATATACAGGAACAGAAACAGAATGGTTAGCTTCCTTAAAAGGATCAGACGGAGTAGGTGGTGCTCTTGTAGCAGGTACTAATACTACTGTTTCTGGAGTAGGTACTTTAGCAGATCCTTACAAAGTAAACACTATTGTACTTGTGCCAGTAAGTGAGAGATTTACCGTTGCCACAAATGGACAGACTAATTTTACATTAGCACAAACGCCATCGGCACTTGCTTCACCTCAGTTATTTGTCAATGGTGTAAGGATTAATGATGCTCAGGCACTAACTGTCTCAGGATCTACTGCAACATACGTACCAACTAAAAATGGTACTTACAACTTACTATCTTCTGATATTGTTATAATAGATTATATTAAATAATTTATAAGAATGCCAAACATCTTAATATAAGTTTGAAGTGAGTGTTCAGATTAATGATCAAATATCGAAAACTAAAAAAACGTAGTAAATAATTAAAATGAAAAGAACAGTGTGTCTGCTATTGTTAAGTGGTTAAAGAAGCTACTGACTCAAACAAAAAATGCATATAATATTGAAAAATAAAGATTATACGTTAAATATAGAAAATTTCCGGTGGAATAAAATTCTATTAATTATTTGTTTGATAAATGGAATAATTTAATTATTCAAATCAAAATATTTTTGAGAAATATTAAAAAGCGATTGTTAAAATTAAAACTAATAAAAAAATGAAAAAAACTTTATTATTGCTATTATTAGGATCTAGTGTTTCTATGATGGCTCAAAAGACATTTGTAACTATTTATGGAGAAAAGGTACCTTATACTGCCCCAGTTCCTGCAACAGAACTAGTACAAGGAACAGTGAGATTTGCCACAGCGGCTGAAGCGACGGCCGGTACAGACATCACTAAAGCAATTAATCCGTTTGTATTGAAAGGTTCATCAAATACAAAGGCAGATTTAACAGGCGCTGTTTTTACAGGTGCTATTAGTGTAAAAAATGCTTTGCCTCAAATTGGTATTTCCCCAATTGACGACAATCCTAGCTCAGGTTCATTTATTCGTACTGATGCTAACTCGAGTTTTTTTATGGGATCCTATGGAAATATTCATATTGGTGCTGGTGGTACTGCAGGTAAAGCTTTAAAGTTTCGTACAGGTTCAGCCGGTGCAGTAAGAATGTTTCTGGCAAATCATGGATGCTTAGGTATTGGTACCGAAACACCTTCTGTCGATGCAAAATTAGATGTAGCTGGTAAAGTTAAAATAAATGATGGGACACAAGGTGTTAATAAGGCGCTAACTTCAGATGCAACTGGTTTGGCTACATGGCAAGTTATACCAACTGGAGGGAGCATAAGAGTGATTCAGGAAGGTGTAGCTACAGCTAATCAAACTTCAATTGCGCTTACTTTTGTTCCGGCAGATACTACATCGGAGAAACTTTTTATTAATGGTGTGAGAATTAGCAGCAATGCATTTGTTGTTTTAACAGGAGCACAAACAGGAACATATTTACCGGCCAATAATAATGGCTATATATTTCAGGCAGGAGATATTTTCACTGTTGAATATACAAGGTAATTATTACTAGTACATCTTAAAAACAATAATTATTATGTTTTATCATTTTTAAGAGACTACTAATTTAAATCAATTGATTTTCTGTTAAAAATTATTAATCTTTTTTAAGTAAGATTATTATGCATTTAACATGCATTAGATTAAATAAAAGTGATTGTTAAATATTAAATTAAATAAAATGAAAAAAATATTATGTTTTCTATTATTGGGAACTGGTGGCTCAATGGTAGCACAAAAAATCTTATTAACTACTAGTGGAGAGAGAGTAACTTATACTGCCCCAGTTCCTGGTTCTGATGTGGTAAATGGAACGGCAGAATTTGCTACAACTGCTGAAACTACAGCAGGAATAGATGCGACTAAAATTATTAATCCTCTTAAATTGAAAGAATTTTTAGAGACAAAAGCAGATTTAACAGGTGATACTTTCACGGGTAATGTAAAAGTTTTTAATTCAGCTACAACTGTTAAAGAACTGCTGATTAATGCTACAGATGTTGATTCTAATACTCCGTCCATGCGTTCAAATGCTGCTGGTGATTTATTATTTACTGCTGGTACAGCAAATACGCATATTGGATATTTTAATAATAGTACACAAAATACAACATCTACTTTTGTAAGCCTTTATGCTGGAAACAGTGGTGAGCTGGTACGTATACAAAAAGCTGGACTTGGTGGAAATATAGGAATTGGTACCAGTACTCCTGCTGCAAGGTTGGATGTAGCGGGAAAAGTTAAAATTTCTGGTGGTGCAACAGATCCCTTATTAGTCGATGGAATGATATTAATGTCTGATGCAAACGGGTATGCTACATGGACTGTGCCACCTTCTAATAGCACAACTTATGAAGCTCAAGAGTTTATCGCGACTGCTAACCAACTAAACTTTTTATTAGCGGGTACTCCTAAAGATGTAAATAATATAAAGTTTTCTATTAACGGAAGACAAATCAAGAGAGCAGCATTTAGTCTTTCTGGTTCTACAGTAACATATATTCCTTCACAAAATGGTAGTTATCCAATAGCGGCTGGAGATTTAGTGAGAATCGATTTTACTAAGTAAAATAAGAGTTTAAAGATATCTTTCAAAATTATTAGGCCTGGTCAAGAATTATTAAAATTAATTCGATTGGAGCTGCATAATTTAACAAAGAATATAAAAGGGAAAATATTAAATATTAAATAAGATAGAAATGAAAAAAATTTTATGTTTATTACTAGTAGGAGCTAGTGCCTCTATGGCAGCGCAATCAAAAACATTAATAACGATTTATGGAGAGAAGATAGCGTATACTCCTCTTGTATTGGCTACAGAAGATTTAGCCGGTGTGGTACAATTAGCCACTAAACCCGAAGCTATTTTGGGTACTGATATACCAAAAGCAGTTCATCCTTCAGGATTAAAAGGAGTATTAGATCTAAAAGCAAATTTAACAGGAGCCACTTTTACGGGTGATGTAGTGATAGACGGCCCTTCTGTTCAACCAATAAGCATCATGAGTACTGATGCTGCGGCATCTAGTGGTTCTTGGTTGCATACCAATGCTAATAGTGATTTATATGTTGGCTCTGTTGGGGATATTGAATTTAGTTCTAAAAATGAAGTACTTTTTCATGTCGGTAATAACTCTCGAACATTTAGTATTACTCCGCAGGGAAATGTAAGTATTGGCCCAAATTTTGCAGCTGTAGACGCAAAGCTTGACATAGAAGGTAAAATTAAAATTACCAACGGATCAGAAGGAGTTGGCAAGGTATTGACGACAGATGGTACTGGTTTAGCGGAATGGGAATCTCTTCCTATCGGTGCACAACAATCAGTTGATGAATTTTCTGCTACAGTTAATCAGTTAGATTTTACATTGTCACAAACTCCAAAAGCAGTAAATCCAGATGTAAGATTGTTTATTAACGGAATGATTATTGCGAAAGCAGCTATCACTGTTGCAGGTACTACGGCAACATATGTACCATCAGCAAATGGTAATTATGCACTTCAGGCTAATGATGTTGTTGTAATTGACTACCTTAGATAAGTATATACATTGTAATAATAACAACTCAAATGTTAATTGAGTTGTTATTTATTATATGTTGAAAACAAACATAAATCTTGATTTATAAGCATAAGATGGGAGTTTTAATAGGATTGTCGGTGAGTTGATAGCTCAAAAGAACTATTGTTGCATGTTTATTAATTTAAATGGACGAGGAAAATACAAGAGCAAAGTTTAAAAACCAAGATAAGGAAGCAAACAAGAGATATGAATTGTGATAATCTGAAAATATATACAAAAATTTACGATGAAATAGCTATAGCTTACTTATTTCATCATATAATATAATTTTTTTATAAGAATTTATAAAAAAACTAGATATGATTGCTGAGAAAGGAATTATACTAATTTAAACAGTTAATTAAAATGAAAAAAACAATATACATATTATTATTTGCCGTTAGTGGTTCTATGGTAGCACAAAAAACTTTAGTGTCTTTAAATGGCGAAAAGATTCCTTTAAATACAACCTGGCAAGTTACAGGTAATGGAGGTTCAGCGAGCCCTTTTTTAGGGACAACAGATAATTTTCCTTTATTGTTTAGAACGAACAGTACGCAAAAAATGTGTATTCTGGCAAATGGAAATGTTGGTATTGGTGTTCTTAACCCTGTGGAAGAATTGGATGTAAACGGAGATATTAAATTTTCGGGTAGTCTCGTTGGGAATGTTACAGTGGGTTCCGATATTCGATTAAAACGGAATATTCAAAATTTAAAAGAAGGAGTGCATACAGTCATATCTTTAAGGCCTGTTTCGTATGAAAAGAAATGGCGCATAAAAGACACAGAATATCCAATACACGAACTTGGCTTTATAGCGCAGGAAGTTCGTGAAATTTTTCCGGATTTAGTAATTGAAGCAAATGATGAGGAGAAGACTTTATCAATTAATTATTTTTCAATTATTCCTATTTTAACTAAAGCCATTCAGGAACAACAAATTCAAATACAAGAACAACAAAAGCAAATTGATTTACTTCTAAAATTAGCGGAGAGTAAAAAATAATTTAAAAATTGCCTTAGGGTATTTTTTTGCATCTGCCTCTGTTTTAATCGAACGATAAGTGAAGTTAGATTGACATTGTGCAAAACATGTTGCATCGTTTCAGAGAAAGTTGAAAAAAATGAATATTAATTACATGAATGAAAAAAAGAATAATTGGATTTTTAATTTTAACAGTTATTATAAAAAGCCAATATATTTACAAAATAATATCGCTTATTATTTCAATTTCTATCTGGTTTTATTTTTACCAGCTTTTTACTTTTAATTTTTTAGAATTGAAACTAAAGGCTATTAATAAACATTAATAATAAATTTATGGCAACATTACGATTAGGAGATTTAGCTCCAGATTTTAAAGCAGAAACGACAAGTGGTTCTATACGTTTTTATGAATGGTTAGATAACTCATGGGGTGTTTTATTTTCGCATCCAGCTGATTTTACTCCAGTTTGCACTACTGAATTAGGAACGGTGGCTAACTATTATTTTGAATTTAAAAATAGAAATACAAAGGTTATTGCACTAAGTGTTGATGGACTTGAATCGCATTTGAAATGGATTAAAGATATTAACGAAACTCAAGGAGTAACAGTTAATTTTCCTATAATTGCAGATGAAAAAAAAGAAATAGCTGCACTTTATGACATGATACATCCCAATGCAAGTGATAAATTTACAGTAAGATCAGTTTATATAATTGGGCCTGATAAAAAAGTGAAGCTTATCTTAACCTATCCGGCTTCAACGGGTAGAAATTTTGATGAATTATTACGTGTTATTGATAGTTTACAGTTAACTGCAGGATATAGCGTTGTAACACCTGCAAATTGGTTACCTGGAGAAGACGTTATAATCGCTCCGTCAATCGCGGAAACCGATATCCCTATGAAATTTCCAAAAGGATATCATTACATAACCAGTTATTTAAGGACAACACCACAACCTGATAAGTAATTTTATAGTTCTTCAGTCTTAACGGAAAGCCGTATCTATTTAATAATTTTCAATAACGTGTAATAAATTGAAATTAAGTATATTTCACACATCTTCAATAACTAAATGAAATCGTTTAGCTATTGAAGATTTTTTTATACTTGAAAATAAAAATAATTCCTTTTGCAGGCTTTATTTTTGAAGATATTGGTGAAATAATAAGAGATCTTTTATTTGTTCGATTAACTTATATTTTTTTTGAGCATTTTTTAATATTGACTTCCTATTCATAAAATGTAAATCTCAATTAACCATTTTAGACGAGTTTGCTAGATAAGTAAAATTCTATATTGCATTTAAATATAACTTTTTTAAGGTGTGAAAATATCGATATTTTAAAATATTGTCTTAATAAAGTTTTTATTCTTGAATTCAATTTAATTGATGTGGTTATTTCTGTTGATTTAAACAAAATTTTATAATTAAATGGTTTATTTGGGCACTCATTAATTCAAATTTTTACTGTTATTTCTTTGTTCTATAGAGTATTAAAGATAAATTAACTACACGTGTATATTTGTGATATCTCTTTTTGAAAATCTATTCAATTATAGTTTTTATTTGCTGTATAAAATTGATCGTATTTGGTTGATTATAAATCAACTTAGAAATGAAATTGCTAAATGTTTTATGGATATTAAATCATCTATACTCTTTTTAAAGTTGTGTTCCAAAGATCTTACTATAATGCTAAATGTTTGAATTACTAGATTATGTCTTAGGATTTGTATTTGTAAAATATATTAAATCTGTTTTGTTCATTAAAAGTGCAATATTTATCATTTTGGTGAAATAGTTAAAAACGATAAATACGATTAAATATAAATTTATTATGAAAAGAATAAAAAAGAATCATTTTCTAACTATTAGTGTTGGATTGGTATCGTTAGTGAGTGCGGCACAAACTGTTAATATAGGCGATTTATCAATTACTTCTGGTGCCGTTTTCAGTACCATTGAAAAGCTGGAGAATCAACCGGATGGAGATTTGCTAAATGATGGAGAACTGTATGTATACGCTGACTTTAATAATGATGGACTGGTTACATTTACTCCTGGAACAAAATCTGGTATAACTCGTATGCGGGGGCAAACGGGATATCAGAATATTTCTGGAAGCCAACCTATAGAATTGTATGATGTTGAGTTTAATAATAATACCAAACAATCTGCTTTTCATTTATCGAATAAAGTTTCTATATATGGTACGGCTGATTTTAGTGCAGGTATTATAAATAATAACTTATATGGAGGTGTATTCGTTTTTGAGAACACTGCAAATTATGTTAATGCTGGAGACCAAAGCTTTGTTGACGGATCAGTTAGTAAAATAGGAAATGATACATTTCAGTTTCCTATCGGGAACGGTGGGCAATTTCGTTATACTTCAATTTCAGCGCCTGATAACACCAGCGATTCTTTTTCAGGAAAATATTTATTAGAGGACTCAAATTCTCTATACCCACATACGAGTAAAACGGGAACTATTAATTTTATAAATAATAGAGAATATTGGGAAATTGATAAAACGACTGGAAATAGTAATGTTTTTTTAACACTTAGCTGGGATGAAGATGTAAGTGCTCCCTTAATATATGCAAAGCCATATGAAGAAATTCATATTGTTCGTTGGGATATTGACAGTAAATTATGGATTGATGAAGGCGGTGTAGTTGATGTTGTGACAAAACAGGTTACTACAGTTATTGATCCATTAAAAAAATATGGCGTTTTTACACTTGCCCGTGTAAAAATTGCCAATGACGGTTTAGTAATTTATAATGCAATTTCGCCTAATGAGGATGGATTAAATGATTATTTTAAAATCGAGGGGATGGAAAAATATGATTATAATACTGTGGAAATTTATAATAGGTGGGGGACAAGAGTTTTTAAGACTACTTCATATGGTAGTAATGGAAATGTTTTTAAGGGATATGCGGATAAGAATATATTGAATGATAGTGTAAAACTACCAGAAGGCACTTATTTCTATGTTATAATTACAGGAAATGGTTCCTATGATAAGTATATTAAAAAAGCAGGGTATTTATATTTAACAAATTAAAAGAAAGATAATGTATAAAAAAAATACTACAAAACTAATGCTGGTTTCCTTTTTTTTTGGAATGTCAGTTAATGCACAACAAGACTCACAATATACGCAGTATATGTATAATACACAGGTTGTGAATCCTGCATATGCAGGTTCGCGGGATGTATTAAGTATTCTGGGACTTTATAGGGCACAATGGGTAGGACTTGACGGGGCGCCAAATACAGGCAGCTTTTCAATTAATTCTCCTGTCAGTGAAAAGGTTGGTTTAGGTTTTTCAGTTGTAAGTGATAAGATTGGGCCATCTGATAAAACAACTATGGCGGTTGATTTTTCATATAACATTACAGTATTCGAACATAATAAAGTGTTTTTTGGATTAAAGGCGTCAGCTAATTTATTAAATATTGATTATACTAAGTTAACCTTTTACAACCCAAATGATCCGACTTTTCAAAATAGTATCGAAAATCAATTTGCTCCAAACATAGGTGCAGGAGTCTTTTATCAGACTGATAACGGATATGTGGGTTTTTCTGTTCCTTTTATGCTCGAAACAGACTATTATAATAATTCCTCGATTTCCCAGGCTAGTGCTAAAGCTCATTTTTACTTAATGGGGGGGTATGTATTCGATTTGTCTCCAACTTTAAAATTTAAACCAGCGTTGTTAGCAAAAATGGTTAGCGGAGCTCCACTTCAAGTAGATGTATCTACAAATTTTTTAATAAATGATGTGGTGACTCTTGGATTAGCTTATAGAATTAGCCAAAGTATAAGCACTTTAGCAGCTTTTCAAATTACTCCAGGTTTAATGGCTGGATATGCTTATGATTTTGATACGTCAAATTTAGGTGTATACAATAATGGATCACATGAAGTTTTTTTGCGTTTTGAATTGCCTAAAGGTCAAATTAAAGTTCAGGATGAGGCTGTGAAAAAACATAAACAATCAGTTAATCCTCGTTTCTACTAAATTAAATCCCAATATTATATTTTGTAATAAAGTTGAAGTTTTTAATAATTATTTTGTTGACTATCCTTTTAAGCAGTTAAATTAATTTGCTTTCAGACAACAATTTATTCTTCATGTTTAATAATTATAGAGCCTGTTATTGCTGTAATAATGATTTTTATAATAATATTACTCATGAGTTTATTAGCAGATAGTAGTTTTGTATGAGATTTAAACAATTTTGCTTATTCAAAGCTTGCAGAAGCCGAAATTAGGAATGCATAATTTATTATTGGTTTTATAAAAATGTTTCAAAAAGAAAATTATGAATTCTGGAAGGAGACCTAGGTTTTTATGTAAAAGGAATTATGTACATGGTTTATCCTGATGATAATTCAAATTTCATGGGAAGTTTGTAATTTAGTGAGAAAGTGTAGGTATTACTAGTATTAAAATTGTGTTTATTATGTTTAACGCTAAACATTATAAAAAATGGATAAAAGAAAACTATTAATTTACGATAATCAAAAATATTTTTCTCGTTTTTTGATATATGAATTTGAGGAATATTCATTTGATGCATATGCTGATTTTACGCAATTCGATTATAATCTAAATCCTTATGCTATGATTATATTTGTCATCTATTCAGAAGCTGAATTATGGGATTTGATTAAGATATATAAGAAAGGCCCATCTATCCTTGTTTGTACCTCAAACAAAATAATGTTATCGAAATTAGCAGATATTACAGATATCTATCTGTATGATACTGCTAAGATAAAAGTAGAAATGCGGACAGGGTTAAAAACAGTCTTTAACCAGGTGTCTTTACTACAGACAATGGATTGAATTTAAAGGTATTTGTGAAATGTCGGTTGGTTTATGATACTATTTACTGTTAAATTAATCACTTATGATATTAAGACTTGATAAAATTGAGAATTTTGAAAATTCCTTTAACTTTCATAAAATGATATCAGATGAAGCTGGAGAGGTGTTATTCCTATTCACTCTAGATTCAAATAACAAATATGATATAAAACTATTGAGTGATACTGTTTATGAAATGTTTGAATTAACAGTTCCTAAGTTTTTAAATGATATTGCGACCTCAATTTATAATAGATTATTCTCTGAGGAGAGAAATGTAATTTTTCAGTCATTGTTAGATTCAAAAAAATATGGAACAAATTGGGAGTTAGTAGTGAAAATTCTGTTACCTGATAAAGGTTTGAGATGGTTCAAGGTTTTTTCAAAAGTGCAATTAGACTCGAAAGGTACAGCTGTTTTTTATGGTAGAATTTCGGATGTTACATACATAAAGAATTTAGAGCATAAACTTAAAATATCAAATGAATTTTGTGAATTTGTTTCAGATGTACTACCGGTTTGTTTTTGGGATTGGAATCTAAGCGATAATACGGTTTTTTATTCATCTAAATCCTTAAAAATTTTAGAGATAGAACACGAAGGCTTTATTAGTAAGGAGATTTTAGATAAAAGAATACATCAGGAGGATTTGGATAGGTACCACAAGATCATTGAAAATCATCTTGAATATAAAACTCCATTTTATGAGAATTTCCGAAGAATTTTGACTAATAGTGGCAGTTATAAATGGATTTTAGATAAAGGAAAAGTAGTCGAGCACGACAATAGTGGAAAAGCACTGAGAATAATAGGTGTTTTTACTGATATGTTATATCAAAAGGAGGCCGAATTTAAAAAGGTAATTGATTTGTTCAGTAATCAGAATAATTATTTAATAAATTTTTCGCATGTTGTTTCTAACCATTTAACTAAGCATTCTAAAAGTTTAAGTTTACTTCTTAATATTATTGATTCGGAAGAAATTTTAGATACAAATACTGAAACTTTAAAATATTTACATGGTGTTTCTGATGATATAAATAATTTATTATTTTACATGTTACAAATATTTGAGATTCGAAATGATTTAGAAACAGTTATACCGCCTTTACATATAAAAAAAAGTATAAAGGCAGTTGCAGACCGTTTCGATAAAGGCAGTGTTGATCTTATAAATAATATTCCTGATGATGCTGTTACTAATTTTAAGCAAACTTATTTCGAAAGTATTTTGTTGAAATTTATTACAATTGCTATAAAACATACCCATCCTGATAGATTTCTTGTAATAAAGTTTGATTTTTCAATTGAAAACAATAAAAAAACATTGAGAATAACGGATAATGGTTTAGGAGTGGATCTGAAAAAATACGAGGGTTTGCTTTTTGGTGTATATCAAACATTTCATAAGGATGATATGGTCGAGGGACTAAGTTTATATATGATAAAAAAACAAATTGAATCGATGAACGGAAAAGTTAATGTAGTCACTAGAAATGAAATTGGAACAATTTTTGAAATTATTTTTAGTAACTAATTGAAGTTGCAGCTCTTATCAGATAAAAAAGGAGTTTAATAAGTCTGTCTGCAATCAGTTAGCTGTATCTGTATCATGCTTTATAGTGTAAAATGATAATTTTCTGTTAGATAGGTGTTATTTCGAAAGAAATTATTCAGCGGAAAGATATGGTCAGATAAGTTGGTAATTGTGAAATTATTATCACTCCTATTGCTTTATTGGTACGCTTTTAACTTGGATATTTTATGAAACAATTTGTTTTATTCTCAATATACTTGATAGAAGAACGTTCAGCAAACGATTACATAAAATAAGAAAGTTACTCATACAAATTAAATTGAAACTTCTTATGTAGAAGTTTCAACGAATTATAATTGACTTTCCTTGCTATACCTAGCAATATTTTATACTGCAAATTTAAAGAATTCTTCAAGACTATAAATAAAAAGATCACACCAATATACAAGACTATTATTATGGTGTTGAAGTATAATTACTCACGACAGAAGATGGAATTTCAATAGCTTTTTATTTTACACTCGGAAAAGCCCGGATGCAAAAGCGTTAGAAAGATAATTTATAAATTCTCATAAAGGCATCATTATAAAGATTGGGAGATATTTCTTAAAGAGAAATCCAATTTAAAGAGTCCAATGTAAGTCAAGTGTTAAGACAATAGACGCATTGAAGCAAAAGTCAAAATTAAATGAGTAGAATCAACAATAAGACATTAAAATGTTCCAAGAGCAATCCAATGCGATGATCTTAGAACTAGAAAGTTTTACCCCTTAGTAAACAGTAAGTAAAGTTAGGTATAATGATTATTGCATAAGCATTGAATTAATGATAAAAAAATATGTTTAACAAAAAACTAAAAGCTGAAGTTGATTTTTCAGAAAAAATAAGCAGGATTGAAGAAGGTACCACTATAAAAGGAGACATTATTAGTATGACTGACTTTAGATTAGATGGTGAGTTAATTGGGAATTTTAATTCAAAATGTAAAATAATAATAGGAATGAAAGGTGTTATAATTGGAGATCTTGATTGTAAAAGTGCAGATATAGAAGGGAAGTGTGAGGGTAAAATTAAAGTTGAAGAGATTCTAAGCCTAAAAGCTAGCGCCATAGTTCGAGGAGAAATTATTAGTGGTAAATTAGCTGTAGAATTGGGAGCTCAGCTTAATATTAACTATGCTACAAAGACGGAAAAGATGACATCAAAAGAAGAGCAGCAACAGATTAATAAAGAATAATTTTACAGTATTTTATATCTATTTAAACTTCATTTTAGTATTAAAAACTAAATTGTAGTAAAGAGGATTTGTTTAATTGAAAACTAAATGTTTTTTTTTGTAAGGGTTCTCATGATCAGTTTATTATTTAATAAAAGTAAAACTTATTTTTTTTCATGATAACAGAAGAATGCGAAGGTTATTGTAATAGTATAATACTCATTTTGCTTGTTTTTTAAGTATAATATAATTGGAAATAGGAATGTTAAATATTTTTTGAATACACGTGTATCTGCGTGTATTCAATTTCAGTGCCCATTGTTTTCCTTATTTTATCTTTGTGTAATATTTAACTGTATTAGAATTCTGATTGATATGTATTTTGAAGATCGTTTTGTATTAAAACTAATCACTCATATTTTATCTCTTTAAAGTTCTGTAATTGAGTTGCTGTAAGTTTGATAGATATCAAATAAAAAACTTTGCAATTAAGTGTTTTTTAATAAATATCCAGTAAGCGGGTACCAGATGTAAGTTTATTTAAAAAAACTGCTTATTTGATGACTTAATCTGTGCTGGTAATAAAATTTAATATATGCAATTTATTTTGTAATAATTTTCTATGAAAAAGACAAATATTATTTTCTTTAAACTTTCTCTAATTTTTCTGATATTCATTCTTGGCTGTGATAAGAAACCGCTATATACTAATATTTCTCGGGCAACTGGCTGGAAGACGAGTGGATTACAGCAAAGTTTTGTGCAAAATACAGGGCCTGGCTTAGTTTTTATCGAAGGCGGGTCCTTTATGATGGGGAAGGTTGAAGATGATGTAATGCACGATGAGAATAATGGTGCCACAAATCAGCATGTAATGTCTTTTTATATGGATGAAACAGAAGTTACAAATGAGATGTATTTAGAATATTTAAAATGGACAAAAAAAATTTTCCCCCCCACCGAAGAAAACTATAAAAATATTTATTCTGGAATTTTACCTGACACTTTAATATGGAGGGATAGATTGGGTTATAATGAAATAATGGTGACCGATTATTTAAGACATCCGGCCTATTCAAATTATCCAGTAGTTGGTATCAATTGGGTTCAAGCCACTGAATTTTGTATTTGGCGGACAGATAGGGTTAATGAAAAGGCCTTAGAAAAAAGTGGTTTTATAAAAAAAAATGCTAAAGATAATGATGTAACTGCTGAAACTGCGTTTAGTACGGAAACTTATTTTGCTGCGCCAACATTAACATATGGCAGCAATAGTGATATTCTTTTAAATGAAGATATTTTATTAAAAGATAATAAAAATTCTAATGTGCATGAACGAAATATATATCCACAAAGGGCAAGTGGTATCTTATCACTACAATATAGGCTTCCTACAGAGGCAGAATGGGAATATGCTGCTGCGGCAGAAGCATCACAAAGAGAATATAATAATTATAAAGGACAACGAAAATTTCCATGGTCTGGCAAATATACACGCTCAAAAAATGGAGATCAGTTGGCTAATTTTAAGCATAGTGCGGGAGATTATGGAGGGATTTCGGGATGGTCAGATGATAATGCAGATATTACTAATGCGGTAAAAAGCTATCCTCCAAATGGTTTTGGTTTATATGATATGGCTGGAAATGTTGCAGAGTGGGTTGCCGATGTTTATAGGCCAACAATAGATAATCAAACAAATGATTTTAATTATTTTAGAGGAAATGTTTATATAAAACATAAATTAGGGGAAGACAGAAAAATTGAAATCTTTAATAAAAATAACATGTTATATGACACACTGAGTAATGGGCGGATTATGGCTCGAAGTTTTCCGGGGCAAATATTAACTGTACCAGTGGATGAAGATGAAACTTTTTTAAGACGTAATTTTGACAAGTCATATGAAATTAACTATAGAGATGGTGATGAACAATCAATACAGTATTTAAAATCTCGCTTTTCGGGATCTAAAAAAGGAAATGATAGTAAAGAAATGTATAATTCACCTAATAATTTTGTTTTTAAAAATAGTATTGGAAAAATAACTGGAAGATATGATAAATCAAATTCCAGAACTACTTTAATAAATGATAAAATAAGAGTTTATAAAGGTGGTTCCTGGAGAGATAGGGCATATTGGTTAAATCCGGCACAAAGACGATTTTTGTCGCAAGATATGGCAACCAATTTCATAGGGTTTAGATGCGCCATGTCAAGAGTTGGTTTAAAGGCTGTTAGAAAAAAAACAAAAAGAAATTAATTAATGAATATAATGTCAATGATAAAAATGAAATCTATGTATTAAATACCTATAGATATTTGAAGGATAATCTCGAGTTATTATTGCAAGAACTATTCAGAGTTTTAGTACGATTGGTATTTACAATTTTATCTGGACCGCAACCAACGGCTGCCAAGATATAGTTAAGATAAAAGTTGCCAATACCCCTATTGATGCAGTTGATGATAATTATACC